>JBJMQD010000036.1:0-58046 GCA_045802855.1 Myxococcales bacterium | reverse complement strand
TCGCATCCTCGCAGAGCCGGATCGACGGGCGCAAGCGCTTGCCGCGCCTGCGGCCCCGGTGTAGCAGGACGAAGTGCAGCCGCTCACCATCGGCATCGCCGGCGGCACCGCAAGCGGCAAGACCACCGTGGCGCGCCGGCTGGTCGAGCGCCTCGGCAACCATCCCGTCGCGGTGCTCGATCAGGATTCGTACTATCGCGATCTCGCCGACCTGCCCCTGGAGGAGCGCGCCCGGTTCAATTTCGATCATCCGGACGCGTTCGACACGGCGCTTCTCGTCCGCCATCTCACCGAGCTTCGGGCAGGGAACCCGATCGAGAAGCCGGTCTACTCGTTCACGCAGCACACCCGCACCGGCGAGACGCTGCGGGTCAATCCGGGCGACGTCGTCATCCTGGAGGGCATCCTGGTCCTCGCCCTCGAGCCGGTCCGCGAGCTCCTCGACGTGAAGGTGTTCGTCGATTCCGACGCCGACGTGCGGGTGCTGCGCCGGGTCTCGCGGGACATCAAGGAGCGGGGCCGCGACTTCGACGGCGTGGTCGAACAGTACTTCCGCACCGTGCGTCCGATGCACTTCGGTTTCGTCGAGCCGTCGAAGCGTTACGCCGACATCATCATCCCGCACGGCGGCCTCAACGACATCGCCATCGAGATGGTGGCGGGCGCGGTGCAGAAGCGGCTTCGCTGAGCCGTCACTTGCGGACGACGCGGCCCTTCGAGTCGAGCTTGTACGCCGCCGGAAGCGCCGCCTCGACCTTCGGCGTGTAGCCCTTCACGTCGAAGCCGGTGTCCGCGAGCAGCCCCGCGAGCGCCTCGCGTACCCGGGCGTTCGAGGCTTCGTGGGCGGCGAGGAAGCGGTGCAAGAGAGGCTCGCGGGCGCGCTCGTCGGTCTGGGCCGCGAGCGCGTGGGCGGCGGCGATCTGCACCTCGTCCTCCATGTCGTCGAGGAAGGGCAGGAGGACGGGCACGAGGTCGGGCGAGGCATGGGCGGCGGCGGCGCGAAGGAGCAGCACCTTCTTCTCCGGCACGCGGCTGTACTCGCTGCCAGTCTTGCGAAGCACCTCGATGAGGAACCGCAGCACCTCCTCCTGCGGCAATAGATCCGAGAGCGCCTTGAGCGGCCAGGAGATCTCGTCGCGGGAGAGGATGAACGCCTTCACCGGCCCGGCGGCGATGGCCGGTCCCGCCTCGCGGATGAGGGCGAGGACGCGCTGCTTCTCCTCGTCGTCGGTGATGCCGGGATCGATCCGGATGGTGTAGCGCATGAGAAGCGCCTCGACCGCCCGGGGCGAGCGCATCTTCCCCAGCTCCTCGATGGCTCCTTGCCGGTTTTCCACCGGCCCGAACTTCTCGGTCGCTTTCTTCAGGAGCTTCTTGACCCCGCGCTCCTCGCGCTCCTCCCTGGTCCCGCCGATTCCGAGCTTGTCGAGAAATCCCATTTGTCCTCAAACGGAGACGTCGCGCCGCACGTCGTGGTCGTACAGCCTGGAAAGCGCCCGCACCGCTTCCCGCGCCTGCGGAGAATCGGGCGGAAGGATGATCTGGAGGACGACGTAGAGGTCGCCGCGAGGGGCGCCGGCGCCTCCCGTACCGCTGCGCAGCGCCGGCAGTCCGCGGCCGCGCAGCCGCAGCTTGCGGCCGCTCTGCGAGCCGGACGGGATCTTCAGCTTCACCGGACCCTCGAACGTCGGCGCCGTCACCTCGGCACCTTCGAGCGCTTCCGGCGCCGTGATGGGCAGATCGAGCAGCAGGTCGCGCCCCTCTACCCGGACCGTGGGATGGGCCCGGACCGTGATTCTCAGATAGAGGTCACCCGGGGCGCCGCCGCGCTCTCCCGGCGACCCCTGGCCGGCGAGGCGGATGCGCGATCCGGTCTCGACTCCCGGGGGGATCTTCACCTTGAGCCGCGAGGTCTCCGTGGAGCCCGGCTTCTGCAGGGTGATCTCTCGCTCGGCGCCGAGGACCGCGTCGCGGAGGTCCACTTCGATGGACGCCTCGACGTCCTCGCCGGCAGCGGGCTCGATGCGCGTCCGTCGCCCGCGCCCCGCGCGCGCGCCACCGCTGAAGAGGTCGCCGAACATCGAGCTCAAGTCGGAGGGATCGAACCCGGCGCCGCCCGCGCCGCCGCCGAAGATCTCCTCGAATCCCTGGAAACCGCCGCGGCCCGCCCCGGCTCCCGCCGCCTGGCGGTATTCGCGGAACTGGCGCGCCTTCGCTTCGTCGAACCCGCTGCGCAGGGAGATGTCGCCGAACTCGTCGTAGAGAGCGCGCTTCTTCGGATCGCCGATGACGTCGAAGGCGCCGGACACGTCCTTGAAGCGCTCCTCCGCCTTCTTGTCTCCCGGGTTCATGTCCGGATGGAGCTTCTTCGCGAGCTTCCGGTACGCCTTCTTGATCTCCTCGGCGCTGGCCGTTCGCGAGACTCCGAGCGTGGCATAAGGGTCCTTCACGGCGCGGGCTACCGTAACCACCCCAGGAGGGGTGGTCAACGAATGAGATCGCTCTCATTGACCAGCGATCCCCGTGGTCGTTACGATTTCCAGGTGCGCGCCGTGGCCGTCTTCGCCTTGCTCCTCTCCGCCGCAGCGGCGCCGGCACAGACCCCGCAGCGGACGCTGGTCGACGAGGTGGTGGCGGTGGTCGACGCACGCTCCATCACCTTGTCGGAGCTGGTCGCCGAGACGCGCATCCATCTGGTCGAGCACCAGGGCGCGCAGGCGGCGGAATCGGACCCGGATCGAGCGCTCCTCGCGGCGTCGCTGCGCAGGCTGATCGAGGAGCGGGTGATCCTCGCCGAGGTCGATCGGCTGCGGCTCTTCGATCTCGACCACGCCGAGGTGGAAGGCGCGCTCGCCCGCTTCCGCTCGCGCTTTCCTACCGCCGAAGCCTATGACCGCTTCCTCGCCCGCATCCAGATGACGTCGGAAGAGGTGGCGCTCGTCCTGGCGCGCGACCTGCGGGTCTCCCGGTACCTCGACAACCGGCTCAAGCTCGCTGCCCAGGTCCGCGACGCCGAGCTGGACGAGGCGATCCGCGCGTCGCCGGGAGCCGACCGCGGCCGCATGCGCCAGCAGCTCGGGCGGGAGAAATACGAGCGGCTGCTCGAAGGGCTGCTCGCCGATCTGCGCCGCAAGGCGGACGTCCGCATCCTCGATCCTCTCGAAGGCGACGGGCGCTCCGTCGCCGGGAGCAAAGTGGACGGTCTCCCAGTGGCGAAGGCTCCCGGCGCGCAGCAAGCGGCCGATGCGGGTGCGGCGGAGGCGCACTGACATGGCGGTCCGCGCGCGCCCCCGCTTCGAGATCCGGCGGATGCGATCGGACGATCTCGACGAGGTGATGGAGATCGAGCGCGCCGCCTTCAAGCATCCCTGGTCGGCGGAGCTCTTCCGCCGCGAGCTCGAGCACGACTGGAGCACCATCCTCGTGTGCATCGAGCCGCTCACTTCCGCTTCGGGAAGCCGGGCGACGGAGCGGATCGCGGGCTTCCTCATCTTCTGGCTCGTGCACGACGAGGTCCACATCCTGAACGTCGCGACCGATCCGCAGCACCGCCGGCGCGGCATCGCGAAGTTCCTCATGAGCGAGACCGAGCGCCGCGCGCTGCAGGCGGGAGCGACGCTGATGACGCTGGAAGTGCGACGGAGCAACGTGGGGGCGATCGAGCTGTACCGCGGATTCGACTACCGCGCGGTCGGCGTGCGGCCGAACTACTACGTCGACGAGGGCGAGGACGCGATCGTGATGGTGAAGGAGCTGCGCCGGTTCAGGTAGCAGTCACTCCCAGCGCTCGGTGTCCGAGTACGTCCGGGTCCGCCACTCGCGCGAATGAAGGAGCATGCGCGCGGCCGAGACGAGATCCCAGGCGAGGCCTTTCGACTGCGTAAGCGCCCAGCGGGAGATCCAGAGCCGGCAGAGCTGCCTCTCGGCGAAGGAGAGCGGTACCCGGCGCACCGTGTCCAGGTAATCGAAGAGCTGCAGCCAGTTCGGGAACGTCGGTCTTCCCGACTTCTGCAGATCGGGCAGGAACCACGCCATCCGCCCGCGCCAGTCCTTGTACTGGTTGCCGCGATGGTAGCGTTTGTAGAAGAGCGGCTCCGGGATCTGGACGAACGGGCCGTGCAGGGCGAGCTCGCAGAGGAGCGCGCGATCGGACCCCGTGTAGTTCTGCTGCAGCCGCGTCTTGCGCAGCACCTCGGAGCGGATGACGCCGTAGATCGGCTCGCAAGGATGGTACCGGTAGGAGAGCTCGCGGAAGCGCGCGTGCGCCCGGGTCGCGGTGCCCTCCTTTCCGTAGCGGCTGCCCGTCTCGATCCCCTCTTCGTCGATGTTGACCGTCCCGGGGTAGACGCCCACCGCGTCGGCCCTCTCGTCGAGCACCTGCACGCAGCGCTCGAGGAGAGCCGGGGCGCAGACGTCGTCGTGGGCCGCCCAGCGGAACAGCTCACCGCGGGAGAGCTCGAAAGTGAGGTTCGCGTTGTTGATGCCGCCGATGTTCCGCGCATTCCGGAAGTACCTGACCCGGCCGTCGCGCTCCGCGTACTCCTCGCAGATGCGAGCGGTCCCGTCGGTCGAAGCGTTGTCGCAGATCACGAGCTCGAAGTTTTGCAAAGTCTGCGCGAGGATCGAATCGATCGACTGCCGCAAATACCTTTCGCCGTTGTAAACGGGAAGGCCGATGCTCACGCGCGGAATCGGGCGTGAATTCGCGAACTTGCCAAGCACGATCGGCGTCTCGTTCGCCAAGGGGACCCCTTTCGCAAAACGCGCCCCGCGGTTTTCGCGAAGTGGCGGTCTATGTGTAATATAGCATCAATACTGTTTCGCTCACACCGCTTTCGCGGAGTCGAACATGGTCCATCGCGGCCTTGTGGCAGGGGATCTGGTCGAGGTGCGGAGCGCCGGCGAGATCCTCGCCACGCTCGACGACAGCGGTGCCCTCGAGGCGCTGCCCTTCATGCCGGAGATGCTGCCGTACATCGGCCGGCGGTTCGTCGTCGACAAGCGCGCGGACAAGATCTGCGACACCATCGCGCAGACCGGGAGCCGCAGACTGAACGATGCCGTCCTGCTCGGGGATCTGCGCTGCGACGGGCGCGCCCATGCGGGCTGCCAGGCGGAATGCCGCCTCTTCTGGAAGGAACGTTGGCTGAGGCCGGTGGAGTCGCTCAGGCCCGTGAGCGCTCCCGAGAGCGAGGATCCCTCCTACCCGACCTTGCGCTGGGTCGCCGACGCGAATCGCCAGCGTGGGGATCGCTATCGCTGCCAGGCGACGGAGCTGCTCCGGGCGTCGGAGCGGCTGCGAACGTTCGATCCCCGCCCCTACGTCCGCGAGTACACCTCCGGGAACGTCCCGCTCGGCACCTTCGTCAAGGTGTTCGCGCGCGCGGCCGTCGAACAGCCGCTCCTGAAGCTGAAGCTCCTCGGCGGACCGCCGCTGCAGGGAGACACGGCAGCCTCTCCCAAGCACCCGACGCTCGGGCTCCAGCCCGGCGATTGGGTACAGGTGAAGTCCCCCGAGGAGATCGAGACGACCCTCAATCGCGAGGGAAAGCACCGGGGGCTCTACTTCGATCGCGAGATGCTGCCGTTCTGCGGGAAGACGTACCGGGTGAAGAAGAGGATCGAGCGGATCATCGACGACCACACCGGCGCGATCATCGAGATGAAGAGCGACTGCGTGACGCTCGAGAACGTCGTCTGCTCGGGCGAGCACAGCTTCTCGCGCTACTTCTGCCCGCGCGCGATCCTGCCGTACTGGCGCGAGTGCTGGCTCAAGCGGGTCGCCGCGCCTTCCGTCGAGGAGCGCGTCGAGGCCTGTTAGCGCCGCTTGCCTTCGCGCTCGCGGAGGACGGCCGTCACGTCCGCGAGCGACAGCCCACGGGCCTGCAGCACCACGAGCACGTGGTAGAGGAGATCGGCAGCTTCGCTGGCGATCTCCTTCTTGTCGCCGCGCATCGCGGCCATCACCAGCTCCGTCGCTTCCTCGCCGATCTTCTTGTGCCGCAGGTTCTCGTCGCCGTAGAGCTTCGCCGTGTACGAGCCTTGCGGCGGCTCCGCCCGGCGGGCGGCGAGGATCTGCTCGAGCCGGGCCAGCGTCTCTCCGGGAGCCTCCGGAACGTCCGGTCCCAGGGACTCGAAGAAGCAGGAGCGCGCTCCGGTATGGCAGGCCGGTCCGGCGGGCGTGACGCGGACGAGCACGGCGTCGCGGTCGCAGTCGGTGCGGGCGGCGCGGACCTGTTGCGTGTTGCCGCTCGTCGCGCCCTTGACCCAAAGCTCGTTGCGCGAGCGGCTCCAGAACGTCGCCTGGCCCGAAGACAGAGTGCGTTCGAGGGCCTCGCGCGATTGCCAGGCGAGCATCAGCACCTCGCCCGTCGCCGCGTCCTGGACGATGCAGGGAACGAGGCCGCGGTCGTCATAGGTCAGCTCGTCCGGGCGGATCATGCGATGCCCTCCAGCGGCCAGCGCATGGGGAATCCGCGGCGAGCGCACTCCTCCTTCACGCCTCCGACAGAGAGCGACCCGAAGTGGAAGACCGTCGCGGCGAGCGCAGCCGAGGCGCCGGCGGCGAAGGCGTCGGCGAAATGCGCGGGCGTTCCGGCTCCGCCGCTGGCGATCACGGGTACCGGAACGGCGCGCGCGATCGCCGCGGTGAGCGTGAGCTCGAACCCGGCTCCGGTCCCGTCCCGGTCGATGCTGGTGAGGAGGATCTCGCCAGCGCCGCGATCGACGGCCTCGCGCGCCCACTCGACGGCATCGAGGCCGGTGGGCCTCGTCCCGCCGTGGGAATGGACCTCGTAGCTTCCGTCGGACCTCTTCTTCGCGTCGATGGCGACGACGGCGCTCTGCGATCCGGTGAGCCGCGCGACCGCCGTGAGCAGCGCCGGATCGGCGAGCGCCGCCGTGTTCATCGACACCTTGTCCGCCCCCGCGCGCAGGAGCGCTTCCGCGTCCGCCACCGTGCGCACTCCTCCTCCGACGCCGAACGGGATGGAAAGCTCGCGCGCGACGTGCTCGACGAGCGCGACCAGGGTGCCGCGCTTTTCCAGCGAGGCGCTGATGTCCAGGAAGATGACCTCGTCCGCTCCCGCCCGGCCGTAGGCGCGCGCCTGCTCGACGGGATCTCCCGCGTCGCGCAGTTCCTCGAAACGCACGCCTTTGACCACCCGGCCGTCCTTCACGTCGAGGCAGGGGATGATCCGGCGGGTCAGCACGAGAGCGCCTTCTGTCCTTCCCGGATGCCGAAGCGGCCTTCGTACAGCGCGGTTCCGACGATTGCCCCGGCGAGCCCTTCGATGCCCGCCGCCGCGAGAGCGCGCAGATGCACGAGATCTCCCGCGCCGCCACTCGCGATGAGCTTCGCTCCTGGGGCCGCCTCGGACACGTCGCGTAGAAGCGCCAGATCGAATCCCGTAAGCGTCCCGTCCTTCGCCACGGCGGTGACGATCAGCCACTCGACGCCGAGGTGCGCGAGCGTTCCCGCCAGGTCCGTGGCACCGGAACCTGCCGCATCCGTCCAGCCGCGGACGGCGGCCTTGCCGTCCTTCACGTCGATGCCGCAGGCGACACGCGCTGCTCCGAACTTCGCGACGGCCTCGCCGGCGAGGGCAGGGCGCTCGACGACGGCGGTGCCGAAGATGATCCGGGCGGCGCCGGCGGCCAGCGTTTCCTCCGCGGCGCGCAGATCGCGAATGCCGCCGCCGACCTGGATCGGAACCGGAAAGGCGGCCTTCGCTATCTGCCCGATCAAGGCGCTCTGGCGTTGCTCGCCGAACGCCGCGTCCAGATCGACGACGTGCAGATACCCGGCCCCTTCCGCAACGAAGGCCCGGGCCTGCGCGGGAGGATCCTCGCTGTACGCGCGAGCGCTCTTCCGTTCGCCCTTGTGCAGCCGGACGGCCCGGCCTTCGAGGAGATCGATGGCAGGGAAGAGGATCACGCGGGCGCTCCGGGCGGCAGCCGCAAGAACCGCGCGAGCAGCTCCTCGCCGTCCTTTGCGCTCTTTTCCGGGTGGAACTGGACGCCGAAGAGCGTGCCCTGCCCGACGACGGCGGCGATGGAAACGCCCGAGTGGTCCGCAATCGCGTGGGTCAACTGCGCGGGCGCCTGGCAGCGGTAGGAATTCGCGAAGTACGCCCAGAGCGGCTTCTGGCCTCCCTTCGCGAGCGGAGAGTCCGAGCTCCACACGAGCTGCTGCCACCCGATGTGCGGAACCTGCACGCCATCGGGAATCCGAGTGACGCGACCGGGGAGAAGCCCGAGGCCTGGGCGAAGCCCATCCTCCTCACCCTCTTCGAAGAGGATCTGCATCCCGAGGCAGATGCCCAGGACCGGCGACTTGCGGGCGAGCGCTTCGCGAAGAGCGTCGCGCAGGCCGAGGGCGCCTGCTCGCTCCATCCCGAGCCCGAAGGCGGCGACGCCTGGCACGATGACCCGCTCCGCGCGTGCGATCTCGTCGGCCCTGGACGCGAGCCGCGGCTCGCCTCCGGCGCGGACGATGGCCTGCAGGACCGATCCCAGGTTTCCCAGGCCCAGGTCGGCGACGGCGACGCGGCTCACAGCATCCCCTTGGTGCTCGGGATGCCGGTGACCCGGGGGTCGATCGACACCGCCTGGCGCAGCGCTCTGGCGAACGACTTGAAGACGGCCTCGGCGCCGTGGTGGAAGTCGCGCCCGGTCAAGAGGTCGATGTGGAGGTTCGCGCGCGCGCCGTCGGCAATCGCCTTGAAGAAGCCTTCCAGCACCGAAACGTCCATCGCGCTGCGCGGACCCTGATCGAGATCGACGTTCCAGTGCAAGAAGGATCGGCCGGAGAGATCCACCACGCTCCGCGCCAGCGCCTCGTCGAGGGGAAAGTAGAAGCAGCCCGCGCGCACGATCCCTTTGCGATCGCCGAGCGCCTGATCGATGGCCTTCCCGAGCGTGATGCCGGTGTCCTCGACCGTATGGTGCTGGTCGATGTGCAGATCGCCCTTGCAGCTCACCTCGAGCGAGAGCGCTCCGTGCTTGGCGAGCGTCTCCAGCATGTGATCGAAGAAGGGAATCCCCGTCTCGACCTTGGCGGCGCCGTCGCCGTCGAGATCGACGCTCACCCGCAGGTCCGTTTCCTTCGTCTTGCGCGCGAGGGTTGCAGCGCGTGCCATCCTTCAGGCTCCTGTCTCGGCGAGCAGCCTTTCCAGGACTTTGGTCGTCTCTCCGGGCGCCGCCACGTGAGCGTAGACCAGAGGCGCCCCGCGAGCACGCGCCGCGCGGGCGGCTTCTTCGTCGTCCGCCGTGTCGCCGACGAAGAGCGCCTGTCCGTTTGTCCCGAGCAGCTTCCCGCAGAGGAACTCGAGCCCGGTAGGGTCCGGCTTGCGCGGCCTCCCGTCCGCCACCCAGCAAAGCTCCGGAGGGACGTGGAGCTCGCAGCGGGCGAGCGCGAGCGCCGCTTCGCTCGGGTTGCGGCCGGTGTACATCCCGATGGGGAACTTCGTCGCCACCCGTCGCAGGAGGGCGGGATCCGCAAGCTTCGTCTCCCGTTCCCAGTACCCGGGATCAGGCGCGTCCTCCATCGCTTCCGCCGCCTCGAATCCGAACAGCTCGCGGCAGTGGGAGCGGCCTCCGTAGAGCGCGCCGCAGAGGCGGGCAAGGCGTGCCTGCGGATAGCGGGAGGCCGCCTCGGGAAACGCTTCCACGAGACCCGCGATCCCTCGCCCGCCGGCGCGGCCGAGGAACTCGCCGATCGAAGGCGCGTCGCCGCTCTCGCGCAGGTGCAGGAGCATCGCGATCCCGCGCGCCATCTCCCAGTCGTCGTTGAACCTGCCCGCGGCCTTGAACAGGGGCACCTCGCGGGCGCGATCGAAGGGCGCCTCCGAGCGGCCGAGCACTTCGCGCACCGCCCGCCGCGCCGCCTCTTCCGCCACGGCGTGGTAGCTCGCGCGCGCGTCGAGAAGGACGCCGTCCACGTCGAAGATCACTGCCCGGACGGCGGCGTAGCTCACAGCTCGGCCTCGAGGGCGGCGAGGAACGCGTCGTTCGCCGCGCGCGCGCCGATGCTGACTCGCAGGGCCCTGCCCAGGCCCTCTGCGCTCGACACGTCGCGGATGAGGACGCCGCGCCGGAAGAGGGCGGCGTGCAGCTCGCGCGGGGGCCGCGCGTCCTGCTCGAAGAGGATGAAGTTCGCTCCCGACGGATGCGCCGTGCAACCGCGGTCCTGCAAGGCCCCGCCGATCCGCTCGCGCTCTGCCGCGACCAGTCGCGCGCGCTCCTCCACGAGCTCGGGACGGGCGAGGAGCTCTCCCGCGATGAGGCAGGTCGGGGCGCTCAGGTTGTAAGGCAGCTGCACCTTGCGCAGCTCCGCGCAGAGCGCCGGCGCCGCGAACAGCGAGCCGCAGCGCAGCGAGGCGGCGGCGAACGCCTTGGAGAAGGTACGGAAGAGGACGAGCCGCGGATGCTTCGCGAGGAGCGGCGCGAAGTCCTGCCCGCAGAAGTCGCGGTAAGCCTCGTCGATCCCGACCAGCGCGTCGCAGGAGGTGACGAGCCGCTCGACGTCCGCCGCAGTCATCGTCGTCCCGGTCGGGTTGTTGGGCGAGCCGAGGAGGACGACCTTCGCTCCGCGCGCCGCCTTGGCGATCTCGTCGATGGGAAAGCGGAAGGAGCCGTCGCCCTGGCGGAGCCGCACCTCGACCACCTCGGCCCCGAGCGCCCGGGCCTGCAGCGCGTAGAGAGCGAAGGAGGGCGCGCCGACGACCACCCGATCTCCGGGCTCGAGAGTGGCGAAGAGCAGGAGCTGGAGGAGCTCATTCGATCCATTCCCGACCATCGTCCCGGCGGGATCGACGCCCGCGTTCCCGGCGAGCGTCCGGGAGAGGCGGGCGCCGTCCGTGATCGGGTACTTCGACCAGTCGGAGCGGAAGAGCTTCTCGACGAGGGCGCGCTTCACGTCCTCGGGGACGTCGTTCGGGCTCTCGTTCAAATGGAGCGGCACCGGGGCCGGATCGCGGGGCGGCCCATACGCCGCGAGCGGCCGGACGGTCTTGCGGATGAAGCTCTCCGGAGGAGCGCTCAAGCTTTCTCCTCCCGTACGGCGACGGATCTGGCGTGGCCGTGCAGCCCCTCGGCGGTGGCGAGGGCGCGGATGGCGGGGGCGTCCTCCGCGAGCTGCGCGGCGGAATACTCGATGACGTTCTGCCGCCGGACGAACGCGCTCGCCGAGAGAGGCGACGAGAAGCGGCCGGTCCCCGCCGTGGGAAGCGTATGGTTCGGTCCGGCGAGATAATCGCCGACCGGAACCGGAGCATGGGGCCCGAGGAACACCGCGGCGGCCCGGGGGACTTTCGCGAGAGCCGCCCGCGGATCGCGGAGGACGAGCTCGAGGTGCTCGGGGGCGAGGTCGTCCGCGTAGGAGAGCGCCTCGTCGAGCGTGCGGACGAGGAGGGCGGCCCCGCGGGCATCGAGCGCCTGCGAGGCGATCGCGTTGGGGCGCTCGCGCAGCTCGATCGCGAGCGCCTCTGACACGCGCGTGGCGAGCGACCGATCCGGCGTCACCAGCAGCGCGAGCGCGAGCGGATCGTGCTCCGCCTGCGCGACGAGATCGGCGGCGAGGTGGCGCGGGTCGGCCGTCGAGTCGGCGACGATCACGACCTCGGTAGGCCCGGCCAGCGAGTCGATGCGCACCTCTCCGGAGAGCTGGCGCTTCGCCTCCGTCACGTAGGCATTTCCCGGGCCGACGATCGCGTCGCACCGCGGGATCCGCCCGGTGCCGAAGGTGAGCGCCGCCACGGCCTGTGCTCCGCCGGCGCGAAGGATTCTCGTCGCGCCCGCGATGCGCGCCGCTGCCGCGACCTCCACCGGAATCGAGCCGTCGCGCTTCGGCGGCGTCGTCACGATCACGTCGGGAACGCCGGCGAGCCGCGCTACCGCCGCGGTCATGATGACGGTGGACGGATAGGCCGCCCGGCCGCCGGGGACGTAGCAGGCCGCGCGCTGCATCGGGATCGCGAGGGAGCGGAGGACCGCGCCGGACGCGAGCCGCTGCTCGTAGCTCGCGGGTACCTCGGGCGCATGGAACGTCCGCACCCGCTCCGCCGCGCGCTCGAGCGCTTGCCGGACCTCGGGCGAGCATCGCGCCGCGAGCGCGTCCCACTGGGCAACGGAAAGGAACGGATCTTCCAGGTCGGCTCCGTCGTAGCGCGCGGTCAGCTCTCGCACGGCGGCATCGCCCCTCTTGCGAACGTCGGCGACGATGCGCGAGACCGCCTCGACGACCGCAGCGCTCGTCGTCGCCGAGGCGCGCAGGTCGACGGCCGTGGCCCTCTGGGCGGCGTCCGACAGATCCAGGATCCGCAGCGAACCGGTCACGAGAGCCGCTCCAGGAGCGGCAGAAGCTCCTCGATCTTGAGCCGATACGCGGCCCGGTTCACCACCAGCCGCGCGCTGACCTGCAGGATGTCTTCCACCGGGACGAGTCCGTTCTCCTCGAGGGTATGGCCGGTCTCGACGAGATCGACGATGGCATCCGAGAGGCCCGCCACCGCGGCAAGCTCGACCGAGCCCGACAGGCGAACCAGATCCACCGGCACTCCGCGCCGGGCGAACGCGCGGGCGGCGAGCGCCGGATACTTGGTCGCGACGCGCAGGCTCCGTCCCGGCTCGGCGCCGCTTTCCCCGGATGCCCAGCCGCGCGCGATCGCCGATCCGCGCGGCGCAGCGAGGCACAGCCGGCATTTCCCGAATCCGAGATCGAGCGGAGAGAGCACGTCGGCTCCGGATTCGAGCAGGTGGTCGAGGCCGCAGACGCCGAGATCGGCGGCTCCGCGCTCGACGTACAACGGCACGTCCGGATCCTTGAGCAGGACGAAGCGGGCGTCGGCGCCCCGCGCCGGCACGATGAGGCGCCGCGTCCGCGAGACGTCTTCCTCGGGGTGCAGGCCGGCTTTCGCGAACCGCTCGAGCGTCGCACGCAAGGTACGGCCCTTGGGGAGAGCGACGGTGATCATGCCGGACTCGCCAGGGGAACGAGAGCGTCGAGATCGAGCGAGAACCCGACGGCAGGGCGCGGGTCGCCGAATTTCCCGAGCAGACCGTCGTACCGCCCCCCACCGCCGACCGCCCGCGGCGCGCCGGACGCGTACAGGTTGAAGACGAGACCGGTGTAGTAGCCGAGCCCGCGCACTTCCCCCAGATCGACCTCCAGGTCGCCGGCGATGGCGCGTGCTCCGGCGAGCACCTTCGCCAGCCGGTCGAGCGCGGCCACGGCACGGGAAGACGGAGCGACGTCGCGCGCCCGCTGGAGCAAGGCGCCCGCCTCCCGCTCGGGCCTCGGCGGCTGAGCGAGCATCAGGATCGCGTCGCGCGCCTTGCCAGCCTCGATTTCCCTCGTGCACAGCGCCGCGAGGGTGGACAGGTCCTTCCGATCGATCGCGTCGGTCAGGGAGCGCGCGAGCCGGGGGGACACGCCTGCCGCCTCGATCAGCGCGGAGAAGTAGTCGACGTTCCCCACGGCGATCCGCGCGCTGTCCGGCGCGAGCCCGAGCACGTGGAGCGAACGTGCCGCGAGCTCCAGCATCTCCGCGTCCGCTTCCGGCCCTTCGACGCCGACGAGCTCGCATCCGGCCTGCAGCCGCTCTCGCGCGGTGCCCGTCTCAGCGGCGGTCTCGCGGATGACGCTCCCCCGGTAGTAGAGCCGCAAAGGACTCACGCGGGCGAGGCGGGTGGCGGCGATGCGCGCGACCTGCGCCGTGAAGTCGGCGCGCACGGCGAGGAGATGGCCGTGTCGGTCCACCGCGCGAAGGGCACCGGTTTCTCCGTGCGGGGAGGCGAGAGCGAACACTTCGGCCGCTTCCAGGGCGGGCGGGATCACTTCCGCGAAGCCACGCTCCTCGAAGAAACGGGCGAGCGCCGCCTCGCACCGGCGCAGCCGCCGCGCCGCCTCGAAGAGGAGATCCTGGGTTCCTTGCGGCGGGGCCGCGAGCGGCCGTTGTCCGGAGTCCACGTCCAAGCCGTTCATTGTCGCGGCGCGCACGAACCCACGCAACCACGATCCGCGGAGCGCGTCTCATGAGATGCGCTGTCGAGGTAGTGTGCCTTGGTGTACCGGCTGATACGGCCGCTCCTCTTCGCCCTCGGCCCCGAGCGGGCCCACGAGCTTGCGGCCGCCCTGCTGGGTATCTGGACGAGGCTCCCGGGGAGCCCGCCGCGGCATCGGCCGCTCGCCCGCACACTATTCGGGCTGCGTTTTCCCTCACCGATCGGGCTCGCCGCGGGGATGGACAAAGGAAGGGTCCTCGTCCCGGCATGGTTCCGGCTCGGTTTCGGATTCGTCGAGGTGGGAACGATCACGCCGCTCCCGCAGCCCGGGAACGAGCGGCCACGGCTTTTCCGGCTGCCCGCGCAGGCAGCGCTCATCAACCGGATGGGCTTCAACAACGAAGGAGCCGCGGCGGTCGCGGCGCGGCTCGCGGCTCTTCCGCCCCAGCCGGGCCCGGTGGGCATCAACATCGGACGGAACAAGGCGACCCCCAACGAGCGCGCGGCGGACGATTATCTGGCGGCGTTCCGTGCGCTCGCGCCGCGGGCCGATTACGTCGCGGTGAACGTCTCGAGCCCGAATACCCCCGGCCTCCGCGCGCTGCAGTCCGCCGACGCGCTCGGCCGGCTCCTCGAGACCCTCACCAGGGATCGCGACGCTCTCGCTGCCGCGAACGGGCGCCGGGTACCGATCCTGGTGAAGCTTTCGCCCGACGAGCCCGACGACGCCCTCGACGCCATGGCAGCGGCCGCGGTCTCCGCCGGCGCCGACGGGCTCATCGCCACCAACACGACGCTCTCGCGGGCAGGCGTCGACTCGGAGCCTTCGGCCGGCGAGTCGGGCGGTCTTTCGGGCCTGCCGCTCCGTACCCGCGCCGAACGGGTCTGCGCGCGTCTGTACCTGCGCACGCGGGGAAAGACTCCCATCGTGGGCGTGGGCGGGATCGGATCCGCGGAGGACGCGTACCGGCGGATCCGGGCAGGAGCGAGCCTCGTGCAGATCTACACCGCGTTCGTCTACGAGGGGCCGTCGCTACCGCGGCGGATCGAGAGCGGCCTCGCAAACCTGCTGGAGCGGGACGGCCTCACGCTCGAGCAGGCCACCGGCAAAGACGCCCAGCGCGCCGCGTCGAGGCACTAAGCGGGAACGCGATCGGGCTCCGGTTCCGCAGAGGGCTCGCTCGCGGGAACCACCGGTCCGAGCGAGAGGCGAAAGGCCGCCATCACCAGAAGCGCGTCGGTGTATCCCACCAGCAGATCGAGCAGGTAATGGTGGTTCAAATACACGGCGCTGAAGCAAACGAGCAGGAAATAGAAGACGGCCACGACGCGGAAACGGGGCAGGTGGAATCCGTAGATGAGCGCCAGCAAAGGGTACACGACGTGGAGGCTGGGAATCGCGCCGAAGACGTCCGCGCTCTTTCCGTAGAAGCCCTGCATGATGGGCAGCCCGACGAGCTGGTCGAAACGGATGGCCCCCGCGGGCGACGCGCGCACGGAGAGGTCGGGCAGGAACCCGTGGGCCGCGACGTACCAGGGGGGCGCCGCCGGGTAGATGTAGTAGAGGCTGAACCCGAGGAAGTTCGCGCAGGCGAATACCCAGGCGAATCGCTCGGCAAGCCGGCTCTGCCCTTTGGCAAACAAGTAGAGCGCGAGAATTATCGATTCCCCGATGAAGAAGAACGGCGTGTAGGCGAGCCCGCAGACGAGGTCGAGCGCCTTGCTGGTGTGGATCTGCAGCCACTCGTTCGGAGTGAGGATGCCCTGCGGGGTATGGATCCCGAAGAAGCGCAGATCGAACGCGTACGGCTCGCGGACGTGGATGACCGGCGAGCGGATGAAGTCTTCGTACCAGCGCATCGAATCGTAGACGAGCGCCCAGAGGAGGAACGGATAGACGACGCGAGCGATCCTGCGGCTTTTGTCGGACCAGAAGGCGAACCCGAGCAGGAGGACGACGAACGCGACGTGCTCCGGCCCGAGCCCTCCGAGCGCCTTCATCGTCAGAAGGAAGATCAAGGAGAACAGCGGGACGCCGATGCGGAAGAAGGGATGCGCGCGCCGAGCCGTAAGGGCGCGGTCCCGCAGTCCCAGCGCTTTCACAGCCCCTGCGCCTCGCGTCGCGGCTCGGCGGGAAGGGCGGCCGGAGCGGGCGTGGGAGCGACTCGCGGCGCCTCCGGCGCACGGTCGGTGCGCCGCCGATCGCCGAAGGCAAGAAGGGCGGGAAGCGCGAAGAGCGCCGCGGACAAGCAGGTGAGCTCGCCGATCACCGCCGTGAGGCCGAAGGATTGGATGGCCATGTTGTCGGCGGTGACCAGGGTGGCGTAGCCGATGATCGTCGTCGCCGAGCAGAGCGTCACGGCGCCGCCGGCGGCGGCGACGGCATCCTCGACGCAATCGGATTGTCGATATCGCTGGTAGAAGTTCACTGCGTAATCGACGCCGATCCCGAAGGTGATGGGGAGGACGGCGAAGTTGACGAAGTTGAGTCGCAACGAGAGGGCTCCCAGGGCGCCGAACATTCCGAGGACCCCGAGACAGAGCGATCCGAGCACCCAGGAAGCGCCGCGAAGCGACCGCATCACAACGATGGTGAGGACGGCGACCGCGACGAAGCTCAACAGGGCCGCGAACCCGCCGTCGCCGGTGATGGCGTCGATGATGTCGCTCGTGAGCACGATCTGACCCGCTACCAGGGACCCCGGGTCGACTTTCGACGCCACGCCGCGCACGAGCTTCGCGTGCAGGATCTGAGCGCGGCCGTGCTTGGAATCCGTCTCCAGCGTCGGATAGACGAGCACGAGTCGCCCGCGGTGACCGTCCCGCTCGACGAACGGCTGCACGAGCCGCCGCGGCACGTCCGCGAGCGAGACCGGGACGAGCTTCGTCTTCTCCCGCAGTCGCAGCAAGGTCGGGCGAAGGTCTTCGGGCAGCGCCTTCAGGACCCGGGCATCGATGAGCCCGGGGCTGCCCGCGGGGGGCGCGACGATGCGGAAGATCTCCTGGAGCAGATCGATCTTGCGCTGCTGGTGGTCGGGAACGAGCTTCTGCAGCGTGGAGACGGAATCGATCGTCTCCGCCGCGCTCTTGCGGGCGTCGTCGGAAAGGCCGGCGACGTCGCCGAGAGAGGCCGGATTCTCCTTCGCGGCCTCGAGCGCAGACGCTACCGTCTGCGCCTTCTGCGTCGACTCCGTCATCACCACGGTCGGCGTCTGGTACGACTGGAGCACCGCGTCGACGTGGCTGTCCCAGAACGCGGCACCGTCCTTGAGCCCCGCGCGGCTGCCGAGGTGGCGGAAGTCGTAGTCGATGGGTTCGCGGGCGAAGCGGACGAGGCCCACGACGGCCAGCGCGGTCAATACCAGCGACGCGATCACCGCGCTGCGGGGATACGTGGTGAGCATCCGCGCGTAGGGCGCCGCGACCCAGCCGGTGATCCGCGACCGGCGGCGCTCCCGGAGCGGGCGCACCCGTTCGGCGACTGCGATGAGCGGGGGCATCAAGAGGTACGTCGTCACCCAGCAGATGAGCATGCCGGCGAGACCCATGAAGCCGAACTGGTTGAACCCGCGGAAGCTCACCGCTCCGAGCGAACCGTAGCTCGCCGCGGCCGCGGCACTCGCCGCGAACGTTCCCAGCCAGGTGGTCTTGAGGGCGATGGGGAGCGCGATGTCGACGCTTGCGCCTCGCCTGCGCTCCTCGAAGTAGCGGGCGAGGAGGATGATCCCGGCGTTGATGCCGTTCCCGATGATGATGCTCCCGAGGAACGCCGTGTTCGGGTTCAGGTAGTGGATGACGCCGCGCGAGAGGGCGAAGGTTCCCGCGACGCCCGCGAAGAGCGGCAGGACGAGGAGCGGGATGGCGCGCCAGGCGCGGTAGTAGAGGAGCAGCGCAACCGCGACCGTGCTGAGAACCAGGATGGTGGAGACGAGGAGGTCCCGCACGAGCGCCTCTTGCGCCTCGATGACGCTGCGGACCTCGCCGCCGTACCCGATGCGGATGCTGGGATGGAAGCTCGCCGGCTTCAGTTCCTTGACCATCGTCTCGACGGTGCCGAAGAGGCGCTGGTTGTCGTCGAGGCTCACCGCGGAACCCGGCGGCTTGACCAGGACGATGAGAGTCCGTCCGCCCTCGCCCGCGAGATACCCGTCGATGTAGTGGTCGACCTTGCTGAACGCGGCGCGCAGCCGCTGCAGGCCGCCGTCGAGCGCTGCCTGATCGGCCGCGGCCGGTTTCTCGTCGGCCTTCGCCGGCTCCTCCTCGTCCAGATCGACGACCAGCGGATTTGCCTTGCGGGTGGCCTCTGTCTTGCGGGCGACGAGCGCGTCGCGCACCTGGACGAGGTCCTTCTCTTCCGCGTAGAGCGCCCCGTGCGCCTCGAAGAAGTCGCGCTCCTCGTCGATGCGATAGAAGACGCCAGACACCATCGACGAGGGCAGCGCGCGAAGGCTCGCAGCGAGCGCGTCGACGAACCGCTCTCCCGCCTTGAGGTCGTCCGTCCGGACCACCACCGCGAGCGAGGCGAGCCCGCCGATCCGCTTCTCCAGCTCCTGCAGGCCGACGGCGGCGGGCGCGCCTTGCGGGAGAAGCTCCCGGAGGTCGGTGCGAAGGTCGCCGTAAAGGCGCACGGCGAAGGGCATGGAGAGGAGGAAGAGCGCCGCGCCGCAAGCGATCAGCGCCCAGGGCCGCTCGACCGACGCGGCCGAGAGCCTGTCCCAGAAGCGGTCTCCCTTCCGGGGGCCGCTGTCGCGTACAGGCGTCATCCAGCTCCGTGGCGACGAGCGACCGCCGCGATTGCCTCCCGCAAGAGGGCCAGTCCTTGTAGAGCGAGATCTTCCTCGATGGTGAGGGCGGGCTGCAGCCGGATGGCGTGGGTGTAGCTCATCGCCAGGAGCCCCCTGGAAAGGCCTTCCCGGAAGATCTCCTGACAGACGTTCTTCGCGAGCGGCTCTTTCGACTTGCGATCCTGCACGAGCTCGATGCCGAGGAACAGGCCCTCGCCCCGAACGTCCCCCACCCAGCGCAGCCGGTCCGGCCAGGTGCGCAGCTCCGCCAGCATGGCGGCGCCGACGCGCTTGACGTTCGCGAACACGTTCTCGCGCTTCAGGGTCCGGATGGTGGCGAGAGCGGCGGCGGCAGCAAGCGGGTTTCCGCCGTAGCTGGAAGAAGATCCGCTCGGGTTCGCCCACGGCTTCGCCTGTACCACGTCGCGGTTGCCGAGGACGCCGCTGATGGGAAAGCCGGACCCGAAACCCTTCCCGAGGGTGACGAGGTCGGGCACGACGCCGCTGCGCTCCGAAGCGAACCAGCGCCCGGTGCGGCCGAAGCCCGTGATCATCTCGTCGGCGATGAAGAGCGCGCCGTGGTCTTTCGCCATCGTCTGCATCCGTGCGACGAACTCCGGCGGCGGGATGACGTTTCCGGCGGTTCCTTGCATGGGCTCCACGATGACGGCTGCCAATGAGCCCGTAGTCTGATGCTCGAGTTGCTTGCGCGCGAGGTCCGCGCAGGCGACGTCGCAGGACGGGTAGGCAAGCCCGAGCGGGCAGCGATAGCAGTTCGCGTACGGCAGGACATGGCCGGGAGGTACGGGGCCGTACGTCCTCTGGTTGCCCGCTCCGTTGACGGCGAGGGTCCCCATCGTCTTGCCGTGGAACCCGCCCCAGAACCCGGCTACTTCGAACTTGCCCGTGGCGTTCTTGGCCAGGCGGAAGGCGCTTTCCACGGCCTCGGCGCCGCTCGAGTAGAGCTGCAGGCGGTCGACGCCCTTCGGAGCGATTTCCGCGACCTCGGAGATGAGGTCTGCCCGGGCCTGCGAGGTGAACGAGCCCACTGTCGCCTTCTCGACCTGCGCGTGGAGCGCCTCGCGATAGGCGGGATGGCAATGTCCGAGCGAATTCGTGCCGATGCCGCCGATCAGGTCGACGAAGCGGTTCCCGTCGGCGTCTTCGATGACGGACCCTTCCGCCCGCTCGACCGCGATGCCGCTCGTCAGGGCGAAGCCCTGCAGGCCGGGTGCGAGATGCTGCTGCTCCTTCGCGACGATCGCCTGACTGCGCGGACCGGGGATCGCGGTTTCGACGTGGGGGGCGGTGAGCTTCAACGGATGGTCCCTCGCTGGTTAGGAAGCCCATCGCCGGGCTTGGTTTCCGGGAGCCCGACCCTCCAAGGGACGGCAGTCGCGGGAACCGTGTACAACGGTCCACCAAACGCCGGCAACGAGCTAGTTTTCTAGAACGCCGCCGCGAGCTGCGACGGCTTGTTGGCGTAGGAGAACTCGGTGAGCGCCGTGCCGCTACGCACCTCGGCGGGCTCACCCTTGCGCTCGATGCGCAGCGTGTAGCCATTCTCGTATGTGTAGGCCATGGGTGCGGCGACCGTGCTGACGAGGAGCCGGGAGAGCGGCCCCATCTCGCCCAGCACGTCCTCCTTGTAGAGGAGCCTGCGGGCCTGCAAGGTCAAGGTGACGCGCTCGTCCTCCGCGCCCCGCGCGACCGCGATGATCCGCTGCGGGACGTCGTACTCGAACCGCCCGCCAGGCTCGTGGCGGAGATCCTCGAACGCGACCTTCACCTCGCTCGAGCGGACTTCCGTCTTGCCGTTCTTGCTCGTGTAGAGCCAGCCTTCCGGCTGCCGGAGCGTTCCCTGCGGCGGGAAGAGCACGGCGAGGGCCGCGGTCCCGTCCGACCCATCGTCGAACGCCTCCATCCGCAGCCAGAGCGAAGCGCTCTTGTAGGCAGGCACCGTGCTGTAGGAGGTGTCCGCGTAGCAGTAGCCTTTGACGCGCTTGTTGCCGCGGCGGGGACTCCAGACGCTGCCGTCGAAACGGCTCCGCAAGGCGAAGATGGTCTGGTCGAACACGGCGCGGCCGCTCGCGTCGAAGACCACCCTTCCGCCTCCGGGCCGGAGCGGCTTCGTCTCGGGGAGCACGGTGGCGTCGACCACCAACTTCTTCCCGCCGAAATGGACGTGATGGCTCGCGTCCGGGCCCATGGTGAGCCTGTGCGCGCCCATCTCGATGGCGCCCTCGGAGAGGACGTTCCACTGCTCGGGATCGAAGGTGTCGGCGTCCTCGACGGTGCTGCCGTCGGGGAGCACCATCACCGCCCGCGCCGCGGCCTTGCCGCGCGCCTCGAGCCCGCCGTTCGAAACGAGGAACTGGACCCGGACGAACGTGCCATCCTCGGCGGAGAAGAGGAAGGAGTAGCTCTCCGAGTAGAACGCCTCCGGCCGGAGCTTGGGCAGGAAGCTCGCGCTCCCCGAAGGGGCCGCGTCGTCCGCGTGGATGGAGAAGCCGTGCACGCTCTCCTCCGCGGAGGGCATGCCATAGGCGACGAAGAGGACTGCCACCGCCGCCGTCGCCGAGGCCAGCGCCCCGAGGAGCGCGAGCCTGGGCCTGCGGCTCGGCCGGAAGACGAAGTGGCGGTGCAGCGGAAGGTTCCATCCCACGGCGACCAGCGTGCCGACCACGGCGGCGGCGAGCAGCGGATTCCAGTGCAGCCCGTCGGTGAGGAGGACGACGCCGAGGGTATTCAGCAATAGCGAGGTGAGCGAGATGGCTGCGTACCGGGGGCCCTCGTGCCAGACCGAGTCCCCTCCAGTACGGAAGGTCCAGAGCTTGTTGACGGTGAAATTGGTGATCGCGCCGAGGAGCGCGCCGAGCGCGCGGGACGTCCCCGTGTAGACGCCCGCGATGCCGACGAGGGCGGTGAACGTCCCGTAATCGATCACCGTGGCGATCACCGAAGCCACGGTGGCGCGGTTCATCCATCCGTGGAGCGGATCTGTCCGCGGCTCGGGGACGTGGCCGTCTCGCTTGCGCAGCTCGCGGTGGATGAAGAGGAACCTCCGCACGGCCGTCGCGTTCGCCATCACCGCGATGAGCGCGAGGGTGGCGAGAAGGGCATGGTAGAGCGGCGCCGAGGCGGAGGGCTCCAGCCAGGAGGAGACGACTGGCGCGGCAAGCCCGGCGATGCCGAGATACATGGCCCGCTCGCCGCGATTCATCGCGCCCATCCGTGCGTCGATGCCGCTGATCTCGCCCTTCGCCCTGGCATAAGAGACGAGGAGGGCGCCTCCCAGCGAAGCGAGCGCGAGCCAGAAGCCGGGCAGGTAGGTCCGGTAATAGGCGGCGATGCCCGCGAACGTCGCGATTTCCGCGTACCGATCGACCGCGGCGTCGATGAGCTCGCCCGCATCCGAAGCCGTGCCGCGGGCCCGCGCCACCATCCCATCGAGCGCGTCGAAGATGGCGCAGAGGATCACCAGCGCACCCGCGACCGAGGGATCGCCGAGCGCGAAGAACAAGGCGGCGCCGAGGCTCGCGGCGAGGGACGCCGCGGTGAGCTGGTTGGGAGTGACTCCCAGCAGAAGGCACGCCTTCTCGAGCGGCGAGAAAGCCCAGTAACCGAATTCGATCAAAAACCGCCCCAGAAAGGGACTACCCGGTTCCTTCTGGGCGCGTGCGTGCGCGAAGCGGCCCGCGAGGGCGACGCGGATGCCGTAGGCGGCAAGGAGCGTCAGCCAGACCAGCGCAAACCCCGTGAGCAGCATCTACCTCCTGTGGCCCCGTGACAGTCCGATGACATCCGGAAAGACCGCAAAGCTGGTCATGGAGCAAGATTTTGACGCCCGATGAGCGGCTGCCCGCTTGGCCGCGGCTCAAGTATCCGAAAAAAGCGGAGATTGCAACAGAAACAGCCGGATCCGGAGGGTGGCGGGAAAGTCTCCGGACTGGCTACGGCGGGAGGACCACCAACACGAGCGGGAGGCCACGGCCGTTCGTTCCGATGGTGTCCTCGAGCGGCTCGCCGTGGAGGGCGAGCGTCGCTTCCGGGCCTCCATCGAGGTTCAGCACTTCGACCGCGCCGAGGGCGTCCGACAGCCACCGTCCGACTTCGCGGCGCACCGCCGGCCACTGCGAGGCGAAGAGAAGGATCCTGCCATCCCTGAGCTGTCCCAGGGCGGCGGTCCTGCTCGATTCGGCACAGTAATGGGGGCCGTTGCAGGCCGGGGTGCCCTCGTGCACGAGGGCGGGAAAGCTCTTCAGCGCCTCCACCCAGTCGTCGGCGCGGAAGGCGGAAGGAGCGAGAAATCGCGGCGAAGAGGGCGAGGCCGCGGGCCGGGTGGGAGCGATGCTAGCGACCACAGGCGGCGCGTTCTTCGGCCGGGCTCCGAAGTACAGCGCGTCCTGCCGCAGGCACCCGGCTCCCTTCACGCGCTTTCCTTCCTGGACGAGCTCGCAGGTGGGCCGGATCTCGGCCGAATCGCTCGAGTAGAAGGAGCCGTTGATGATCGCGATGGCCGATGGGAAACGCGCCCGCCATTCCTTGAGGGTCGGCCTCGCCGCATCGAACCGGATGGCGAACTGCACCAGCTGCGGATCGACCAGGACGACCTTCGCCGCCCAGTTCGCGTCGCCTCCTAGATCGGCGACCGTTGCGTTCTCCACGCCAGGGGCGATCTGTCTCCAGGGCGAACGCGTGGCCGCCGCGGCGAAGACGGAAACGGAGAGCGCCACCGCGGTGACGAACGCGCTCATGCCAGCGTCCGCTTCTTGCGGCGGCGCTCCGGCCGGCGCTGGTTGGGGAACACGTCCGCGGCGGCGACGGGCGCCTCGGCCGCGGAAGAGGCGCGCCGCGCGAACGCCATGAAACGCTCCTGGCTGCGGACCGTGGGCGCACCCGGCGCAACCGGGGCACGCTCGTACGTCCCGTCGGCACGAAGGATCCGGGCCTTGACGTTGTCGGAGAGCGAGATGGCGAGGATCTCGTCGAAGATCCGGTCGCGGATGGCCGGATCGTCGACCGGGAACGCGATTTCCACCCGGCGGACGAAGTTGCGCTGCATCCAGTCCGCGGAGGCCAGGAACATCTCCCGCTTCCCGCCTGCTTCGAAGTGCCAGATCCGCGCGTGCTCGAGGAACCGGTCGACGATGCTCGTCACGCGGATCCGGTCGGACACTCCCGGGATGCCCGGCCGCAGCACGCAGACGCCCCGGACGACGAGGTCGATCTGCACTCCGGCCTGCGAGGCGCGGTAGAGCGCCTTGATCACGTCGGGCTCGGAGAGCGAATTCATCTTGGCGACGATCCGCCCCTTGCCCGTTTGCGACGCGATCTGCGCCTCGCGCTCGATGAGCTCGAGGACGGAGGCCTTGAGCGAGAGCGGGGCGACCTTGAACTTTTTCCACGCCATCGGCTTCGAGTAGCCGGTGAGGAGGTTGAAGAGCGACGTCGCGTCGGCGCCGAAGTCCTCCTTCGCCGTGAAGAGCGACAGGTCCGAGTAGATGCGCGCGGTTACCGGGTTGTAGTTCCCGGTGCCGAGGTGCACGTACCGTCGCAGGCCCGCGCTCTCCCGCCGCACGACGAGGGCGGCTTTGCTGTGTGTCTTGTAACCAATGAGACCGTAGACGACGTGGACGCCCGCCTGCTCGAGCGCGCGGGCCCAGACGATGTTCGCCTCCTCGTCCATCCTGGCCTTCAGCTCGACGAGCGCGGTCACCTGCTTGCCGTTGTCGGCCGCCCGCTGCAGCGCCCGCACCACCGGCGAGTCCTTGCCCGCGCGGTACAGCGTCATCTTGATGGCGAGGACGGCCGGGTCGTCGGCGGCGGCTTCGATGAAGCTCACCACCGGATCGAACGATTCGTAGGGATGATGGAGGAGGACGTCGCGCTCGCGGATGAGCCGGAAGAGATCGCGCTCGCCGTCGCCGATCTGGGGCGGGATGACGGGCGAGAAGGGCTCGTCGTGCAGCTCCTTCTGCTCGATGCGGCCGAGAAGGGAAAGCAGGTCCGGGATATCGAGCGGCCCGTCGGGCCGGTACACGTCTCCGGGCCCGAGCTTCAGGGCGCGGACGAGGTAGTCGACCATCGGCTGTTCGGCCTGGGCCGCGATTTCCAGGCGCACCGCGCTGCCGCGGTCGCGCCGGCGCACTTCGCGCTCGATGGTGACGAGGAGGTCCTCGGCCTCCTCCTCGTCGATGGAGATGTCCCAGTTGCGCGTCACCCGGAAGGGGTAGCAGCCCTCGATGGGCATCCCGGGGAAGAGCTGGGCGGCGTGGCGGGCGATCACGTCCTCGAGGAGCGCGTAGCTGCGCCGGCCGGAATCGCGCACCTCGACGAGCCGGGGCAGGACGCTCGGGACCGGGATGATCCCGTACCGGAGGCGCCCCCCCGGGGTCCCCGCCGAGAACCGGACCGCGAGGTTCAGCGACTTGTTGCGGAGATGCGGGAAGGGATGGCCCGGATCGAGCGCGATGGGCGTGAGGACCGGAAAGACCTCCCGCCAGAAGTACTCGTCGACGAAGGCGTCTGCTTCCGTCGAGAGCTTCCCATGGCGGAGGAGCCGGACGCCGGCGCGCTCCAGGTTCGGGAGCACGTCCTGCATCAGCGCCTTGTACTGGCGCGCCACCATGGCGTGGCAACGGGCGCTGATGGCGGTGAGCTGCTCGGCGGGGGTGAGCGCGTCGGGCCCGGTCTCCTCGACGTGGCCGACGAGCTGCTGCTTCAAGCCCGCGACGCGAATCATGAAGAATTCGTCGAGGTTCGACGAGGTGATCGCGAGAAACTTGAGGCGTTCGAGGGCGGGGACCTGTGGGTCGCAGGCCTCCTCCAGGACCCGCTCGTCGAACGCGAGCCAGGAGAGCTCCCGATTGATGAAGAACCGGGCGTCGTTCAGCGACTGCGCCGGCACGGCTTCGGGGGCCGGAACGGGGGCAAGCGCAGGGACGGGCGCCTTCTCCGTGGGCTGCGGAGGCGGGGGAAAGGTGGAGATCTGTGCGCCGTCCATATCCAGACTGTATACCGGATGCTCTCGCCTGGCCGCGTTCGCGCGTCGCGGGCGGAACCCGCTCCGTAGAGCCCCCTGCCTCTGGGGCGAGGCGTCGTGCTTGACGCGGACGACGCAGTGCATTAGACAGATACCCGTCATCACGCAGCGCGTCACAGGGAGGCCGGAAATGTTCACGTCGGGTCAGTTGAACGAGTTGCAGAATCGCGTCCAGGAAGTGCTTCACGCAGCACAGAGCCGCGCGACCGCGCGGGCCAAGGAGTTCGAGACGGAAGCTCGCAAGCTCCTCGATCTCGTGGGCGATCGCGCCCAGGTCGAGTTGAAGTCGTTCCTCGCCGGCGCCAAGACGGACACCCGGGATTCCATCGCCAACCTTGGCTTGGAGATCGAGAAGTTCGGAAAGCGGATCCAAGAGATCGCTCGGACTGCCACAGAGCCGCTCCCGAACGGGAGGGATCGCGCCGAGGCGAGCAGCACCGAGCCTCCTACGGCTTGATCTTTTTGTGCGCGCAGGTGGTCGTGGCACCGCTCCACGACCACATCGCACCAGGTCCGCGAACGAACAGAAAGCCTGTAAAGCAGCGGTAAGACAGCTGTCAGACATCAATCGACACCGGTGCTTGTGGGCCGCAGCAAGCGGCTGCTAGCCTGTCTGTGTTCCGGCCATTCTGGCCTCGGCCGTTTCTCTCACCCCGGGGGCACCATGTCCGACTTACGGACCGCTGTGCAGGAGTCGTGGAGCAAGGCGGTTCTCGCTGCGTCCTCCGTGGAGGATCAGGCGCAGGAGTTGATCGCCCGGCTCGGTCAGTCGTTGCACGAAGGCGCTCTGTCGGCGGAAGGCGCACAGCGCCTCCTCGCCGACATTGCGAGCAAGCTGCGCGAACACCGGCAGCAGATGCAGACGCAGATCGAAGACGCGGTGCGCCGCGGACTCGATCGCCTGGCAATGCCGTCGCGGGCCGAGCTTACGGCCATCGAGGACCGCATCGACGCGCTCGAGCGGCGCCTCGCGCGAACGGCCAACCAGGAGACGTCGGGCGGATGACGGCGAAAAACTTTCGCGCGTTCCTTCTGCTCTCTGGTGCGCTCGTCGTCGCGGGAGCCGCGGCCGACGTGTGGCTCCTCGACCGCCCGCTGCCGGTGGTCCAGAGAAAGCTCAAGGATTCGCCACCTACGACGCTTACCCAGGCGCAGCTCGAGGCGCTTCTCACCCGGATCGCCCCCGCCCTCTCCTCCGAGATGAGGTCGCGGCTCGGCGAGGCCGTCCTTCTCGAGGCGAACCGGGCCGGTTACGACCCGCTCTTCGTCCTCGCCATGGTCTCGGTCGAGAGCGGCTTCCACATGCAGGCGACGAGCGAGCGCGGCGCCCGCGGTCTCGTCCAGATCATGCCGTCCACGTTCGCCTGGATCAGCGCCCGTGAGCCCGACGTCGGAGGCGACGACTACGAGACGGGCCAGGATCCGGTGGTCGACGTGCGGCTCGCCGTCCGCTACTTCCGCTGGCTCGAGCGCCGGTTCGGAAGCCGCGACGACGCCCTGATGGCGTACAACGCCGGCCCGAAGCGGCTCCGGCAGTACAAGCTCGTCGACGAGATTCCCGACCGGATCAAGGAGTACCCGCGCCGCGTCAAGCGCGAGTACACGCGGTTCGTCGGGCTCCTCGCGAGCAACTCCCCCGTCGAGGGTAGCGAGGTGCTCCTCGCCCGTGCCCAGAGCAGCAAGCCCGTGTTGACGGTGCAGAGATAGATTACAGTCCGCGCGACATGATCGCGTACACGCTGAAGGTTTCGCAGCCCGAGGCGCGCAGGGCTGAGATTGCTCTCGAGTGCGAGACGCGGGGCGAGGCATCGCTCGACGTCCGGCTGCCGGTCTGGACTCCCGGCAGCTATCTCATCCGCGAGCACCAGCGCCACGTCGACGGGCTTTCCGCCTCCGACGAATCCGGGCGCGCCCTCGCAGTCGAGAAGATCGACAAGCACACCTGGCGGATCTCCTGCGTAGGTTCGCGCCGGGTCCGCGTCTCGTACCGGCTCGGGTGCTTCGAGCTGACCGTCCGCACGAACCACGTCGATCCGACGCACGCGTTCCTGAATCCGGCGGCGGCGTGCGCGTACTTCGTCGGACGTGAAGGACAGCCCTGCACGGTGAAGACGGAGCTGCCAGCCGGCTGGCGGACCTGGGTCGCGTTGCCCTGGCGGGAAGGCGCCTTCCACGCCGGCGACTACGACGAGCTCGCGGACAGCCCGTTCGAGATGGGTCCGGACTCTTCCCACTCCGCCCACTCCTTCACGGTCCAGGGAGTGCAGCACGAGCTCGTCGTGTGGGGCCGCGGCGACTTCGACGCTCGCCGGGCGATCCCGGACATGACGCGGATCGTCGAGGCGCTGGCCGCGATCTACGGAGAGCTTCCGTTCCGGGACCGCTATCTCTTCCTCCTGCATCTGAACGACAAGGGGCGGGGAGGGCTCGAGCACAGGCGCAGCTGCGCGCTGCTCGTCCCGCGTTTTGTCTTCGTGCAGAAGGCCGCGTACGAGGACTTCCTCCAGCTCGTCGCGCACGAGTACTTCCATCTCTGGAACGTGAAGCGCATCCGCCCCCAGGCGTTCACGCCCTACGACTGGACGCGCGAGAACTACACGAGGCTCCTCTGGGCGATGGAGGGGCTGACGAGCTTCTACGAGGTGGTCGCGCTCCGCCGCGCCGGGCTGGTATCGCCGGAGCGGTTCGTCGCCATCTGGGGAGAGCGGATCACGCAGCTCTGGCGGACCCCGGGGAGGGCGCGGACGCCGCTCGCTCTCGCGTCCTACGATTCCTGGATCAAGCACTACCGGCCGGACGAGAGCACCGCGAACACCACCGTCTCGTATTACCTGAAGGGCAGCGTGGTCGGCTTCCTGCTCGATCTGGAGATCCGGCGGCGAACTTCGGGGTCCCGGTCGCTCGACGACGTGATGCGGCTTCTCTTCGAGCGACACGGCCGCGGGCAGGGCCTACCCGAGGACGGCGTGGAGAAGGCGGCGACCGAGATCTCGGGAGAGGATCTGCGCCCCTGGTTCGATCGGGCGATCCGGGGGACGGAAGAGCTCGACGTCGAGGGAGCGCTCGCGGGGGTCGGCCTTTCCGCGGTCTTCCGCGCTTCCACGGGTCCGGAAGACAAGGGCGGCGCGGCTGCGCGGCTGCCGGAGCCCCCGGATACGGCTCCCCGCGCGTATCTCGGCGCCGCGCTCCGCGACAAGGGGCAGTCGCTGGAAGTGGCGGGCGTCATGGAAGGGTCTCCAGCGCAGGAGGCCGGCCTCGCGGCCGGAGACGAGATCGTCGCCCTGGACGGGTTCCGCAGCGAGATGCAGAGGCGCCTTTCCCGCGGCCCGCCCGGGCAGGAGGTCCGCTTGTCGGTATTCCGCCTCGACGAGCTCGCGGAGCTGACCGCCCGTCTCGCGGCCGCCCCGCGCGATACCGCGACCATCGTACCGAGCGCCCATGCGGAGGCTTCCGCCATCGAGCTGCGAACCGGCTGGCTCGGCGCTCCCTGGCCCGACTCCGCGGGTTGACCCGCCTTGTCGGCGTTGCGCAGGGTCGTTCCACCGAGTAGATCGCCCGCGTGAGGGTCACCGAGATCTTCTTCAGCATCCAGGGCGAATCGACCCACGCTGGGAAGCCGTGCGTGTTCGTCCGCTTCACCGGGTGTGACCTGCGCTGCGGGTACTGCGACACCGAGTACGCGTTCCATGGCGGGAAGGACCTGCCGTTGGCAGAGATCCTCGCCCAGGTCGAGCGGCATCCGGCCCGCTTCGTCTGCCTCACGGGGGGCGAGCCTACGCTGCAGCGGGAGCTCCCCGATCTCTGCCGGAAGCTGCTCGAGCGCGGATACGAGGTCTCCCTGGAGACGCACGGGCAAAGGCCGCTCGACCAGATCCCGCGCGGGGTGAAGAAGATCGTCGACCTCAAGACCCCGGGATCCGGCGAGCAGCACCGCGACTTCCGCGAGCTCGAGGCGCTCGGGGAAGGAGACGAGCTCAAGGTGGTCGTGTGCGGCGAGGCGGACTTCCGCTGGGCGGTGTCGGTCATCGATCGGCTCGGCCTCTGGGGCCGCGTGCCGGTCCTCTTCTCGCCGAGCTTCGGCGAGGTCGCTCCGAAGGACCTGGCGCGCTGGCTCCTCGCCTCCGAGCGCCCCGCGCGCTTGCAATTGCAGATGCACAAGATCATCTGGGGAGCCGAGGCGAGGGGCGTATGAAACTGCCTTGCTACGTCGTGGACGCCTTTTCCGACCGGCCTTTCGGGGGGAACCCCGCCGGTGTCGTCCTCGACGGCGCCACCCTTTCCGCCGAAGAGATGCAGCGCATCGCCGCGGAGTTGAAGCACAGCGAAACGGCGTTCCCCGTCCCCTCGCGGCGCAATGCGGGAACCGACTTCCACCTGCGCTGGTTCACGCCTTTGTCCGAAGTGCGATTCTGCGGACATGCGACGCTCGCCACGCTGCACGTGCTGGTAGACGAGGCGAAACGGATCGCCGTCGGTCCCGAGGGCGTCGTCCACCTCCGTTTCGGGTGCAAGGCCGGAGTCCAGCGCGTCGAGCTTTCCCGCCACGAGGGAGTCCTGCGGATCCTGTTCGAGACACCGCCGACGCGGTTCCGGCCGCAGCCCGTTCCAGCCGACGCCCTCGCCGCCATGAACGTCGTCCCGGAGGCGCTCGATCCGCGCATCCCGCCGCACAAGGCGGAGAGCGAGGAGGGGAACCTCTACTTCTGCGTCCGCGACCGGGAGGCCCTCGCGCGGATGCGACCGGACCCGCGCCCGCTCGACGCAATCGGCAAGCGGCTGGGGGTGGCCGGATTCGTTCCTTTCACTCTCGCCCCCAAGCCTGGGATCGACGCCGCCCTGCGCGCATTCTTTCCCTTCTATGGGATCGACGAGGATCCGGTGACCGGAAGCGCCTGCGGGCATCTAGCGCTGCTCTTGCAGGAGCTCCTGCCCGGCGCGCTTCCTCGTGGGCTCCACTTCTTGCAGGGCGACGAGGTGGGAAGGCCGGGCAAGATTGAGATCGCCCTGCGACCGGACGAGCCGCCGTATCCCGTCCGCGCCTATGTCGGCGGGTCGGCAACCGTCATCGTCCGCGGCGAGTTGGAGGTGCGTTGAAGGCGCAACGACCATTACCGAATGTCGTCGCCCTGCGCGACGTGCACAGCGAGGAGGACCCGCGCAAGCTCGATCTGGAGCGCGCCGGCGTCACCGGGCTGCGCTATCCGATCAGCGTCCGCGATCGGGAGCAGGGCATCCAGCACACCGTCGCCGAAATCGACATGAGCGTGTCGCTGCCGCACAAGCGCAAGGGCGCGCACATGAGCCGCTTCGTCGAGTTGCTCAACCGCCACCGGCGCGAGATCGACATCCGCAAGTTCCGCGAGCTGTGCAGCGAGCTCAGGCGCGATCACGATGCGTCCGCCGCTCACGTGACGGTGCGGTTTCCGTACTTCATCGAGAAGCGCGCCCCCGTGACGGGCGCCGCGGGGCTCGTCGACTATGCGTGCACGTTCGGCGCCAGCGTCCGGACCATGAGTGCCGCCCGGGAGAAGGCGGACCTGTGGGTCGGCGTGGAGGTCCCGGTCACCAGCCTCTGCCCTTGCAGCAAGGCGATCAGCGAGCGCTCGGCGCACAACCAGCGCAGCGTCATCCGGGTGAAGGTCTGGTTCGCGAAGTTCTTCTGGATCGAGGACCTCATCTCCCTCGTGGAATCGTGCGCGTCTTGCGACCTCTACGCCGTGCTCAAGCGGCCCGACGAGAAGTACGTCACGGAGCGGGCCTACTCGCGGCCGCGGTTCGTCGAGGATCTGGTGCGGGAGGTGGGTACCCGCCTCAAGGCGCAGCCGGCGTTCCCCCGGTTCGAGGTGTCGGCGGAGAGCTTCGAGTCCATCCACGCCCACAGCGCCTACGCCCGGTTCTCGTATCCGCCGCAGGAGGAGCCGGGCTTTGCCGGCGTCGCCAGTCGCGGAGGCCGCAGGCCGCAGCATCCAACCGAGGAGCCCGCTTTGGGGGCGTCGCCAGTGACGGAGGCTAGAAGGCCGCGCCATCGGATAGGAAAGAGCTGATGTTCAACGAGGACCCCACCCGGACCCACGTCTCCGTCGCCCGCGACTCGATCGTCGGCCTGTACGAGTCGACCAACCAGCCTCTCGTGCAGGTCCCCGGGAAGTCGGCGCAGGCCGCGCAGGCGGCGGTGGTCGCCTCGCACGTGGGACACGGGTACGAGGTCGTCATCGCGCTCACCTTCCTGGAGAGCGGCGACAACGTCCTCTACACGCCCGACCAGGTGGTCGACGACGGAGGACTTCCGCAGAAGGTCGAGGAAGCGCTCGACTTCGCCGAAAGCATGGGGTTCATCCTCGACTCGGCGGGGTGGGCCTCCCTCTCCTCCGAGCGCCGCGACGAGCTGCTATCGAGGCTGCCGGCCTTCCGCGCGCCGACGCAGCAGCGGTTGGTGTCGAAGGCCTCGATCCCGCGGCAGCAGGATTCGCTGGCAGCGATCGCGCGGCTCTTCGGGGCTTTCGTGCTCCCGCTCGCGCTCCTTCTGTCGGCCTGCAGCGGCCCGAGCGCCGAGCAGCGCCGCCACGCAGCGGAGATCCACTACGACCTGGGGACTTCGCTCCTCCAGAATGGGGACCCGCAGGGAGCCCTGACGGAGTACCGGCAGGCGAACGAGGAAGACGATTCCGTGCCCCAGGTGCACAACGCGATGGGCCTTCTCTACGCCTATTCGATAGGGAAGCCGCAGGAAGCCGAGGCCGAGCTCAAGAAGGCGATCGAGCTCGACAAGGATTTCGCGGAGGCCCACAACAACCTGGGCGCCTTCTACCTCACGCAGGCCCGGTACACGGAGGCGGTCAAGGAATTCGAGCTTGCGCTCTCGAACGATCTGTACCGCGAGCGCGTGGTCGCCGAGACGAACCTCGGCTGGGCTCTCTACAAGTCCGGGCAGGCACAGAAGGGCGTGCAGCGGATCAAGGCCGCCCTCGCGCTGAATCCGAAGTACTGCCTGGGATGGAGGCAGCTCGGCACCATCTACTCCGAGCGGAACGATCTACCATCGGCCGTCGATGCGTTCGGGAAGTACGCGGCGAGCTGTCCCGATGCCGCGGACGCTCATCTCCAGTACGCGAAGACCCTGGTGCGGCAGGGCCGGGCGAAGGACGCTCGCGACGAGTTCGAGCGCTGCGCGAAGACCACCGACGCCCGCGAGGACAACGTCCGGGCGGAGTGCGACCGCCTCCTCAAGGACCTGAAGGGCGCCTGACGGATTTCGCCCGTCGCGCTACCTTCGCGCCGTGGACACCCGCGCCGAACGGCTAGAGGCCTTCGTGCTCCGGACGCACCCGTACGGCGAGCGCGACCTCGTCGTGCACCTCCTCGTGCGGGGACGCGGCCGGGTAGCCGCCTTCGCCCGGGGCGCGCGTCCCGCGGGCAAGCGCTTCGCCGGGGCGCTGGAGCCGTTCCAGCGCCTCGAGGTCCTCCTCCACGAACGCTCTGGCCAGGAGCTGTGGATGCTGCGCGAGGCCTCGGTCGTCGAGGCGCATCCGGCCCTGCGCGAGCACCTGCACCGCATCGCCCACGCCGGCTACGCGGCGGAGCTGCTCCACGACCTGACGCGCCCGTCGCAACCCGCGGATCGTCTCTTCGCTCTCCTCGAGGAGTTCCTGGCCCGGCTCTGCGCCTCGGAACCGACCAGCGCGCTCCTCCGCGCGTTCGAGCTCGGCGCGCTCGATGCCGCGGGACTCGCGCCCGAGCTTTCCGGATGCGCCCGCTGCGGCACGCGCGTCGCGCCGGGTCGCGCGGCCTTCGATCCGGACGCGGGCGGCCTTTGCTGTGCGCGCTGCGCGCACCCCTCTGCCCTCGCGCTCACCGGTGGGGCCCGCGCCGCGCTCGTGCAACTGCAGCGGCGTGGGATGGCCGGCGCGCAGGCGCCCCTTTCCGCCGACGGCTCCGGCAGGCCTGCCGACCCCCGCGCTTTCGAGGAGGCCGCGGGTGAGGCGGCGCGGGCGCTCTCCGCGTTCGTCGCACATCATCTCGGTCGCAGCCCGCGCAGCATGCGTTTCTCGGCGCAGGTGGGCGCTCCGCCCTGATCCGGCCCCCAGCTCCGATCGGTGCTCAAGGGATCCGGTGGCGGGCCGATCAGTCCGGGGCCATCCCGAGGTCATCGTGCGCCATCCGAACGTCGTACTCCTGAACGAGCATCCGGCCGAACAGGCCTTCCTGCGCTACTTCCTCTCCACGCAGGGGATCGCGTCGCGCTCGCTCGACCACCGCAAAGGTCTCGACGCCCTCGCCGCGCTCTCGCCGGACGTGGTCGTTCTCGACGAGGCAGGCGGAGCCGACGCGGCTCGAAGGACGAAGGACCGGCTTCCCGCGGTCCGCGTCGCCATGGTCGGCGACGCTCCCGGACGGGGCGCGGACGCCTGTCTGCGCAGGCCGCTCGATCACGTCTCGCTCGAGCGCGACCTGCGCCCCCTTCTCGGCGCCGCCCCGGCGAAGGAGGCGCCGCGCAAGCGCGTCCTCGTGGTGGACGACGACGCCGACATCCTCGCCCTCATCCGGCGGATCCTCGAGGGCGCGGGATGCTCGGTGACCTGCGTCTCGGATCCCAAGGACCTCCTGCGCCATCCGCCGGGAGGCGAGTACGACCTCGTCCTCCTCGACGTTCGCATGCCGGAGATCGACGGCCTCGCGGCTTGCTACCTGCTCCGGCAGCACTACGGAGCGGATCTCCCCATCTGCATGATGACCGCCGCGCACGACCCCGACATGGTCCGCAAGGCAGCGCAGATGGGTGCGGACGGGTGGCTGACGAAGCCCATCCACCGCGTGAACCTCCTCGCGCTGGTCGGCCTGTCGAAGCGCCGCGACGAGCCCGTTCCGCTGCCCGGTCCGGCGAAGAACCCCGCGAGCGGGATCAATCTCCTCTCGGTCGCCACGCCGGCGCCAGCGAAGCGCCCCCACGTCCTGGTGGTCGACGACGACGACGACGTGCTCGGGTATTGCCGGTCGGTGCTCGCCTCTGCGGGCGCGGTGGTTGACGCCGTGCAGGACTCCTCGAAGCTGCGGCAGGCGCTGCCCCCGGGCGGCTCCTACGATCTCGTCCTCGTCGACATCTTCATGCCCGGCATGAACGGGATCGACCTCTTGCGCCGCCTCTCCGCGGACGTGCGCAACTGCGCAGCGCGGATGTACGTCGTCAGCGCCGCGGACGACGAAGATCTCCGTTCCGAGGCGCGCCGCTGCGGCGCGGACGGCTTCTTGAAGAAACCCCTCCATCGCAAGACCCTGCTCGATTTGCTCGCTGTCTGAAGGACCGACATGGCCCGCATCCTGGTAATCGACGACGACTCCGACATCCGCTTCGTGGCCCGCCTCGCCTTGAAGCGCGGGAACCACGAGGTCGCTCTGGCTGAGGGCGGCAGGGCGGCGCTCGCCTATCTCGACACGGGCGCGGCCTGCGACCTCATCCTCTGCGATCGGATGATGCCGGAGATGAGCGGCATCGAGACGCTCGCCGAGGTGCGCAAGCGCGACGCGCGCGCCGCGACTCCGTTCGTGTTCCTCACCGCCAAGGCGCAGAAGGACGAGGTGGACGAGGGGCTCCGGCTGGGAGCCACGCGCTACCTGACCAAGCCGTTCGAGCCGAAGGAACTGCTCGCCGAGGTGAACGGCGTCCTTGGGGCGTCGTGAGCGCACGCGCGGTCGACAAGGATTCCGTCCGCAGGCGGCTCGCCATCCTTCCGGCGGAACCGACCAGCGAGGATCTCGAGCTCGAGAAGGCGCGGCTGCAGGCGACGGTCCGCGCGCTCCGCGCCGCGGTCCAGGTTACCGAGAGCGTCGCCAGCGCCTTCCAGCGCGAGCGCATCCTCGCCGCCGTGACCGACGCGCTCACCCGGAGCTTCGGTGCCGCCTGCGCGCGGGTGTGGCTCGTGGGAGAGCCGGATCGCTGCGGCTCCTGCGAGATGGCGCACCGCTGCCACTCGCGGAAGCAGTGCTTGCACCTCGTCGAGCACGGCGGGCTCGGGCCGCTCGATCGGGTGCTCGCACGGGTGCCGATCGGCGACTTCTCCGTCGGCCGCGTCGCCGCCTACGGCGGAATGGTCGCGACCGACGACCTCGGTTCGGAGCCGGGGCTCGCCGATCCCGACTGGGCCCGCATCGAGCGGCTGCGGTCGTTCTCGGGGCACCCTCTGGTCCATGAAGGACGGCTCCTCGGCGTGGTGGCGATGTGGAGCCGCGAGCCGCTCCGCGACGAGGTGCTCGAGGCCTTGCGCATCCTCGCCCGTCACGCGGCGACCGCGATCGCCGGCGCCAAATTGATCGAGGACGTGCGCGAGCAGAGCGCGCGGTCGCAGGCGGTGTCCCGCCAGCTCGAAGCGCTCGTCGAGGCGTCCCGCAGCGGGATCGTGCTCGTCGACCGCGGCGGTCGCGCGGCGGTCGTGAACCGCTCCTTCCGGAACCTGTTCGCGCTCGGCGACCGCGAAGTGGTGGGAGCGCCCATCGGGCTCCTCGAAGATGTCCTCCGCCCGCTGGTCGCGTCAGGAGAACTATCGCTCGGCCAGACTGACGACGAGGACCGTGAGATCTCGGTGAACCTGCCCGGCGAACCGAAGCCGCGCATCTTCCGCCGCTACTCCACCGCCGCCCTCGGCGCCGGAGGCGAGGTGGTCGGCTCGATGGTCGTCTTCGACGACGTGACGAACGCCCACGAGGTGGATCGGATGAAGTCCGAGTTCATCTCGACGGTGTCCCACGAGCTGCGCACGCCGCTCACCAGCATCAAAGGCTCGATGGCGCTGGTCCTCGACGGCTCCTCGCTCGACGAGGAAACCCGCGAGCTCGTCGAGGTGACGAAGCGGAACGCCGACCGTCTGGTACGGCTGGTGAACGACATCCTCGACGTGAGCAAGATCGAAGCGGGACGGCTCGAGCTCGATCCTGCCCCGACCGACGTGGCGGCACTCTGCGCCGAGGCCGTCCAGGGCATCGACGGGTTCGCCAAGAAGGTAGGGGTCACGGTCAAGAGCGCCCTTGCGGACGGGCTGCCGCCGGTGCGCGCCGACGGCGATCGCATCGTCCAGGTGCTCACGAATCTCCTCTCGAACGCGCTGAAGTTCTCTCCGAAGGCGGGGTCGGTCGATCTCCTCGTCGAGCAGAAGGGCAACGTCGTCCGCTTCGAGGTGCGCGATCGGGGGCCCGGGATCCCCGAAGATTTCCGCGCGAAGCTCTTCACCCGTTTCGCGCAGTCCGACCGGGCCCGCCGGGAGCAGGAAGGCACCGGCCTCGGCCTTGCCATCTGCCGGGCGCTGGTCCTTGCCCACGGGGGCGAGATCGGGGTGGAAAGCGAGCCCGGCAAGGGCGCGACGTTCTTCTTCACCCTCCCGGTCGAACGATCCGAGGCCTAGCATTTCCGGGATGGCATTCGACGAAAAGCGCGATACCGCGGACCTGGTAGCGGAGGACCGCGAATTGCTCGAGCACTATCTGGCTGGTGCGAACGAGCGGCTCGCGAAGCTGTCGGCCGCCATCTCCTCCGCCCGCCAAGGAGGCGCAGGCTCGAAAGACGCGCTCCGGGGCGCGCTCCACAAGCTCGCCGGCTCGGCGGGCACTTTCGGGTTCGCCGAGATCGGGGAGATGGCCCGCGACCTGGAAAAGCGCGTCGAATGCGCCGACGAACCGCTCGCGGAGGACCTCCTCCTCGACGCCATTGCGCTGCGCCACGAGACCGAGGAGACGTTCGCGGATGCACGCTCCCGCATGCTTCCGCCCAAGCGCGCTCTGTCGCCCGTCCGGCAGAAGCTGGTGCTGGCGGTGATCGGCGGAGGTCTCGAGGATCCCCGCACCGACGAGGCCGCCAGGGAGGTAGGGGCAGCTCTCGCTCGCGCGGGCGCGCACCTCGTCTGCGGTGGCCTCGGCGGATGCATGGAAGGCGCCGCTCGCGGCTACCGGGAGGCGGAGGGCGAAGGGATCGTGGTCGGAATCCTGCCGGGTCCCGCACGCCACGAGGCAAATGCCTGGATCGACCTGCCCATTCCGACGGGAGTCGGGCAGGCCCAGGCGGCGCTGGTGGCGATGGCCGTAGACGGCGCGATCGTCGTGGGCGGCGGCGGGGGGACGCTGAGCGAGATCGGGCTTCTCCTTCGCGACGGAAAGCCCGTGGTGGCGCTGCCGGAGACGGGCGGGGCGGCCGAGATGGTCGGCGGACGGAACCTCTACAAGCAGCACGTGATGGACGCGCAGACCCCGGACGAGGCGGTGGCGAAGCTCCTCCAGGCTCTCGCGGAGCGCCCCAATCTCGCGAAGCGCTAGTCCGTCGTCATCGCCAGATGAAGGTCCCGGGCGGCGGCGGCCGGATCGAGAGCCCCCAGGACCGCCCGGATGCAAGCGACTCCCGCTGCTCCGGCGTCGATCGCCAGCCTCGCCGTCTCGGGAGTGACCCCGCCGATGGCGAGAACGGGCAGGGGAGACGCGCGAACAGCGCCCTTCAGCGCCGCGAGTCCCTGGGCGGTCTTCCCCGGCGACTCCCAGACGGGCCCGAAGAGCGCGAAATCGGCGTCCGCCGCGTGGGCATCCGCGATCTCCGCCGGCGTGTGGCAGCTCGCCCCGACGAGCTTTCCCCGGCCCAGGAGCGAGCGGGCCTGCGCGACCGGAATCCCCTGCGACGGCAGATGGACGCCGTCCGCGCCCGCCGCGAGGGCCACGTCCGCCCTGTCGTTCACCAGGAGCGGAGCGGAGGCGGCCCTGCAGATGGGAACGAGCTGCCGCGCGAGATCGAGCAGACGCGCGGCGGGAAGATCCTTCTCCCGGAGCTGGACCGCGGCGGTGCCGGGCGGAATGCCCGAGAGGGCCGCCCGGACCGCGGAGGGGAGATCGGAAACGAGGCGGCGATCGGTGACGAGATACAGCCGGATCACTTTCCGACGACGCCCGCGAGCGGGCTCGAAGCGCTGCCGTAGAGCTTGCGCGGGATCCTGCCCGCCCGGAAGGCGAGCCGGCCCGCTTCGGTGGCGAGCTTCATCGCCGTCGCCATCGCCACCGGATCCTGCGCGCCGCTGATCGCGGTGTTGACGAGGAGACCGGCGACTCCCATCTCCATGCAGACCGCGCAGTCGCTCGCGGTGCCCACGCCGGCGTCGACGATCACCGGCACCTTCGCGTGGTCCAGGATCATCTGGAGGTTGTAGGGATTGCGCAGGCCGAGGCCGCTGCCGATGGGTGCGCCGAGCGGCATCACCGCCGCGCAGCCCGCGTCCTCGAGCTTCCTGCAGAGCACGGGATCGTCGCTGCAGTAGGGGAGGACGGTGAATCCTTCGGCGACGAGCTGCTTCGCCGCCCGCAACGTTTCCTCGCCGTCGGGGAGGAGCGTCTTCTGGTCGGCGAGCACCTCGAGCTTCACGAGCGGCTTCTCGCCGCCGATCTGCAGCTCGCGGGCGAGCCGCAACGTGCGGATGGCCTCGTCCGCCGTGTAGCACCCCGCGGTGTTGGGCAGGAGCGTCAGCTCCCGCGGGATCCAGTGCAGGAGCGATGCCTCGCCCTGGGCCTGCAGGTCGAGCCTGCGCACCGCGACGGTGACCATCTCCGCGCCGGAAGCGAGGATCGCCTTCTGCATGGTGGGGAAGTCGCGGTACTTGCCGGTCCCGACCACGAGACGAGAGTGGAAGGAACGGCCTCCGAGGTCGAACGCGTCGTCGGTGTGCATCGGCGCGGGATACTATCCCCGGTGCGGCACTCCGGTCAGCCGCCGCCGACGAAAGTCACGATCTCGAGGACATCTCCCTCGGCGAGCTTCTCCTCGACGTGGCGGGCGCGCCTTACCACGCGGCCATTCCTTTCCACTGCCACGCGCTCGGCGCGTACCCCGAGGTGGCGCAGCAGATCCGCGACGGATAGACCTTCGGGCAGCTCGACGGGGTCGCCGTTGACCTGGGCGCGCATCGACATCGACTCGAAATAAGGTGTCGCGTATTTGGCGGTCAAGTGTGCTTGTCTGGGTAGCAGGTGCAGTGTCAGACTGCTCGTTTCGGAGGAAGCCGCGTGGAACCTACGGTCCTCTTGCAAAAGGTCGCGATCTTCCGCGAGCTCGAGCCTCCCGTCCTGGCCGATCTGGGCGCCCGGATGCGTCCCCGCACCGTCGAGGCCGGCACCGTGATCGTCAGCGCCGAGGAGGCGGGCGACTCGATGTACGTGATCGCCTCCGGCAAGGTGAAGGTCGTGCTCTACGGCCAGACCGGCCGGGAGATCATCCTCAGCATGCTCAAGGCGGGCGACTTCTTCGGCGAGATGTCGCTCTTCGATCGGCAGCCCCGCTCCGCCAACGTCGTCGCGGTGGCCGAGACCCAGCTCCTCACGCTCGACCGGGACGCCTTCCACCAGCACCTCCTCGCGAACCCGTCCACCGCTCTCGCCATCCTGGCCGAGATGTCCCGCCGCCTCCGCCATGCCGACGAGGTGATCGGCAACCTCGCGCTCCTCGACGTCTACGCGCGTGTGGCCCGCGTCGTCCGCGAGCTCGCGCTCAAGCAGGGAGAGCAGGTGGACGGAGGCATCCTCATCCGCGAGCGCCCGACGCAGCAGGAGATCGCCGGCCTGGTCGGAACCAGCAGAGAGACAGTTTCCAGGGCGCTGAGCGAGTTCACCCGGCGCGGACTCCTCGAGGTCGAGGGGAAGCAGGTCCTCGTGCGCTGGTCATTCCTGCGCGAGCTGCACGAGGCAGCATAGGGCCACCGTGTTACAAACACGCGGGTGGGCGTCTACCGCGTGAGCAAGCAGCTGTGGTTCTGCGCGGCGCACCAGGTGCGCCTCTCCGAGGACCGCTGCGAGAACCTGCACGGGCACAACTACCGGCTGGTGGTGCACGCCGAGGCGACGCGGCTCGATCGCACGAGCTACGTCCTCGACTTCGCCCGTCTGAAGAAGACGGCAGTCGCGGCGGCGGCGCGCTTCGATCACGGCAACATCAACGAGATCGAGCCGTTTCAGGAGGGGGGGCGCAACCCCACCGCGGAAGAGCTGGCCCGGTTCTTCTGCGAGGAGCTTGCTCGCGAGCTGGACGACGACCGGGTCCGCATCTGCCGCGTGGAGGTCTTCGAGACCGAGAACAACCGCGCCGAGTACGTGCCGTGATCGGAATCGGACGAGCGGGCTCCGCTCGCGACGCCCGTAGGCCACGGACCAGAGCATACGGAGATGCCGCCGGGTCGCTGGGCACATTCGAGCCGCGGTTCGCGAGCCGCGTCCCCGGGTGGCTCGAGGGTGCGGTCGTCGCGGTGGTCTTCGCGCTCATCGCGGTGATCCTGTGGCTCGTCGTCCAGAATCCGGGGCCGCTCGTGGTCCAGGTGGTGGACGACGCGCGTAATCCAGTCATCGATGCGCGGGTCAGATGCACCGGACCGGACGGGAAGGAGTTCGCGGGCCTGAGCGACGTCTTCGGAGAGGCGAAGTGGCCTGGCCTCGCGAAGGGCGCATGGCGGTGCGACGTCCAGCCTCCGGCGCGGTACTTCGCCGACGTGCAGCGCGGGTACGCGACGGTGATCGCGAGAAAGCCGGCTACCTGGGTCGCGACGTTCGAGCGTCCGGGGCGCGCCCTGGTGGAGGTCGTCCGTCCCGAACGAGGCATACGGGCCGCCGCCGCGGTGCGGGCGGTCTGCGCGGGCGGCGAAAGCTGGGAGGCGCGCGCCGGTGTACTCGACGGGCGCGCGACGCTCTGGATTCCGCACGGCGCTCGCTGCCGCATAGGCCTCGTCCGCCCGGAGCTGCCGCGGGGGGCGCCGGGGCCGGTCACGAACGCGAAGCTCTCCTGCGACACGCTGCCCTGCAGCGCCGAGGTCTCCGCGTCGGTCGGGCAACAGATCGACGTCACGCTCCGGCCGACGCGCGCGCAGTGGGCGGAGGCCCGCCCGCCGCCGGAGCCCGATTCGCCCTAGCTTTTACCGGCGAATACGTCCATCACGTCGCGGAGGAGCTTCACGGCCTCGTCGTGCGGGCGCTGGAAGGCGTTGCGGCCCATGATCGAGCCGAAGGCGCCGCCATCGCGCAGGCCGCGGATCTCCTGCATGAGCTCGTCAGTCCCCTTCGCCTCGCCGCCCGAGAAGATGACGATGCGCTTTCCGTTGAAACAGCTCTGCACGACGTGGCGCACGCGATCCGCCATCGTCTTGATGGGGATGTTGTACTTCTCGAAGACCTTCTGGTTCTCGGGCTGGTAGATGAACTCGCCGGGAGGCTTCACCTTGACGACGTGCGCGCCCAGCTCGCAAGCGATGTGGGCGGCGTAACCCGCGACGTCGACCGCCGTCTCGCCCTTCTTGTCGGTAATTCCCTCGCCGCGCGGATAGCTCCACACCACCGCGGCGAGGCCGTGGTCCTTCGCCTCCTCGATGAGCTCGCGCAGATCCTGGTACATCGTGTTCCGCGCCGACGAGCCGGGATAGATCGTGAACCCGATCGCGACGCAGCCGAGCCGTACCGCGTCCTTCACGGACCCGGTGATTGCGGAGCAGGGCGGGTGGCCCTTCGAGAGCGTGTCGCTGTTGTTCAACTTGAGGATCAGCGGGATCTGCCCGTTGAGCTTTCCCGCCACGGCCTCGAGAAACCCGAGGGGCGCCGCGTAGGCGTTGCACCCGGCGTCGATCGCGAGCTGCGCGTGGTACTCGGGGTCGTAGCCGGCCGGGTTGGGCGCGAACGAGCGCGCGGGCCCGTGCTCGAACCCCTGATCGACGGGCAAGATGACGAGCCGGCCGCTGCCGGCGAGACGCCCGTGGTTCAAGAGCCGTGCGATGTTCGTCTTCGTTCCCGGATTGTCGGATTGATACCAGCCGAGGATTTCCCGGACGCGCCCAGTGAATTCCATTTTTGCTGCCTTTCGGTTCGGGGGCTGAGGACCCTACCGCACCGTACGGAGACTTCAAGGGCCTCGACGCTCGCAAGTTCGCAGGTCAAACGAGGTACCGATCGACTTCCTCGGCGAGCTGGACGATCCGATCGCGCGACCGCCATTCGGGGGTCAGCTCGACCTTGGCGCCCCGGATCACTTCGCGGTCGCGGAGGACGGAGATCCCGTTCTCCAGGGTCGCCTTGGAGAGCGACTCGATCCGGCGGATGCGTCCGGCGAAGAAAGCGGCCCGGCCGCGGTCGAGCGCCTTCTGTGTCCACTCGCGCGAGCTCATCGGGCCCGGTTGCAACAGCTCGAGCGCGTCGACGGCGACCCAGAGCCCTTCCAGATAGGGTCGCAACAGGTCCGCGAGGAGCTGGCTCATGCGCAGTCCGGAAGCGACCGGAACCGCGTCGTCGCCCTGGCGCTCGACGATTCCCCAGCGCACGAGGTGCGCGAGCGTCTCCTCCACCGCGGATTCGAGCGTCTTGCCCGGTTCGAAGATGAATTCGTACTTCAAGTCTTGCGACAGCTCGCGGGCGCGGGCCAGCACGGCGGCGATCGACGCGCGCTGGGCTCCGAAACTACGCAGCGCAAGCGCAAGGATGGCGGGAGCGACGAGGAAGTGCAGGATCGAGTTCTTGTGGTAGTCGAGCGCCATCCTGCGCTCCTCGACGACCGAGTAGAATCGCTCGCCTCCGGCTTCGTGCGATTTCAAGTGTCCGTCGGCGGTGAGAGAGCGAAGGGCGCGCTGGACGAGCCCGGAGTCGCGTAGCGAAGCGGGCGGCGCCGTCACCGGATCCTCCGGCGTGCGGGCTGCGCTCGTCTGCCATGCCGGGGTGCGGGCGCCGCCGTCGAGGGCCGCCTGGTGGAGGAACTCGCACCGGGAAAGAAGCTCGTCCTCGGACATCCCGCGGCGATCGTGGCTGAGGAGCACGGCGCCGACGAGACCGACCGGCGCGACCGGCATCGCCCGGTTGATTCCGGCGGCGATCCGGAGCCCGAGCGCGCGGACGAGCGCGCGGCGCTGCTCCGGGGTGTGGTTCCCGGGATCGATCCCCCGCTCCTCGAACACCCTCCGCAACGAGATGGGATCGTCGAACCGGATGGTGATCCTGCCGAACCGGCTGCGCAGCACCTTGGTGGCGGAGAGGAGCGCCCTCGCGTCCTCCTTCTGCTTCTCGCCGCCGAGCAATTCCTGTTGATAGCTGCGCGCCTCCGGGATCTTCTCGTAGGAGATGGAGATGGGCGCGAACATCGCGTCGTCGCGGACGCCGCTCAGCCACCCGTCCACCTCCAGCGTGAGGAGGCCGAACTTGGGCGGCAAGAGCTTCCCTGTCCGCGACCTCCCTCCCTCGATGAAGAACTCCTGCGTGAAACGATCGGTGAGGAGACGCTTCACGTAGGCCGCCATCACCGCGCCGTAGATGCGGTCGCCCTTGAAGCTGCGGCGGATGAAGAAGGCCCCGCCCATGCGCAAGAGGCGTCCGACCGGCCAGAAGTTCAGGTTGTCGCCCGCGGCGACGTGCGGCGGCTGCAGGCCGTAATCGTCGCAGACGACCGACATCACCATGTAGTCGAAGTGGCTCTTGTGCGAAGGGCAGAGGACGAGCGGCGCGTGCGCTCCGGCAAGCGCGACCTTCTGCATCCCCGCCTCGTCGACGTCGACGCCGTCGTAGATGCGGGTGAACATCCACCCCACGATCGCCTTGAGGACGTCCACCGCGAACGGCGTGTAGCGGGCGGCGATCGCGCGCAGGTGCTTGCGCGCGGTGCGCTCGAGCTGCTCGGTCGGGACGTTCTTCTCCCGGGCGATCTCCTCGATGATGCGGCGCAGTTGCAGGTCGTGCAGCGTCTGCTCGGCGACCCGCTCGGGGCTCTTCAGCGGCGGCCCCGTGACCACCCGCGCCTCGCGAGCGAGGTGGTGGTAGAGCGCGCCACGCACGCGGCGCGCGACGCTCTCGTCGTCGGCAGCCGGGTTCTCCCCGGCGACCGGAGAGAGGTCGATCGGGGCGCTGAGCTTCAGCACGGGCTGGCCGCGGTGGAACAGGAACGAGAAGACGCTGCGGATCGCGCCCGGCTCCTCCGGGTCGCCGAAGAGGAAATCGCGCACGCCGCCGCGCAGCTTCTTCGGGCGCCTGCGCCAGAGGAGCGTCACCGGCGCGAAGAGGATCCTGCGGTGGGGGTCCTTGCGCTGCAGGGCGACGAGCTCGGGAAAGGGATCTGAGAGGCGCGCCACCGCGCTCGAGAAGGTCTTCGGCATCCGCAGGAAGACCATGGCGGACTCGCCCTGCCGGACCGCCTCGACCACCTGTGCGGCCGCCCGGTCCGTCGCGCCTTCCGGAGGGCGCACCTGCTCGCCGCCGAGGTACCAGCGGGCGAAGGGAGCGAAGATGCGGTATCCGAGCCCGGTCGCGGCGCGCGCGAGCGGAAGCCCGAGCCTCCAGAAGCTCCAGTTGAGATAGAGCAGGTTGATGAGCGCGGGCGAGCGGAGGACGTAGACGACGGTGCCCTGCTGCGCCGCGCTCGCCAGCAAGGTCCGGCTCTCCTCGGGGAAGGCGACGGGCCCGAACATCAGATTCAAGAGCCAGCGGGCGAAGGGACCGTAGTGCGCGCGACGCCGGAGCGGCGCTTGTGACGGCAATGTCGCGGGAAGGGTCCCCGGCTCGGACACGCCGGGGAAGCTACCACGCGCGAAACATCAGCGAATCGAGCACCCCGGGCTTCCGCCCAGACCGGGAAGCTCGGCGCGCGACGCACCCGGCTCGTCGAGGAGCAGCCGCGCGAGGGCACGCAGCCTTTGCGCGGCCCCGGGGGCGCTGCGGAGGAACGCCGTGCAATTCGACGGGGCCAGCTCTCCGAAGAGATCCCGCTGGCCTTCGGGACGAAGCGCCCGTTCGATCCACTCGATGCCCCCGCGGGCCTCTCGCACGTCCACCTCCCCGAGGCCGGCGGCGGCGTCGAGGAGCGCGAAGCGAAGCCCGCGGCGAGCGGCGATCTCCTCGGCGGCTTCCAGCTCCGCCTCGTCCTCGGCGAGGCCGTCTTCAGCCCCTCGCGCGGCGATGCCGTCGAAGACAGGTTCGTCGCCCGTCCGCGAAAGCTCCTCCCTCACCCACCGGACGAGGAAATCGGGATCGATGCGCACCGTCATCTGGGCGTGAGCGGAAGATCGAGCGTCGCGGTTTGTCCGGCGACGATGTCGATCTCCTCCTCCTTCTCGCCGAGTCGTTCGTGCCAGAGCTTGATCTTGTGCTTGCCGGGCGGCACGTCCTCGATGGTGTAGGTTCCCGATTCGTCGGTCACCGCGAACGCCGTCGTCGGCAGCACGTCCACCCAGGCGCGCATCCAGGGATGCACGTCGCAGGTCACCCGCAGCCGGCCTTCCGACTTGATCTGCTTGGGAATCGTGTAGTCCGGGACCGGCATGGCGAAGTTGAAGACCTGCTTCTCCCCCTGCCGCGCGTGGACGTTGTGGAACAGCTTGTCGCTGTTCACCACCTCGAGCGTACCGCCCTCGGGCATCGCGACGACGTGCGGCGTGAACTCGCAGTTCTTCTGGTCGAGCTTGTATTTCTGCTTGAAGCCGCGGGGAGGCTTCGGGCCGTCGACGACCCAGATCACGGCGTTCTTCACCCCTCCGGCCTGGCCCACGACCAGCGACTCGTCCGGCTTGTTCGCGCCGCAGGACTTGATGTCGCGGGTGACCGGAAGGTTGGCGAGCTTGGGCGCGAGTCCGGCGATCGTCACCTTCCCGGAGACCTTGCCCTTTTCCCCACCGCTCTGCGGGGCTTGCGCGAGGAGTGCGAGGACGGCGGCAAGGGCGATCATGCGGTCTCCTTGGAGGGGACAGGTGCGGGGTCCCGTAGAACAATGGACGTGCGCTGACAAGCGCTGTTCACCCGGCAGCGGCGCGGGTTCTGAAACGCGACGCTTGACAGCCCGCCGCGCCTGTCTACATTCGCGCCCCCACGGGGTGGTCTGCCCCACATCGGAGGAGCTTCATGGCGGCGAAGGAGATCTATTTTTCCCAGGCGGCGCGCGAGCAGATCCTGCGAGGCGTCCTGATCCTCAGCGACGCGGTCGCCGTGACGCTCGGTCCGAAGGGCCGCAACGTCGTCCTGGAGAAATCCTGGGGCGCGCCGACGGTCACCAAGGACGGCGTCACGGTCGCGAAGGAGATCGACCTCGCGGATCGCTTCCAGAACATGGGCGCGCAGATGGTCCGCGAGGTGGCGACGAAGACGAGCGACGTGGCCGGTGACGGAACCACGACCGCCACCATCCTCGCGGCGGCGATCTATTCCGAGGGCCAGCGCCTCGTTGCCGCCGGCCACAATCCGATGCCCATCAAGCGCGGCATCGACAAGGCGGTCGAGGTCATCATCAGCGAGCTGAAGAAGCTCTCTGTGAAGACCCAGGGCAAGAAGGAGATCGCGCAGGTCGGCACCATTTCGGCGAACGGCGACGAGACCATCGGCAACATCCTCGCCGACGCGATGGAGAAGGTCGGCAAGGAAGGCGTCATCACGGTCGAGGAGGCGAAGGGCCTCGAGACGACGCTCAAGGTCGTCGAAGGCATGCAGTTCGACCGCGGGTACATCTCGCCGTACTTCGTCACCGATCCGGCCCGCATGGTGGTCGAGCTGGAAGACCCGTACATCCTCCTCAGCGAGAAGAAGATCGCCGCGATGGCGGACCTGGTGCCGATCCTCGAGCAGGTGGTGCGCACCGGACACCCCATCCTCCTCATCGCGGAGGAGATCGAGGGCGAGGCGCTCGCGACGCTGGTCGTCAACAAGCTCCGCGGCACGCTCAAGGTGGCGGCGGTGAAGGCGCCCGGATTCGGCGATCGCCGCAAGGAGATGTTGAAGGACATCGCGACGCTCACCGGCGGCTCGCTCGCGGCCGAGGAGCTGGGCAAGAAGATGGAGCAGATCGGGCTCGCCGATCTGGGCCGCGCCAAGCGGATCAAAATCGACAAGGACAACACCACCATCTTCGACGGGGCGGGCCAGAAGAAGGACATCGAGGCCCGGATCAAGCAGATCCGCGCGCAGATCCAGGAGACGACCTCCGACTACGACCGCGAGAAGCTCCAGGAGCGGCTCGCCAAGCTCGTGGGCGGCGTCGCGGTGGTGCAGGTCGGCGCCGCCACCGAGACGGAGATGAAGGAGAAGAAGGCACGCGTCGAGGATGCGCTGCACGCCACCCGCGCCGCGGTGGAAGAGGGCATCGTTCCGGGCGGCGGCGTCGCGCTCATCCGCTGCCAGAAGGCGCTCGAAGGGCTCAAGCTCGAGGGCGACGAGCGCGTCGGCGTGCAGATCGTCCGCCGCGCGATCGAGGAGCCGCTCCGCCGCATCGTCGGAAACGCGGGCCTCGAAGGAAGCATCGTGCTGCAGAAGGTGCAGGAGGGGCAGGGCGGGTTCGGCTACAACGCTCGCACGGGAAAGTATGAAGAGCTGGTGGCGGCGGGGGTCATCGACCCGACGAAGGTCACCCGCTCCGCGCTGCAGAACGCGGCGAGCGTAGCCGGACTTCTCCTCACCACCGAGGCCATGATCGCCGAGAAGGTGAAGAAGAAGAAGGGAGCTGGCGGCGGCGGCGGCGGTGGCCCTCCGGGCGGGATGGGGGGCGGGCCCGATTATGGCGGCGGCGAAGACCTCGATTACTGAAACGGGCTTTTGATGGGGGGCGGGCTCGCTCGCCCCCCATCGCATCGCGCGCGCTCTCTCGACGGTTCGCGTTTACGGTACCTTTTCAAAAGCTTGCCTCGTCCGGAGAGGACGGGTACAGGTGAACGCCGCCGTTCCCGGAGGCGCCCCCGGCATGCCGAAGTCCCTCCTTCTGGCCGACGACTCGACGACGATCCGGACCGCTGTCGGAATGGTTTTCAAGAAGGAGGACTTTTCCCTCACGACCGTCGCGAACGGGACGGAGGCGCTCGAGCGGGCGCGGGATCTGAAACCGGATCTGATCCTCGCCGACATCGACATGCCGGGGCTCAGCGGTTACGAGCTTTGCGAGAAGGTCCGCGCCGACGCGACGCTCAAGCAGACGCCGGTGCTTCTCCTCGGCGGGGGTAGTCCGGGCGATCCTTCGAGGGCGATAGCGGCCGGCGCGAACGGCCAGATGGCGAAGCCGTTCGAATCGCAGAAGCTCGTCGACCGGGTGAAAGAGATCCTCGCCAATCCGAAGCCGATGACGGCGGGGCCGCAGCCTGCGCCTGCGCAGCGCGCCGCTCCGCCGCCGCCGTCGGTCCCGCCGCGAGCCGCTCCACCACCTCAGGTATCGAAGCCGCCTCCGCCAGCGCGGCCTCCGGGAGCGCCCGCTGCCGGCGGTCCGGCGAGACCGGCCGGAGCGCCACCTCCGCCGGGCGCGAGGCCGCCCGCCGCCCGCCCACCGACGGCGCCGCCCCCTCCTGGTGCACGGCCGCCGGCCGCGGGAGCGCCTCGTCCTTCCGCGCCGCCTTCGTCCGCAGCCCGCCCGCCCGGAGTACAGCCGCCCCGGCCTTCGGCGCCGCCTCCCGCGGGCGGGCGCCCGGCCGCACCGCGCCCTGGTCCTCCCGCGGCGTCGAAACCGCCGCCGCCCGCTCTGGCCCGCCCGCCACAGCCTTCTCAGCCGCCGCCCCGGCAGGAGACTATGTCCGCGGAAGTAGAGGAAGAAATTCTCCTCGACGACGATCTCGCCGACGAAGGTCCGCAGCCGCCGCAGCTTCGGGCCGTTCCTTCCCCCGCCAAGCCTCCGCTTTCCGTCGTGCCTTCCGCGAAGGAGAGCCGGGATGGAGGCGAAGCGCTCCTGCGCGAAGCGCTTTCGAAGGCGTCGCGCGAAGTGATCGAGAAGATCGCGTGGGAAGTCGTGCCGGAGCTCGCGGAGACGATCATCCGCGAGGAGCTCGATCGTCTCATGAAGGAGCGGGGAGAGTAGCTCTCCGAACGCTCGGCGACCCTGCCCCGAAGGCGATCCATTGTGGTATCTCCACGGCGGTCGCGCGCGACTTTGCCGCGCGAAGCGGAGGATCTCCGGTGACGGCGCGCGCGGCGACAGATCTCGATCCGGTGCTCGACAAGCCGTACGAGCCCGGCCCTGTCGAGACCCGGTGGGCCCGCGAATGGGAAGAGCGAGGCTTCTTCCGCGCCACCGATCGCAGCGAGAACCCGCCGTTCTCGATCGTCCTGCCGCCTCCCAACGTCACCGGCAGCCTGCACATCGGCCACGCGCTCACCGCGACGCTCGAGGACGCGCTCGTCCGCTACAAGCGCATGAGCGGCTTCAACGCGCTCTGGCTGCCGGGCATCGACCACGCCGGGATCGCGACCCAGATGATGGTCGAGCGCGAGCTGCAGAAGAGCGAGAAGAAGTCTCGCCACGATCTCGGACGGGAAGAGTTCGTCCGCCGCGTCTGGAAATGGAAGGAGCAGTACGGCTCGCGCATCGGCGTGCAGCACCGCGCGCTCGGAGCGTCGCTCGACTGGAACCGCGAGCGCTTCACCATGGACGAGCAGTCCTCGCGCGCGGTGCGCGAGGCGTTCAATCGCCTCTACGAGGAGAAGCTCCTCTACCGCGCGGAGCGGCTCATCAACTGGTGCCCCAAGGACGGCACCGCGCTCTCGGATCTGGAAGTCGATCACCAGGAGTCGAAGGGCGAGCTGTACAAGTTCGCCTACCGGCTCGCCGATGATTCGGCGGAGATCGTGGTCGCGACCACCCGTCCGGAGACGATGCTCGGCGACACCGCGGTGGCCGTGCATCCGGACGACGAACGGTACAAGGCGCTCGTCGGGAAGAAGATCCGGCACCCCATCGTGGACCGCGAGTTTCCCATCGTCGCCGATGCGCAGCTCGTCGATCCCAAGTTCGGCACCGGGGCCGTGAAGGTGACGCCCGCCCACAGCTTCGAGGACTTCGAGGCCGCGAAGCGCAACGGCCTGCCGTTCGTCAACATCCTCAACGCGGACGGTACGCTGAACGAGAACGCCGGGCCCTTCCAGGGCCAGGACCGGATCAAGGTCCGTGCGGCGCTCAAGGCGCGGATCGCGGAGCTGGGGCTCGAGCGCGGTACCGAGCCGCACGCGTACTCGATCGGCCATTGCCAGCGCTGCGGCACGGTGGTCGAGCCCATCCTCAGCAAGCAGTGGTTCGTCTCCATGAAGCCGCTCGCGCAGCCTGTCGTGCACGCCGTCGAGGCGGATCGGATCCGCTTCGTCCCCGAAGTCTGGCGGGCCGAGTTCTTCCGCTGGCTGAACAACATCCACGACTGGTGCGTCTCGCGGCAGCTCTGGTGGGGGCATCAGATCCCGGCGTGGTATTGCGAGAACGATCACGTCACCGTCGCGCGGGAGACGCCGCGGAATTGCTCGACGTGCGGGTCTACCAGCCTCCGCCAGGATCCCGACGTCCTCGATACCTGGTTCAGCTCGGGACTCTGGCCGTTCTCGACGCTCGGCTGGCCCGAGCGGACCAGTGCCCTCGAGACGTTCTACCCGAACTCCGTCATGGAGACCGGGTTCGACATCCTCTTCTTCTGGGTGGCGCGGATGGCGATGCTCGGGCTGCACCTCGTCGGCGAGGTGCCGTTCCGCACCGTGTTCCTCCACGCCATGGTGCGGGACGAGAAGGGCGAGAAGATGTCGAAGACGCGGGGGAACGTGATCGATCCCCTCGACGTCACCGCGAAGTACGGCGCGGATGCCCTGCGCATGACGCTCGCATCGATGGCCGGGCAGGGACGCGACATCAAGCTGTCCACCGAGCGCATCGCCGGATATCGCTCCTTTGCGAACAAGATCTGGAACGCGGCGCGATTCGTGCTCATGAACGCGCAGGGCTACGATCCTGCCCATCCCGCTCCTCCGGCGAGCGTGTACGACCGCTGGATCCTGAGCCGGCTCTCGCGCTGCGCGGACGAGACGCGCGTGGCGATGGACGAGTTCCGCCTGTCCGACGCGGCGAACGGCATCTACAAGTTCGTCTGGGGCGAGCTGTGCGACTGGGCGATCGAGCTTTCGAAGCCCGCCCTCTACGATCAGCTCGGCGCCGCGGAGAAGGCGGGCGCGCAGGCCACCCTGGTCACGGCTTTGGAAGGAGCATTGCGCCTCCTTCATCCCTTCATGCCCTTCGTCACCGAGGAGGTCTGGCAGCGGCTTCCCAAGGCGGAAGGGCAGAAGCCTTCGGTCATGATCTCGCCGTTCCCCAAGGCGACCGATTACGCGGTGGATCCGGTCGCGGAGCGCGAGATGGATCTCGTCGCCAGGGCGATCGAGGGAGCGCGCTCGGTGCGGGGCGAGGTGAACCTGCCGCCGAATCAGCCGGTGCCGATCGTCCTTCTCCCGCGCGATGGCGAGGTCCAGCGCACCTTCCGGGACCACGAGCACGCCTTCAAGAAGCTTGCGAACGCGTCGCAGGTGACCGTCCTCGCCGCTGGTGCGGCGAGGCCCCGCAAGGCCGCCGTCCACGTCGAGGCGGAGGTGGAGGTGCACCTTCCACTCGAAGGGCTGATCGATTTCGCGGCCGAAAAGGTGCGGGTCGAGAAGGAAATCGGGAAGATCGAAACGGATCTGCTCGGCCTCGAGAAGCGGCTGGGCAATCCCGGATTCGTCGCGCGTGCGCCACCGGAGGTGGTGGAGAAGGACCGCGCGCGCGCGTCCGAATTGCAGGGGAAGCGGGACAAGCTGGCGCGCCACCTCTCGCGCGTCGCCAGCCCGGAGGAGCACATGGACGAACAGCACAACGGGCGGAACCACGACGGCGAGGACGACGAGAAGGAACAGGGACATCGCGGCGCCGACCAGATGGGGACACACGGCGGGCCGGCCGGGGGACAGCCGGCTGCCGGGGCGGAGGGCGCGGCGGAAGGCGAGGAGGAGGAGGGAGAGGAGGGAGAGGGCGAGGAGGAGGAACAGCACGAGAAGTCGGGGCACGTCGGCTACTCGTCCGAGGCCGAAGCGGAGAAGGAGGGTGGCGCAACGGAAGCCTCCCGCGACGATGAGGAGGAGGGCCTCGCCGCCCAGGCCGTCACCCGGGTGAAGTCCATCGCCCGCGGCCTCATGTCCAAGAAGGACGACGACGACGAGGAATCGGGCCCGAAGACCGAGACCGAGAAGCTCGACGAGATGGCCAAGGCCGCGCCGAAGGTCCAGCGGCGGGCCGCGAAGCGCAAGGCTTCGAAGGTGACGCGCGGGAAGACCGGCAAGGCCGATGTCGGCCGCAAGTCCGTGCGCGGCGGCAAGAACAAGGCCGCGAAAGCCGGCAAGGTCGGAGCCCGCGCGAAGCTCGGCCGCGAGGCGGCGAAGAAGGGCGCGAAGAAGGGCACCCGCGGCGGGACGAAGAAGCAGCAGGGACGGCCGGTTGGCAAGGGCGACCGGCGCTCGGCGGTGCGCGGGCCCGAGAGCCGCGGCCAGGGCCGGACCTCCGCGAAGGGCGGACGCGGCAAGACCGGCGCGAAGCAGCGGCCCTCTCCGCGGCGCAGCGCGCGCTGAGGCGTTCTGCGGGCGGAGGGCGCGAGCGATCTCGATCTCGGGCGGCCGGACGACGCGGTCGGCCGCCTGATCGCGCTTGCGCTCGAAGAGGACGTGGGACCGGGAGATCGGACCGCCGAAGCGTGCATTCCGCCGGAAGCGCGCGGGACGGCGCTCGCCGTCGCCAAGGAGGATCTCGTGCTCTCCGGTATCGCCGTCGCGGCCCGCGTCTTCCGGGCTCTCGATCCCGATTCCGTGCTCGAGCCGCTGGCGAAGGAAGGCCAGAGCCTCGACGCTGGCGCCGCGGTGCTGCGCGTCCGCGGCAAGCTGCGCGCGATCCTCAGCGCCGAGAGGACCGCGCTCAACTTCCTGCAGCGTCTGAGCGGCATCGCCACCCTCACCCGGCGCTACGCGCAGGCGCTTTCGGGCACGCGGACGAAGCTCCTCGACACCCGCAAGACCACTCCGGGAATGAGGGTGCTCGAGAAAGCTGCCGTGCGCGCCGGAGGAGCGATGAACCACCGGGGTGCGCTCTTCGACGGTATCCTCGTCAAGGACAACCACGCCGCAGTCGCCGGCGGGATCGGCGAGGCGGTGCGGCGTGCGAGGTCGCTCGCGGGTCCGTTCCTCAAGGTGGAGGCGGAGGTATCGACTCCGGCGCAGATCGACGAGGCGCTCGCCGCGGGCGCCGACATGCTGCTCCTCGACAACCTCGGCGATCGGGAGCTCGCGGCGGCGGTGAAGCAGGTGGGAGGCCGCGTCCCCACCGAGGCGAGCGGCGGAATGACGCTCGAGCGTCTTCCCCGGGTGGCGGCCTGCGGCGTCGATTACGTGTCGGTAGGCGCGCTGACCCACTCCGCCCGGGCGGTGGACTTGAGCCTCCTCATCGAGACGCGAAAATGATTCCGGAGACCGCGGCGCAATTCGCTCCAGGCGACCACCCGGACGGCGATCGGATGGATGCGCTCGTCCTGGAGATGCTCCTCGACTGCGACGAGTTCGTCGCCGGCAACGTCCTCTGCGACAAGCTCGATCTGCCGAGGGCGGAGCTCCTCAAGCGGATCGATTCGCTGCGCGCGCGGGGGTACTCGATCCATGCCTCGGGCGGCCGCGGGTATCGTCTGGCGGCGCTCCCGGCCGGCCTTTCGGAACGGGAGATGTCGCCCCTCCTTCACGGCGCGGAGATCGGCCGCCGCATCCATTTCTTCGAAGAGGTGGTCTCGACGAACGACGAGGCCCATCGGCTCGCCGATTCCGGCGCGCTGCACGGCGAGGTGGTGATCGCCGAGCGTCAGACCCAGGGGCGCGGGCGCCGCGGGCGTCGCTGGGTCGACTCGCCCGGCGCTTCCCTGGTGTTCTCGGTCGTGCTCCGGCCGGTGCTGCCCGCCCTGCACGCTCCGGAGCTCGCGCTCACGGCGGCGGTCGCGATGTGCGAGGCCGCCCGCGAGCTGGGAGCCTCGTCAGCGGCGATCAAGTGGCCGAACGACGTCGAATGCGGAGGCCGCAAGCTCGGCGGCCTCCTCGCCGAGCTGCGCACGGAAGGCAGCAGACTCCGCCACGCGGTCCTCGGCGTCGGATTCAATTCCGGGACGACCCTGGACGGCTTTCCCCCCGAGCTTGCCGCCATCGCGACCAGCCTCGCCATCGAGAGCGGACAGCCGGTGCCCCGCCCCCTCGCGTTCGCGCGTCTCCTCGAGTCGCTCGAGGACTGGCTCGCGCTGCACGACCTCGAGGGCTTCGGTCCCGTGCGCGAGCGCTTCCTCGAGCTTTCTTCCACGATCGGACAAAGGGTCAGGGCGGAGGTGGGCGAGACGGGGGGCGTGTCGCGCGCGGTGGAAGGCGAAGCCGTCGATCTGGCGGAGGACGGCGCACTCCTCGTCCGTCGGGAAAACGGCGAGCTCGTGCGCGTCGTGGCAGGCGAAGTGGAGCACTGCAGGACAGTGTAAGGCCGCGACCCAGCTTCACTTTGTTGACCCGCGCACGACCGCGTGTCGATACTCATTTTCGATGCTTCTCGCAATCGACGTCGGCAACACCAATACCGTGCTCGGGCTTTTCGACCTCGAGCGCACGCCGGCGGTGTTGCGCGATTCGTTCCGCTTCCAGACCGAGAAGGATCGCACCGGAGACGAATACGGACTCCAGCTGCGCACGCTGTTCGACTTCAGCGGAGTAGAGCTGTCGCAGGTTCACGACGTCATCGTGTCGAGCGTCGTGCCGCCGATGCAGTTCCCGCTCGAGCAGATGTGCAAACGGTTTTTCGGCAAGAAGCCGCTCTTCGTCGGCCCGGGCGTGAAGACCGGGATGCCGGTGCTCTACGACAATCCGCGGGAGGTCGGCGCGGATCGGATCGTCAACGCGGTGGCCGCGTACGAGCGCTTCGCGCAGGGGCTCGTCATCGTCGACTTCGGCACCGCCACCACCTTCGACGCCGTCACCCCCAAGGGCGAATATCTGGGCGGCGCGATTGCTCCGGGAATCGCCATCTCCATGGAGGCGCTCTTCCAACGCGCTTCCAAGCTACCCCGCGTCGCTTTCGAGAAGCCGGATCGGGTGGTCGGGCGCAACACGGTGGCGTCGATGCAGAGCGGGCTCGTCTTCGGGTACGTGGGCCTCGTCGACGGCATCTGCGGCCGGATGGCCGAGGAGCTCGGGTTCCCGGTGAAGATAGTCGCGACCGGAGGGCTCGCTCCGCTCATCGCAAACGTTTCCAAGCGGATCGAGATCGTCGACGAGCAGCTCACGCTCGACGGCCTCCGCATCATCTACCAACGGAATCAACCTTGAGGCGGCCCATGTCCGAGCGCGAACACAAGACGGACGGTCGCGCGCTCCCGCGCGGCGCGTCCCCCACCGAAATCGATCGGATCCGGGCCAGCGTGCGGGTCGCGCAGAGGAACGGTCCGATGCCCCTGCGGTCGCCCGAGACCACGCCGCGCCCGGTGATCGCCGCCGGCGATCCGCCGACGCCGGACGCCGAGGTTCCGGCGCTGATCGAGGCCGGCCGGGCGGCCCTGGACACCAATCCGCAGGAGGCGCACGCCGCCTTCGAGAAGGCCTACCGCCGCAAGGTGAACGACGTCCGGATCCTCTCCAACTACGGCCTCACCCTGGTGCTCGTGGAAGGCGATCGGCAGCGCGGCATCCGTTTCTGCGAGGAGGCCGTGCGGCGGGGGCCTCTCACGAGCGAGATGCTGGTCAATCTCGCCCGCGCCCTGGTCGTCACCCGCAACAAGGAGCAGGCGGTGCGGGCGCTCAGAAGGGCGCAGGAGCTTTCGCCCGCGGATCCCCGGGTGGGACGCGAATTCCTCGCGCTTGGTTTGCGCAGGCCCGCGCCGATTCCGTGGCTGCCGCGGACCTTCTTCTTGAACAAGTGGATCGGGAAGCTCACCTGGCGGCTCTCCAAGAAGCGGTTCGATCCCACGCAATCCGCGCTCGATTTCCAGGACGATCCCGCGAAAATCGGCTGATTCCCGACCGATGGTCAGGGTAGGATCGCAGTCATGACGGAGCCGGGGGTGCAGCCGTCCGCGTGTCCGCTTCCGCTGGACGTGCTGCCGGGGAATTTCCAGAAACACGTCGATCCCGCGGCGCCGGTGACCCTGCGGATGATGGGCGCGAAGGCGCTCGTCCCCATGGGCCCGAAGGACATGGCGACCGCGCTGTTCATGCTGACGTTCGACGCGGACGCGGCCGTCCGCGAGACGGCGGTGAAGAGCGCTGGCGCGCTTGCCGATCGGATCCTCTCGGTCGCGCTGCGCGACGAGAACACCGATCCCAAGGTCCTCGGATTCTACGCGGGCGCGCTGCAGGGGAGGCCCGAATACCTGGAGATGCTCGCGCTCAACGCCTCCACGCCCGACGAGACGATAGCGCTGATCGCCGCGACGCCGCACGAGAAGCTCACGGAGTTGGTCTCGCAGAACCAGCTTCGCATGCTGCGGCACGAGCCCATCGTGCGGGCGCTGGTGACGAATCCCGCCACCCGGCCGGTCACCATCGACAACGTCACGGACTTCTGCGTCCGCTCGGGGCTCGTCCTCGCCGATCTCCCCGCGTTCGCGGCGGCGCGCAAGCGCGTCCTCGGGAGCGGCGTCGACGAGGCCGCTGCATTGGCGGCGGCCGCGGCGGCCCAGGCCGAGGAAGCCGCCGCGGAGCAGGCGCTGCTGGAGATGGGGGCTTCCGACGCCGCGACGGAGATGATCGCCGAGACTCCGGAGCAGGAGGCGGCCGCCGAGGGAAAGCGGCTCACCATCGCCCAGAAGGTCTCCAAGCTCTCCATCGCCAAGAAGATCGAGTGGGCGAACAAGAAGGGGAACAAGGAGGTGCGAACCATCCTCCTGCGCGACCCGAGCAAGCTCGTCCAGCTGGCGGTGATCCAGAGCCCGCGCATCACCGAGGGGGAGATCGCCAAGGTGGCGCTCAGCCGCACCGCTCCGGGCGAGGTGCTGCAGTACATCTACAACAACCGGCAGCTCACCAAGAATTACGGGATCAAGGTGAACCTGGTGAACAACCCCAAGGTCCCGGTGGCGGTGTCGATGCGCTACCTCTCGCACTTGCGATCGAGCGAGCTGAAGGGCCTTTCCAAGAACCGCAACGTCTCGCCCGCGCTGCAGACGCAGGCGAGAAAGCTGCTCGAGAAGAAGGTCTAGGCGGAGCGCTTCTCCGGTTCGCGCTCTTCCGCCGGCTCCACGGAGTTGTCCTGGAGGAGGGCGAGGGCGATCTCGAGCGCCTTGCGGGTCTTCTCCCGGAGCTTCTCGTCGTTCTTGATCTTCTGGTAGGCCTTGACGGCGCGCTCCTCGTTCTGGCCCGAGGAAGCGACCGCCTCGGCCGCCTCGGCGCGGGCAGCCTCGATCTCGGCGCGGGCCGCTTCGAGCTCGCCGCGAGCCTTCTCGATGTCG
>JBJMQD010000035.1:0-11956 GCA_045802855.1 Myxococcales bacterium | reverse complement strand
TTTTAGCCTTACGCGAGCGGGCCGAGGAGGAGCACGTCGAGCTGCGAGCCCGGTTCCAGCTTGCCCTGCCCCGGCGGGAGCTGCGCGATCGCGTTGACGGCGGACCAGCTTCCTATCTGCATGCTCGACTGCTGACCTCGGGGCGTGAACGCGATGTGGCCGTCTTCCACGGACGCGAGCCCGCGCGGAAAGAAGGTCAATCCCGGAATGCCGGACAGCGCGCCTCCTCGCAGGATGGCGCGGGCGCGCACCCGCTCCGGCTTCGGATCGCCTGCCATGATCCGCAGCGCTGGCCGGACGAAGAGCTCGAACCCGAGCATGGCCGCCGCGGGATTGCCGGGAAGCCCGAACACGAGCCGGTCGCCCGCGGTCCCGAACAGCACGGGTTTTCCGGGCCGGATGGCGACGGTGTGGAACACGAGCTCCCCGGCAAGCTTCTCGAACGCGGCCTGGGCGTGATCGTGGTCGCCGACCGAAGCCCCGCCCGTCGTGACGAGGACGTCGGCCTGCGCCGACCCGAGGAGGCGAGCGATCTCGTCGGTGCTGTCCTTTGCGATGCCGAGGAAGACCGGCTCCGCGCCCGCCTCGCGCACGTACTGGGCGATGGCGATGGAATTCGTCTCGATGAGCTTCCCCGGCGGCGGGTCGGATCCGACGGGAACCAGCTCGTTGCCCGTCACCAGGATGGCGACGCGCGGCAGACGGTAGACCCGCACCCGCGCCGAGCCCGATGCCGCGGCGAGCGAGAGCTCCGCGGCATGCAAGGTGGTTCCGGAAGGAAGCACGACGTCGCCCGCGTGCACCTCTTCCCCGCGCCGCCGGATGTGCTGCCCCGCCGCCGCCCGCGGCACGCGAAGCTCGTCGCCGCGCCGCTCCGCCTGCTCCTGCATCACCACGCAATCGGCGCCGGGAGGAACGGGAGCGCCGGTGAAGATCCGGGCCGCCTCGCGCCCACCGAGCTCGCGGGCCGGCGGCGGATCGCCCGCGGCGACTTCGTACACGACGCGCAGCGTCTCGCCCGAGTCGACCGCGCGCAGCGCGTATCCGTCCATCATCGAAATGTCGGTACCCGGAAGGTCCCGGGCGGCGCTCACCGGATGTGAAAGGATGCGACCGGCGGCTTTTGCGACGGCCACTTCTTCCGAGCCGAGCGGACGGCAGCGCGAGCGGACCAGATCGAGCGCGACCGGAAGTGGCTTCACCCGGCAACCCCCCGCAAACACGAAGGCCCCGCCATCTGCAGCGGGGCCTTCGAGTCCCGGCACCGGCGCGATACGACGCGCTCAGGGATCGGCGACCAGGGGCGTCTTGGTGCCGAAGAGAGGACTCGAACCTCCACGGGGTTGCCCCCACCAGACCCTGAATCTGGCGTGTCTACCAATTCCACCACTTCGGCAGGACGCCAGAAGGCTCGGGCGATGTACTCAAAGCATCCCGCCAAGTCAAGGCGGACGGTTACGGTTGCGGTTCCGCTTGCGTGACGGAGACGGCAGCGGTGTAGGATGCCGTTACGAGCACTCTGCGTGAAACCCGTCTCACAGCATTCGGGAGGGCGAATCCTCGTCGTCGACGACGAGGAGGGGTTCCGCGATGGCGTCGCCGATCTGCTCTCGATGGAGGGCTATCGCGTGACCGTCGCGCGCAACGCCGTGGAGGCGGTTTCGCTCCTGCCGGAGTTCAAGCCGCAGCTCATCCTCCTCGATCTGCGCATGCCGCTCCTCGACGGCGAGATGTTCCTGCGGGGCATCCGCGGGGCGGCCGCGTCGCGCGAAGTGCCGGTCGTCCTCATCAGCGCGAAGGAAGAGCTGCCGGCCATCGCCTTGCGATGCGGTGCGACGGCCTATCTTCCGAAGCCCTTCGAAGCGCCCCAGCTGCTCTCGATCATCGAGCGGGTATTACGCTGACCTGCCGCTCGGCTCGGCCTCGCCCTCGGGGCCGTTGAGCATCCGGGGGGCTTCCGACGAAGGCATCTGTGCGGCGGCCGCGGAGATCGGCTCCGCGCCACCCGACGGCGGCTCGGCGGGGGTTTGCTCGACACCCGGTTGGGACGACTGCGTTTCCTTCGCGGCGCCCGCCGTGGACGCTGCCGCAGGCCCCTTGGCGACAGGCCTGTCCTTGTGCGGCATGGTCGGGACGGGAAGCCCCGCCTTCCACAGCGCCTTTTCGGCGAGGGCGAAGCGCTCGCGGGTGACTTCCAGCTCGCCCTTCGTGATCAGATAGACGCGGTTGTTGGTCTCTGCCCGGCCGCGCGCCTTGCGCACCTCTTCGCGGGCGGAACGCTCCTTTTCGCGCGCGTCCTTCAGGGCGTTGTCGAGCTCGTGGGCACGGCGCTCGGCCTCCGCCCGCTTCGCCTCGGCCTCGCGGAGGCGGGTATCGTCGACCGGAGCTTGCGCCGGAGCGGGCGGAGGAGGCGCCGCGACGATCTCGCGGGTGCGCGCCTGGGCACGCTCGAGCTCGGCCCGCAAGTGCGCGGCTTCGCTGATGGCGCCCGCCATGTCCTTGCGGGCGTTCTGCTCGGCGGCGTGGGCCTCTTCGAGGAGCCTGCGCGCGTGGGCGAGGTCCTCCTCGAGCTCCGCCTCCCGGGCGCTGCGCTGCTTCTGCGGCGACTGCTGGGTCCGCTTGCGCGCCTCGTTCAGCTTCTCGCGCAGGTCGAGCATCTGCTGCGATCGCGTTTTCGACTCGGCCTGCGCGTCGCGAAGCTGCGCCCGGAGATCTTCCGCTTCCTTGCGCGCCGCATCGGCTTCCGCCCTGAGCCCCTTGACCGCGCTCGCGGCGGACTGGGCCTGGAACCAGAAGACGGCGGCGAGAACGGCGGCGACGATTGCGATGAAGAAACCGACCATGCTGACTCCGCTGGGAGGGGAGCCGAGCCTACTCGATCGGCGCGCATGACGCACACGCAAAAATCGGGCGTGCGATTACTGAGGAAATCTCTCAAATCGTCGGGGACGAGCCCTTCAGCTCCGCGAAGACCTTCTTCTCCACGTCGGTCCGATGCTCCTTGCCGGCGTGGAAATGGTATCGCGGTCCGAAGAACTTCACTCCCTCGACGGACTGGTTCCGGCACTCCTCGACCCGGACAGTGACGAGGGCGCTCGGGAACGGCGCCGCGTCGAGGCGCTCCTTCTCGACCACCGCGACGCCGCGCAGCCCGTAGCAGAGATCGTCGCCGAGAACTTCCAGAGCGAGCTGGCCATTGGCCCGGACGTTGGCGAGCGCCCGGCTACGGCTGTCGACGGCGATGGCGATGGTCTGCGTGTCGCGGGCGACGACCCATGTCATGATCGAAGTCACCGGCCGTCCTTCGGGATCGACCGAGGCGACGACGCAGGTCTGCCCGCCGATGAGGAATTGCACCAGCTCTTTCGGCATCTCCGGCGGTGCCTTGCTCATGGGCAGGCTTCGATCTCGCCGGACGAGAGGCGTGCGCGGAACACCGCGCAAGCCTGATCCCGCTCGGCGCCGTCGAGCTGCCCGGCGACGAGCGACAAGAGAGCCAGAGGTCCGCCGCGTTCGGGACGCTGGGAGACGGCGCGGGCGGCGGAGATCGCCGCTTTCGCCGCGAACGCGGGATCGCCGAGCGCGTCGGCCCACGCCCAGAGCGCCCCCGCGAGCACGTCGGAATGGGCGGAAGCGGAAGGAAGCGGGCGGGAAAGGTCGAGCCGGCCCGTGGGATCTCCTCCCACGTCGGAGGCGGCGAGATATCCGGGATCGCTCGCGGCGGCCGCGCCCAGGAAGGTCGCAACGGCTTCCGCGTCATCGGGTCGCACCGCGGCGAGGCTCTGCAGCTGCCTGCGGGCCGCTTCGCGGACGACGGCGCCCGGATTGAGCGCGGCAGGCACCCGGGCTCCCGCAGGCCCTGGTGCGAGAGTGTAGGCGTCGGCTTCCGGGAGATACCGCAGACCTGCCGGCGCATCGACGTCGCCGAGCAAAGGCGCGGCGGGCAGCGCCTCGGCGCCGGTGGCGAGGAGGAACTGCCGGGCCCGCTCGAGAGCCGCGTAGGCGCCAATGAGGGAAGCGCAGCGCGTCGTCTGCGCGGCGATTGCGCCCGTGACCGTACGTCGCAGCGCGCATTCGGGAGACGAGCCGCCGACCACGCGGCCGGAATCCAAGGTCGCTCCCACCAACACCCACCCGGCCGGTCCGCGAACAGAGGCGACGTCCGCCCCGGGGAGGTCGACGTCGATCACGGAGACCTCGCCGCTCAACCGGTCGAGGCCCGGGACCTGCACGCGCGTGGGAACGGCAGCGGGACCGCAGGCCGCGACCAGCGCGGCGATAGAAAGCGGCAGGAAGACGCGTTTCATCGTCGTTGCCTGTTGTACACGATCCCCCAAGGGGGAGTGGTACCCACATCCGCCCCTGCGCCCGGATAGCGCGCTAGGATGATGTTCCATGCGGTTCGGAATCGCCACGAAAGTCTTCTTGGGGTTTTCGGCGATTCTCGCCATGTCTGCGCTGGTGTCGGTGTTCGGCATCGTGCAGATGCACCAGATCGGGCAGGGCCTGGCCCTGGTCTCGACTGGTTACTTTCCACTTTCTCCGATCGCGGGCAGCCTCGACGCCTTCGAAAAAGAGCGCGAGCGGTCGACCGAGCGGTTGATCGAGGAGCGTGACGCCAAGGTTCGCCGGAGCCTGCTGCGTCTCGACCGGATCGAGTTCGCCCGGATCGCCGACGACTTCCTCTCCCGGGCGAAGGCCCACGTCGGGGTAGCCCGGGAGAGCGCCTCGTCCCCTCGCGACCGCGACGCGCTCGACAAGATCGACACGCGGCTGTCCCTCCTCGCTACCCGGATCGCGGAGCAGAACCAGAACGCGCTCGCCCTCCAGGCGCTCAGCGACGAGGCGGATCGGCAGGGCACGTCCCTCGATCGGCTGCAGGAAGCGGTCGATCCGATCGCCCGCCTCCGGACCTCCGAGCGACGGGTCGATCACGAGATCAAGGCGCTCCTCAACGTCATCCAGGAGCAGATGAACATCGGCGTGGAGAAGGCGGAGAAGAAGGAGCACGACACGCGCCTTGCCGTGCTCGGGCTTTCCGCGCTGGCGCTCGGTCTCGGGCTCCTCCTCACCTGGCTGTCGAACCGCGCCCTCCGGCCCATCGTCGGCCTGACCGAGGCCGTGCAGCGCCTCGGCCGCGGCGCCCCCGATCTCGTCGCCGTGCCGGAGCGAGGCGGCGACGAGCTGGCCGTCCTGGCCCACGAGTTCAACGCCATGGCCCAGCGCCTCGCCGCCCGCGAGCGTGAGCTGAGAGCCCAGGGAGAGGCGCTGGTCCGCTCCGAGCGGCTGGCGGCCATCGGCCGGATCGCCGCGCAGATCACGCACGAGATCCGGAACCCGCTCTCCTCGATCAGCCTGAATGCGGAGGAGCTGGGAGAGCGGCTGCGCGGCTCGCAGGAGGCGGGGGCCGCGGCGCTCTGCGATGCCATCGTCCGCGAGGTCGATCGCCTCGCCGCCGTCACCGAGGAGTATCTGCGCTTCGCCCGGCTGCCCAAGCCGCAGCTCGCGTGCGCCGACATGAATGACCAGATCCGCGATCTCCTCGATTTCGTGCGGCCGGAGCTCACTTCGGCGGGTATCTCGCTCGAGCAGCGTCTCGCTCCGCAGCTTCCCGAGGTGGTGGCCGACGTCGGACAGATCCGGCAGCTGCTCCTGAATCTCGTCCGCAACGCGCGCGAGGCGATGCCCGGCGGCGGCGCCGTGCTGGTCGCCACCCGCTTCGCCGACGGAGACGTCTACGTCGAGGTCCGCGACACCGGACCCGGGATTCCTCCCGAGCGCCTCGCGCGCATCTTCGATCCTTTCTTCACCACCAAGGAGCGAGGTACGGGGCTCGGCCTCGCCCTCGCCCAGGAGATCGCGCAGGAGCATTCCGGCCAACTCACCGTGACCTCGGTGCTGGGCCAGGGCACCACCTTCACGCTCCGGCTTCCGCGCGCTCCGGCCGAGCGCCTCGCCCAGGCGGAATCCCGGGCGGCGGAGGTCGCGAGCACCGGATGAGGGTTGCCGGGGCGGACTCCGCCGCGCTACGGACTGCGAGATGCACCTGAACGATCCCGTCCACAAGAGCGTGCTTCCGAACGGCCTGCGGGTCGTCACCGTCGAGCTGGGACACCTGCACGCCGGGATGCTCGCCGCCTACGTCCGGGCCGGCTCGCGCCACGAGGACGCGCGGCAGAACGGAGTCTCCCACTTCCTCGAGCATCTCTTCTTCCGCGGGAGCGTCGGATATCCCGACGGACGGCTGCTCAATTCGGTGGTCGAGGACGTCGGCGGGAACCTGAACGGCGTCACCACCCGCGACCACGGCTACTACTACACGCCGGTCCATCCCGAGCGGCTCGAGGTTCCCTTCTCCGTGCTCGGGGACATGCTCGCGCGGCCGCTCTTCAAGGAGGTGGAGCTCGAGCGCGAGGTGATCCTGGAGGAGATCCTCGACGAGGTGGACGAGGAAGGCCGCGACATCGACGTCGACAACCTCTCCAAGCGGGCGCTCTTCGGCGATCATCCGCTCGCGCAGAAGATCGGGGGGACCAGGGAGACCGTCTCGGGGCTGCGGGAGGACGACCTGCGCGCGCACCATGCCCGCGCCTACGGCGCGCGCAACCTGGTCCTCTGCGCGGCGGGTCCGTTCTCCCACCAGGAAGTGCTCCGGCTCGCGGAGAAGGGATTCGGCAGGCTCCCGCCCGGAGAGCAGCTCCACGACCCGCCGCTCGGACAGAGGGTGCGGGGCCCCCGCCTGGTGGCGGTGGACCACCGCGAATCCCAGACCGAGCTGCGCCTCTCGTTCCTCGCTCCCGCCGAGGATCACGCCGACTTCGCCGCCCTGGTGCTCATCCGCCGGATCCTCGACGACGGGCTCTCGGCGAGGCTGCAGCTCAACGTGGTCGAGCGCAAAGGCCTCGCCTACGCCGTGCACGCCTCGATCGACACCTTCAGCGACTGCTCGGTGCTCGAGGTGGAGGCTGCGTGCGCCCCGCGCAAGGCGCCCCTCGTCCTCGCCGAGCTGCTCCGGCTTCTCGCCGAGCTCTGCGACCAGGAAGTCGAGCAAGACGAGCTTCGCAGGGCGAAGGTCCGGCACCGGATCGGCCTCGAGTTCGCCCTCGACTCGGCCGGCGAGATGATCGGCTGGTTCGGCGGCACGGAGCTGTTCCGCCCTCCCGAAGGATTCGCGCAGCGAGTCGCGCGCATGGAGGCGGTGACCGCGGCTGACGTGCGCGCCGTCGCTCGCAAGGTCCTGCGCCGCGACGGCCTCGTCGCCTGCGCCGTGGGACCCTTGACCGCGGTCGAGAAGCGTCTCGCCTCCGGCGTCGATGATGCCCAGGGACTCCCCCGGTGAAGACCGAGGATCCGCTCGGGGGGCTTCCCGGACCGCGCGCGTCCGAAGCGGAGATGGGGCCCGCGAGACCGCGGCGCGAGCGGCACCATCGGATTCCGGCGACACCCACCACCGTGCTCCTCCTCGCGGTGATCGGCGCGGGCTTCGCCGCGCAGCTGGCGCTCGGACGGCACGAGTCCGAATCTCTCGCTGCCTTCCGGCTCGGATCGATGACCGCGGCGGCGGTCTGGCACGGAGACTGGTACCGGCTCGGCTCGTACGCGTTCCTCCACGGCGGAGCCGTCCATCTGCTGGTGAATGCCTGGGCCTTGTGGGCCTTGATGCGGCCGATCGAAGCGGCGCTCGGGCCATTCGCGGCGCTGGGGATCTTTTCTGGCACCGCGATCGGTGGCGGCGCCGTGAGCTTCGCCTGGAGCACGTTCCGCGACCGGACGTTCACGTCGGCCGTCGGCGCGTCGGGGGGGATCTTCGGTCTGTTCGGAGCGCACTGCGCGATCTACTTGCGGATGCGCAAATACTTGCCGCCGGAGGCACGCAGGCAGGCCGCGCGACCGCTCGTCGCGAACCTGCTCATCAACGTCGCGCTGGCAGTCGGCGCCGTCGCCGGGGGACTTCCTCTCGACAACGCCGCGCACGTCGGCGGCTTCGTATCCGGGATGGCATTCGGAGCGATCGCCGCGGTGCCGGCGCTCTTGCCTTCGCGTCGCTGGCATCGCCCAGCGACGATCCTCTTCGCGCTCTTCGCTTTCGCCCTGGCGGGAATGGAGGGCGCGGCGGTGGCGCGGGCGGCGCGGCCGCAGCCTCGCCTCCTGCATGGCGAGGGAGCCGAGGCGGTCGTGCCGTGGAACGTCCTCGAGATCCAGGAGGGCGTGGCGGCGACGGCGGACCGCGACGTCGAGGTGCACCTGGCGAGGCTCGACCAGCCGGTGCCGGGTTCGACGGCGGCCGCGCGGGTCCGGCTCGCCGGCAAGGAGTGGCGCGAGAGCGATCGGCGCAACGACAAAGGCATTTCCTTCATCGAGTTGATCGAGCCTTCTTCGCGCCTGGTGGTGAGGGTCTTCTGCTGGCCGGACGACTGCGCCGACGCCGATCGACAGCTCGCGGAAGAGATCGCTTCGGGCGCTCGCGCAACCGCTCCCCCTTGACATTTCGCGCGAGCGTCCCGTTGGCGCGCCGGGAAAATTTCGCACTTCCGCCGAGGCGGGCGCGTGCTAGCCTTGAAGGATGCGGGAGTTCTTCCATCGGCTCTTGCAGCGCCTCCACGACGAGGCGCGGCCGCTTTCGCGCAACAAGCATTTCCATGCGCTGAGCGACAGCGCCGGACGGCGAGCGCTTCGTGCGGATCGCCACCTGCGCGATCTGGAAGATCACCTGTCGGAGTTGCAGCTCCACGGGGAGAGACCCCGCGTGCGCAGGCTCCCGGACGGCGGCGTGCAGATCGCTTTCAATCACCGCCGCCTCGCCCTCGCGCGCACCGCGACTCTCAGCGCCGAAGAGGCGAGGCTACTTGCGCAGCACCCTGCCGGGGCCTGGGCCCTCGGGGACCAGGCGGAGGCGCCCGAGGCCCAACCTGTAGTGTCCGTCCGGACACGCAGCCCCTAGGCCGGCGAAACCGGCCGTACGGCGGCGGGCGGGTCTTGAACCGCCTCGCGGAACATACCTATCCTGAACGGACGCCGGCATCAGCGCGCTTCCGGCGGAATGCAACATCATCCTGGGGTACCCTGTCCGGGCACCGTTTGCGAAAGGCTTGAGGAATGGCAACTGGTACTGTGAAGTGGTTCAACGACGCAAAAGGCTATGGCTTCATTACTCCGGATGGCGGAGGGAAGGACGTGTTCGTCCACCACACCGCCATCCAGATGGAAGGTTTCCGCAGTCTCGCCGAAGGCCAGAAGGTCGAGTTCGAGGTGACGGAAGGACCGAAGGGCCCGCAGGCAGCGAACGTCCGGAAGGGGTAGAACCCTAGCGATTTCCAGACACTTCAGGAGGCGCCCGGGGCCGCGAGGCTGCCGGGCGCCGCCATTTTCAGGGTGCATACCACAGGAAATTCAGGCGCAGCCCGACCGTGTAGAGATTGTCGGACGCGAAGCCCGCATTCGGTACCAGGTGCCAATTGAAATAAAGCTCGGGGCTCAAGGCGAACTGCTGTCCGACCCTGGCGTCGTAAGAGATACCGCTCACGAGCGCCACGCCGGCCGGCGACGTCGATTCTGCCTGGAAATCCCGATAGGTGATGCTCAACCCGCCAATACCGACGCCGAGGTTCAGGTTGAGGCCGTTGCCGTCCCGGTCGCCGACCAGGACGGTCTGGCCGCGCAGGCTGAGGATCCAGGAGGTCGCGTCCTCGTTGGCGCGGAACTCGCCGACGTCGGCGCTGAGATCGCCGAAGAGCTGGAAGCGGTCGCTGAAGCCGTATCCCATCCGCAGGCCGAGATCGACCGCGCCGGTCTTGCCCTGGTCGCTGAGCCTCATCTGTCCGCCGCCGATGCCGAACGAGAAAAGGAATCCTTCCCGCGCCTCGTGCTTGCGGCGGTAGGCGTTCATGTCGTGCCACCCCGGCGAGTACTGGCCGAGCGGCTCGGTACCGTCGGCGACCGGCGGTTTTTGCTGTTGCTGGCGCTCGTCGATCTCGTGGATGGCCGCGACCTGCACGCCTAGCGCGAACAGCCCGAGGAACAGATCGGGAACCAGATGCCCCGTCGAGACCACGACCGGTGCCGACACGACGATGGTGGTCGAGACGCTCGACGAGGTCTGCGCCTGCGTGCTCGACGACTCGGGAGCGGATTTCGGGGTCTCGTCGGCCAAGGCGCGCAGGGGCGAAAGGGCGATCGCGCACGCTGCGAGGGCTGTGAAGATTCGTTTCATCGCTGAAGACTCCACAAGTTGTTCCCGCGGTCAGCCGGGTCAGGCTCTCGAGGATAACCTGACGAGGCCCGCTCTGCCCCCGGCGAGCTGGCCGCAGCCGGCGGCGACGTCCTGTCCTCCCGAATAGCGGATGGCGAAGGGAATCCGCGCACTTCCGAGCACATCGAGGAACGCGGAACGGGCCTCGCGCGAGGTGCGCTCGAAGCCTCCGGTCGCCCCGTTGAGATCGATGACGTCGATCTTGACCAAGGTCGCATCGAGAAGCGAGGCAAGGGCGCGAGCGTCGGCCGGCGAGTCGTTGACGCCCCTCAGGAGGACGTATTCAACGAGGACGCGCTGCCTCCGGGCCCTGGCGTGGGCGTGGATCGCCTCGACCAGCCCGGCGGTCGGATGCACCCGCTCGATCGGCATGAGCGCCGCGCGCCGTTCCGCCACCGCGTGGGTGAGCGAGACGGCGAGCCGGAATTTGTGCCCTTCGCGCGTGTAGCGGAAGATCTGGGGCACGATCCCGGCGGTCGAGATGGTGATGGCACGCCCGTCGATGGCGGCGCCGGAAGGATGGCTGAGGATGCGAGCCGCCTTCACGACGGCATCGTAGTTGAGGAACGGCTCGCCCATCCCCATGAAGACGATGCCGCGAACGGGGCGATCGGCCTCGTCGCGTATGGCGAGCACCTGCCCGACGATCTCGTGCGTCGCGAGGTTTCGATCGAACCCCAGCTCGCCCGTTGCGCAGAAGGCGCACCCGAGAGCGCAACCCGCCTGGCTCGAGACGCAGACGATGTACTTCTTCTCCTTCCCCTCGTACGCGGTGGTATCGGCGCCCTCCGCCTCGCAGGGCACGGGGATGCGGACCGCCTCGATCGTTTTGCCGTCGTGGAGCTCGAATAGATATTTCACGAACCCGTCGCCGGCCCGTTCCCTGCGGGCAACGCGGAGGGGTTGCGCGCTCGTCGCCTCCGCGACCCGTTCGAGGAGGTCGCGACGCAGCCCGCGGACGTCCGCGAAATCCTGCCGGTACCGCCCTACCGCGGCGGCGAGGAGCTTGCGGCCGGCTCCCTCGTCGATCGCCAGCGACGAATAGTCCTCGGGGAGCATTCCGCACCGGTGCATCACCAGACGATCTCCATCGCGTCGTCGTCGTCCAGGTCGCCGGGCTCGTTTGATTCGGCAGGTTTCGCGGGCGGCTCGGGCTTCGCCGCCTCCTTCCTCTTGCTCGCGCGGGTCGCCGGCGGAGCGCGCGGCGGGCTGGGCGGCTCGGGGAGCTTTCCTTCGACGAGCTGGGAGACGTCCGCGACGAGGTCCGCGACATAGGGGCTGAAGCCCGCCTTGGAGAACTCCACCCGCACGTTCGCGCTCTTCGGGACCTCGACTTCGAACGGGGTGATGCCCGCTTTCTTGCCGTCGCTCCACGTCGCCTCGGCGATTGCGCCGTGCGGATCGGAGACGACGGCGAGGAAGACCGTTTCAGGCGCGGCTGCGCGGGGCACGACGCTCGTCGACGCGATGGCTGCCCGCCCTGCTCCGCCCGCAAGGTAACCCGCCGTCACGAGCGAGACGGCGAGACCCGCGAGGGCAACGGCGATGAGAGAAGGACGCGAGCTCTTCGGAACCGCGGGAATGTCGCGGCGCCGCGGAGAGTGTCCGGGCGAAGTCCAGGACGGATCGGTCAGCGCCGTGCGGCGGAGAGGGGCCGCGGGGCGGAGCGCCACGTCGGAGCCTGCCGACGGCTCCGCGCGCGGCAAC
>JBJMQD010000018.1:0-4559 GCA_045802855.1 Myxococcales bacterium | reverse complement strand
CGCCGTGCCCGAGGCGCTCCTCCGCGCGTACGACTTCGCACTGTTGCGCCGCATCTTCCGGGTGGATCCGTCTCGAAACGGCGCCTATTCCGCGGAAGATGTCGAAGCCATCGTCCGGGCGGCCGCGACTCCGGGAGCCCTCACCGCGATGATCGACTACTACCGGGCTTCTTTGCGCCGGCGGCCGCACAAGAAGTGGTTGCCGATCGCCGCGCCGACCCAGATCATCTGGGGCGAGCGCGACCGCTACCTGTCCGCCGATCTCGCGGCCGCAGACCTGAAGTGGGTTCCGGACCAGCGCGTCCTGCACATCCCGGGCGCGAGCCACTGGGTCCAAGCGGACGCGCCGGAGCGCGTCAATGAGACGCTGATCGAGTTCCTCGGTCCGCTCCGCGCGTAGCATATTTGACCGGTGGCGAAACCCGCGCGAAGAGCAGGCAAGCGAACCGCGTCCCGGCCGGAAGGCGTCCGCCGCGGCTCCCGCAAGGACGGCGCACAGTTGCGCAGGAAGCTTCCCGAGTACGAGGCGAAACGCGACTTCGGCATCACCCCCGAGCCCGCCCCGGGGACGGCGAAGCCTGATGCCGACACCCCGCGATTCGTCGTGCACAACCACGACGCCACCCGCTTGCACTACGACGTCCGCCTGGAGATGGACGGCGCGCTCGCCTCGTGGTCGGTGCCGAAAGGACCCTCTTACGATCCGGCGACGAAGCGCCTCGCGGTGCAGACCGAGGACCATCCTCTCGAGTACGGGAGCTTCGAGGGCCGGATCCCGGACGGCGAATACGGCGCCGGCGACTCGCTCATCTGGGACCGCGGCGTCTACCAGAGCGTGCCGCCGGGGCAGGCGTCCGAGCAGCGCAAGAAGGGTCATATCCGCTTCGTGATGATGGGCGAGAAGCTGAAGGGCGAATGGCACCTCGTCCGCACCCACGGCGGCGCGCCCGGCAAGGCGCAGTGGCTCATGTTCAAGGGAAAGGACGGGACCGAGAATCCCTCGTTCGACGTGGTGACGGAGCGGCCCGAATCGGTGGTGAGCGGCCGTGTCGCGACCCGCGGGCCGGAGCGGGCTCTTGCGCTCCGGGCGCCGCGCGCGGCTCCGGACAAGATCCTGGAGAACTACCTCCCGCCGATGCTGGCGACGCTCGTCGACGAGCCTCCCGCGGACGAGGAGCACTGGATCGCGGAGCGCAAGTACGACGGGTATCGAGCGCTCTGCGCGTTGTCGAATCGGCGCGTCGCGATGTGGACGCGAAACGGGCTCGATCTGGTCGGACGCTTCCCGGACATCGGCCGCGCGCTTTCGCAAATCGTGGTGGGCGACGCCGTGGTGGACGGGGAGATCGCCATCCTCGACCCGCAAGGCGTTCCCCGCTTCGAGCTCATCCAGCAGGGACGCAACGACGAAGCCGTGCTGTTCGCCTTCGATCTCCTGCGGCTCGACGGCGAGGACCTGCGCCCGCGACCGATCGAGCAGCGCCGGGACCTCTTGCGCAGCCTTCTCTCGAATGCGCCGCCGAGCATCCGCGTCTCGGAGGAGCTGCCACCGCCCTTCCGCGAGACGCTCGAAGAGATGCGCGAGGCGGGATGGGAGGGAATCGTCGTCAAGCGGCGCGGGTCGCCGTACGAGAAGGGGCGCGGCCGCGATTGGCTCAAGGTCAAGGCGCTGAACAAGCAGGAGCTGGCCATCGTCGGGTGGATGCCGGGGAAGGGCGCCGCGGAAGGGCAGATGGGGGCGCTCCTCCTCGGGGTGGTGAAGGACGGACAGCTCCACTTCGCCGGGAAGGTCGGAACGGGCTTCAGCTCGAAGCAGCGGACGGAGCTCTTGCGCGAGTTGAAGAAAGACGAGGTCGACAAACCCGAGGTCGCCGGCGCACCGCGGCTGCGCGCCGCGCACTGGGTGAAGCCCCGCCTCGTCGGGGAGATCCAGTTCACCGAGTGGACCGCCGACGACAAGCTCAGGCATCCGGCATTCCAGGGGTTGCGGCCCGACAAGACGCCGATGGAGTGCGTGCGCGAGAAGCCGGCCCGGCCGCCGCCGCCGGAGCCTGCCTCGCGCGCGAAGAAGGCGGCACCGTCGAAGGCGTCGGCCACGAAAGCCGCCCCGCGGGCCGGTGCTGCCCGCGAACCGGCTGGCGCGACCGTCGAGCTGACCAATCCGGACCGCGTCCTCTACCCCAAGGACAAGATCACCAAGGCCGACGTCGCCGCCTACTACGAGGCCGTCAGCGAACCGATGCTCCGCGCGCTCGCGGACAGGCCCCTCGTCCTCATCCACTGGAACCAGGGCATCGCGAAGCCGTCCTGGTTCCGGCAGGACATCGGCCAGGACGCGGAAGACTGGATGACCATCGCCGAGACGCCTGCGCGGACGAAGAAAGGCGCGGTCCGCCACCTGGTCGCCGACAGGCCTCTGGCGCTCCGCTGGCTCGCGCAGCGCTCCGCGCTGGAAGTGCACATGTGGCACTCGCGAATGGCGACCCCGACCATGCCGGACTGGGTGGTCTTCGACCTCGACCCGGCCGAGGGACGCGGCATCGATCAAGCCGTCGAGGTCGCGCAGATCCTGAAAGGGATGTTCGATCGGCTGGGCGTTCCCAGCGTTCCGAAGACGACCGGAAAGCGCGGGCTCCACATCCTCGTGCCGCTCGCCCCGGGGCACACGTACGAAGACGCGGAGTCGTTTGCCTTGTCGGTGGGCGAGACGGTCGCGAAGCAACTCGACACCGTGACGCTGGAGAGGTCGATCGCGAAGCGCAAAGGCCGCCTCTACTTCGATTGCATGCAGAACGCGTATGGCAAGACCATCATCGCGCCGTACTCCTTGCGCGGCGTCGACGGCGCCGCGGTCTCGACTCCGCTCCGCTGGAGCGAGGTGGACGCCTCGCTCGATCCCCGGAGGTTCAACCTGAAGACCATGCCCGCGCGGCTCGCCGAGGTGGGTGACCTGTTCGAGCCGGCACTGACGGCGGGAATCCGGCTGCCGAGGTTCAAGCGCTGACTAGGGCCGCACCGTCAGGATCGCCTTCACCAGGAGCGACTCGTCCCCGGTCCCTCCACCGACGCCGAAATTGACGTCGAAGTGACCCGAATAGAACTCTACCACGCCGAATACCCGGTGGACCTGCTCGCTCGCGGGGAGGATCGCGTCGATCGGTCCGAGCGCGGAGTAGTACTCCGCGCCAGCCGACAGCCACGGCGCGAAGCTGAACAGCGCGCGGGCGCAAGGCTCCAGATCGAAATGGACTCCGCTATCGAACGTGAGCCCGACGATCGGATTCACTCCGACGAGGAGCGGTCCGAACACGCCTTCGGCGATGGGCCGGATCTCGCCGCCGGTCCCCGACGCCTCGTAGCGGGTGGGAATGAAGGAGAGCTCGCCGTTCAGCGCCAGCTTGAGCCACCCGAAGGCGGGCCGTGGGGCGCGCACCTTCGCGCGGATCTTGAAACCGGCCCAATCGTAGCCTGCATCGGGACGGACCGCGGTCTGCACGTAGAACCCCACCTCGAAGATGTCGGTGATGCCGAGGTGCGGCTCGAATGTCAGGTGGAAGGTGTGGTTGGTCGGCGCCTCGCCGGCGGCGGACGGAGCGGTCGACCCGTTCACCACGTAATTCATGTGCGTCTCGAGCCCGATCTCGCCCGGCGGGGCGGTCTCGGGTTCGTAGACCTGGATCTCGAAAGCGTCTTGCGCGTGGACGGCCCGCGCGATTCCTGCTGCGGCCAGAAGGGCGAGCAGGATGGGGCGCACGCACGAGACCGTACGCGACCGCGCCGCTCGCGTCGAGCACGTGTTAGGCTCCGGTCGTGCCCGAAGACGTTCCGATTCCCGCATTCCGCACGGTTCCGCGGACGGGTGTCATCTACGTCACCGCCGAGGCGTACAAGCGCGGCTTCCGCTCGCGCGACCCGACCTGGGTGAACCTCGGGCAGGGCCAGCCCGAGACGGGCGAGCTTCCCGGCGCTCCGCCCCGCGTCCTCAAGGTGCCGGTCGATCTCGCGGACCAGGACTACGCGCCCGTGGCGGGCATCTGGGAGCTGCGCGAGTCCGTCGCCGCGCTCTACAACCGGCTCTACCGTCGCGGGATGCCCTCCCAGTACACGGCGGAGAACGTCTCCATCTCGGGCGGCGGCAGGGCGGCGCTGACCCGCGCCGCGGCCTCCCTCGGCCACATCAACCTCGGCCACTTCCTCCCCGACTACACGGCGTACGAGGAGCTGCTCGACGTCTTCAAGGCGTTCACCGCCATCCCGATCCTGCTCGAGGGCGAGCGCGGCTACGCCTTCACCGCGGACGACCTGCGCAAGGAGATCCAGGGCCGCGGGCTCTCGGCGCTGCTGCTGAGCAATCCCTGCAATCCCACCGGCAAGCTGGTCCAGGGCGACGAGCTCGCCCGCTGGGTGAGCACCGCGCGCGCGCAGGAGTGCACGCTCCTCATCGACGAGTTCTACAGCCACTACGTGTGGAGCGCGCGGCCGGGTCAGCTTCCCATCGAGAGCGCCGCGCGCTACGTCGAGGACGTCGATCGCGATCCGGTCGTGCTCTTCGACGGATT
>JBJMQD010000335.1:0-40174 GCA_045802855.1 Myxococcales bacterium | reverse complement strand
AGTCGACCGGCTTGCGCACGAGCGACAGGAGAGCGACGGGCGCGACGAGATTGAAGACCGCGACGGCTGCCGCGACTCCCAAGACCACGCCCGTTCGTGAGCGCAGCGCTGCCATGATTCCGCGACGCGTCTGCGCTATCGCGGTCCGGACCGTTCTCATCGAGGGCGTCAGGATATGCGACATGGCCGGCGATGGCCATGGAAAGAGGCAGGTGCAAGCGGCCTACCGCCCCACCTCCGCGGACCCGTCCACAGGACCGCATCGTTCGCAACACCTTTCCGCAGCGCGAAAAACTTCGCTTCGGGCGCGTAGGAACCGGCACCTGTCGTGTAGATTCGTCGTGACCCGTGCGCGCCCCGTTTTCCAGATCACCGCTGCTGCCGTACGCCGAAGAGTTGGAGCCGCTCCAGCGCCGCGCCCTGCGGACCGGATCGCTCATCGGCGCCATCCTCATCGTCGGCTTCTCTGCCCTCGACTGGGCCCTCGCGCCCGAAGCCTGGCTGTATCTCCTCGGCGTCCGCGCCGCGGCGGGCGTGCTGCTTCTCGGCATCTCCTGGCGGCTCGGCCGCGAGGACGTGCGCTTCGAGCCGGCGGTCGGGCTGGTCGTGTTCGCCCTGGGGGCCGCCCTGTGCGCGGGGACGCTCGCGACCGGGGGGGTTCACTCGAGCTATCCGTACTCCGCCCTCCTCGTGATTCTCGGCACTTCGATCCTCCTGCCGTTGCGACCCGCCCAGGCGGCGTGGATCCACGCCGAGATGACCGCGCTAACCCTCCTGCCGCTCCTGCCGCTCGCCACCACCCGGGAGGACCGTCTCGCGCTCGCGAGCCGCGCCTCGTTCCTGCTCTGCGGCTCGCTTCTCGGAGTCGCCGGCGCTGGCGTGAACGATGGCCTGCGCCGGCGGGAGCATCTGGCCCGGGCGGAATTCGCCCGCCACGTCGGTCTCGTGAACCTCGGGACGCTCGCCGGCGGTCTCGCGCACGAGCTGTCGAATCCGCTCACTGCGCTCTCCGCCCAGCTCGACCTGCTCGAGCTCGAGCTTCCCGCCGCCCATCGCGACCTCGTCTTCGAGGCGCAGGGATCGGTGGGACGGATGCGCGCGGTGATCGATGCGATGCGCCGCGGCGCCCGGTTCTCCGATGACGAGCAGCGCGAAGTGGAGCTTCCGCTCGAAATCGAACAGTCGCTCGTGCTCCTCCGCGGCCGCCTGGAGCACAAGGTCGAGATCGTCCGGGACTACGGGGATCTTCCGCCCGTCCGCTGCCAACCCACGCTGATCGGGCAGGTCCTGGTGAATCTTGTCGTCAATGCCGCGGACGCCATGCAAGGCCAGCCCGGTGCCCGGATCGCTCTGCGCACCGTCCGGGCCGACGGTCACGCCGTGATCGAGGTCGAGGACAACGGACCCGGCGTCCCCCCCGACCAGCGGGAGAAGATCTTCGAGCCTTTCGTTTCCACGAAGGGTGCCTCCGGCAACGGCCTCGGCCTGTGGATTTCCGCGGAGATCGCGCGCCGCCACGGTGGAAGTCTGACGGTGCACAGCGCCAACGGCCGGGGAGCAATCTTCCGGCTCGCGCTGCCGCTCCGGACCCATCGGCCCGACCAGTCCACCCGCCGCCAGATGGCCGCGGCCGGCACTGCCGTCGCCCACTGACATCAGGCCCGCGCGCAGGTGTGCTATCGTCCCCGATGTTCCGACATCGTAGGACTTTCAAGCATTTGCGCGAAATTGGAAAATTTCAGGAGCGGGCCCTGCGAAGCGGATGGACTCCGCTACCTTGGCATGGTTCGACATGGGAGGTTCATCTCGAATGGCATCGATCGCCGACATCGTGACGGGGTATCAGGCAGCGAAGAGGGCTTATGAAATGGCGGTTGCCCGCGCCTCCGACTGCGCCGATCCGCGCTGGACGAGCCAGTCGCTCGACATCGCCGCCCGGGCAGTGAGCGCCGCCGCCAACGCCGTGCAGACAGCGCGGCTCGCGGCGGAAGCGCGCGACCGGCTCGGTCCCGAGATGACGGAGATGCTCCTCGAGTCGGCCTGCAAGGCCGCCACCTTCGCTTCGGACGCCGCCCGGATGGCCTGCGACGCCGCGATCGGGATCGCCTCTGTCGGCGAGTCGACAGGCGGGGCGACGACAGCCGTCTTCGCGAGCACGCTCAAGCAGGGATAGACCTACTTCGCTTGGTAGTCCTGTAGCGCCTTCACCGTGAGCGGTCCGTGCTGGAGCGCCTCCACGGCGGCCACGGCCGCGCGGCAACTGGTGAGCGCCGTGAAATACGGAATCCCGTGCATCAGCGTCTCGCGGCGGATGCTGTAGCTGTCCGAGATCGCCTGCTTGCCGGAAGTGGTGTTGAAGACGAGCGCGATCTCGCCGTCGATGATCTTGTCGACGATGTGCGGACGGCCCTCCGCCACCTTCATGACGGGCGTCGCCGGGACGCCCTTCTCGCGCAGGAAGCGCGCCGTGCCGGCCGTCGCGACGACCTCGAACCCGCAGGCCACCATCCGTCGCGCTAGCTCGGCGATTCCGGCCTTGTCCTCGTCGCGGACGGAGATGAACACCTTGCCCCGCAGCGGCAGCCCGTTGCCGGCGGCGATCTGCGCCTTGGCGAAGGCGCGGGCGAAGGAATCGTCGATGCCCATGACCTCGCCCGTCGAGCGCATCTCGGGGCCGAGGATGGTGTCGGCGCGGGAGAAGCGGTGGAACGGGAACACCGCCTCCTTCACGCTCAGGTGCTTCGGCACGTGGGTCTTGTCGATCCCTTGCTCGGCGAGCGACTTCCCCACCGCGCAGAGGGCGGCGATTTTCGCCCAGGGAATCCCGGTCGCCTTCCCCACGAAGGGAACCGTGCGGGAGGCGCGCGGATTGGCCTCCAGGATGTAGATGCGGCCGCCCTGCACCGCGAACTGCACGTTCATGAGACCGACGACGCGGAGGTGCCGGGCGAGCGCGATCGTCTGCCGCGAGATCTCTTCGATGGTCTTCGCGTCGAGGCTGAACGGAGGCAGGCAGCAGGCGGAGTCGCCGGAATGGATCCCTGCCTCCTCGATGTGCTCCATCACGCCGCAGACGACGTACCGGTCGCCATCCCCGACGCAGTCGACGTCCACCTCGATGGCGTCCTTGAGGAACCGATCGATGAGGATGGGCCGGATACCAATGCCTCCGCCTTCGGCTCCGGCCCGGGCGTCCGCAGAGCCGCCGCCCTCCAGCGAGGCCTCCACCGCCTCGGCGACGTAGTGCACGAGCACCTCGTCGTCGTGGACCACCTGCATGGCCCGGCCGCCGAGCACGAAGCTCGGCCGGACCATCACCGGGTATCCGATGCGCGCGGCGGTCGCGCGCGCCTCGTCGAGGGAACGGGCGATGCCGTTCTCGGGCTGCAGCAGGCGAAGGTCCTCGACGACGCGGGCGAAACGCGCTCGATCCTCCGCGGCGTCGATCGCCTCCACCGTGGTTCCCAGGATCTTGATGCCGGCATCGAGGAGGCCTTGCGCGAGCTTGAGCGGCGTCTGCCCGCCAAACTGGACGATGGCGCCGATGGGCTTCTCCGCCCGCGCGATCTCGACCACGTCCTCGAGGGTGAGCGGCTCGAAGTAGAGCCGATCGCTGGTGTCGTAGTCCGTCGAGACGGTCTCGGGGTTGCAGTTGACCATGATGGTCTCGAACCCCGCCTCGCGAAGCGCGAACGATGCGTGGACGCAGCAGTAGTCGAACTCGACGCCCTGCCCGATCCGGTTCGGGCCGGAGCCGAGGATGAGCACCTTCCTGCGCGCGTCTGGCCGCACCTCGTCCTCGTCCTCGTACGACGAGTAGAGGTACGGGGTGTTGGCGTCGAACTCGGCGGCGCAGGTGTCGACCCGCTTGAAGACCGGATGGAGCTTCTGCAACACCCGTTGCCGCGCCACTTCCGCTTCGGTGCGCCGGGCAAGCCTTGCGATGCGGCGGTCGGAGAAGCCGAGCCGTTTCCACTGCACGAGGTCGGGAACCGGCGCCTCCCGCGGCGCCCGGGCGATTTCCTCCTCGGCCCGGACCAGCCCCTCGACCTCGCGCAAAAACCACGGGTCGATGGCGGAGAGCTGCGCAATGTCGCTGGTGGAAAGACCCGCCCGGTACGCCTCGGCCACCCAGAAGATGCGTTCCGGCGTCGCCGTCTTCACCTCGGCCCGGATGCGGGCGAGGTCCTGCGGCGAGTACGGGGACCGGGTCCCGTCGCGTCCGAGCGGGCTCGAGAAACCCGACGTCCCGTTCTCCAGCGACCGGAGCGCCTTCTGCATCGCCTGCGAAAACGTGCGGCCGATGGACATCACCTCGCCCACCGACTTCATGCTGGTGGTGAGCGTGCGGTCGGCGTGGGGGAACTTCTCGAAGTTGAAGCGCGGGATCTTGACTACGCAGTAATCGATGGCGGGCTCGAACGAGCTCGGCGTCGACTTCGTGATGTCGTTCTGGATCTCGTCGAGCGTGTACCCGACGGCGAGCTTGGCGGCGATGCGCGCGATGGGAAATCCGGTCGCCTTGCTGGCCAGGGCCGAGCTGCGCGAGACGCGCGGGTTCATCTCGATGACGACGACGCGGCCGTCGTGGGGATCCACTCCGAACTGGATGTTCGAGCCGCCCGTCTCGACCCCGATGGCGCGGATCACCTTGCGGGCGAGATCGCGCATGTGCTGGTACTCGACATCCGACAGCGTCTGCTGCGGCGCGACGGTGATCGAGTCGCCGGTGTGGACGCCCATCGGGTCCACGTTCTCGATGGAGCAGATGATGACGACGTTGTCCTTGTTGTCGCGCATCACCTCGAGCTCGAATTCCTTCCAGCCGAGGACGCTCTCCTCGATCAGCACCTCGTGGACCGGGCTGTAGGAGAGGGCCCGCGCGCCGATCTCGGCCAGCTCGTCGCGGTTGTAGGCGATGCCGCCCCCGAGGCCGCCGAGCGTGAAGCTCGGCCGGAGGATCAAGGGAAAGCCGAGCTCCGCGCCGAACCGGACCACGTCCTCGAGACTGCGGGCGACCCCACTCTTCGGGACGTCGACCCCGATGGCGGTCATCGTGTCCTTGAAGCGCTGCCGGTCCTCCGCCTTCTCGATGGAGTCGAGTTGCGCGCCGATGAGCTGGGTGCCGTACTTGGCGAGGATTCCTTCCTTCGCCAGCCGGACGGCCAGGTTGAGCGCGGTCTGTCCGCCCAGCGTGGGCAGGACCGCGTCCGGACGCTCGACCGCGAGAATCCGCTCCGCCGCCTCCACCGTGATGGGCTCGATGTAGGTGCGATCCGCCCATTCGGCGTCGGTCATGATCGTCGCCGGATTCGAGTTGAGCAGGATGGTGCGATACCCCTCCTCGCGCAGGGCTTTCAGCGCCTGCACTCCGGAGTAGTCGAATTCGCACGCCTGCCCGATGACGATGGGGCCGGAGCCCAGGAGCAGGATGGACCTGAGGTCGGTTCTTCGCGGCATCTAGAAAGCGCCCGTCTAGCATGGAACGCGGCGCGGCCGAAGCGGCGCTTTTCCGTGATGGCCGCCATTGACGTCGGGTTTGCGCGCTCGGTAGGCGTAGAGGCATGGACAAGGCCGCCGGTGCCGGAGACCTCGAGCGCCCTGCCCTGGCGCGGAGCGATCGCTACCTGCGGGAGTTCGTCGAGGCGCTGGATCTCTGTCCTTTCGCAAGACGCTGCCGCGAGGAGGGGCGGCTCGTCCAGCGCGTGATCCTCGACGACTACGTCCTCCCCGCGGCCCTGCGGGCGATCGCGGAGATCGAGGCGCTTCCCGAGAAGCAATGCGAGGTGGCGCTCCTCATCATGCCGCGCTTCGCCGACGGCGCGGCGGCGCTCCAGGAGGTGTGCGGGCAGACGCGGCGGCATCTGCGCGCCTTCCACTGCGTCGCCTTCCATCCCGATCTGAAGACGGATTTCTCGAACGAGAACCGCGCCGTCCCGTTCTTCCGCCGCGCTCCCGATCCCATGCTGCAGCTGGTCCGGGTCTCGACGCTCGAGCGGGTGCGCGCCGGTCGACCGGGTGGATCGATCTACCTGAATCCCGCGAGCGCGCATGTCGTGCGCGAGCTGCCCCTCAGCCTCTCGGAGGAGATCGCGCGCGCGAACCTGCGCACGGTCCGGGAGCGAGGGTCAGAGGAGATGGAGCGGCTCCTCCGCGACATCAGGGGAACGGGACGGTAGTCGAGTCGCCGCGGCACGGCACATGCAGTTTCCTATCGGTGGCCTCTGCCCGAGAGGAGACGACCATGAGGTGGCCCGCGATCTTCTGTCTGCTCGCCGCCGGCGCCGGATTCGCGCAGACGGAGCCTCCGTCGCCGCAAGCATTTCGTCCGCCGCAGGGAATGGCGCCGGAACAGCGCGGCGTGAGCCCGGAACTTGCGGCCGGCATCTCCACTCTTTCGACGCTCGGCGGATTCGTCGCTGGCGGGGTCGTCTTCGCCTCCGGTGCGCACGCGAGCGCCGACGCAGGCCCGATGATCGCGGGCAGCGCGATCGGAGCGGTGGCGTTGATCGCGGGCCCGAGCGTCGGGCGGGCCGTCGCGGGAGATGGCTCGGCGTGGAGCCGGATCGGCGTGCGGCTGCTTCTCGTCACGGGAACCGTCGCCGCAACGGGGATCGCCGCGACAGCCGGACTGTCCGAGCGGGCGTATGATCCCGGTGTAGCCGCGGCGGGAGGAGTTGCCGCGGGCATCGGATTCGCTGCCACCCTCATCCATGCAGGCTGGGACATCGCCACGACGCCCCGCGATCTTCGCGCGCGAGCGGCGAGCGCCAGCCCCGTGCTCGTCGCGTCCAGGGATGGAAAGCTCGCTCCAGGAATCGGGTGGACGTTCTGAGGATCAAAGCCGTCGCAGCCGGTCCACGATGGCCGTGACGTGCAGCGCCGTCGTGTCGAGCGTCGGGAGACCCGCAATCGTCTCCTCCCGCAACAGCAGCGGCAATTCGGTTCCTCCGAGGATGATCCCGTCGACGCGCTCGTCGTCTCGCAAGCGGGCGATGAGCGCGATGATCCATTGCCGGGTCTCGTCGCGGAAGTCGCCTTTCAGCAACTCGCCGACGTAGCGGTCGTGAACCGCGGTGCGTTCCGCCGCGCCCGGCGTGACGATCTCCATTCCACGTCTCGAAAACACCGACGGATAGAACGCCGCTTCCATGGTGAATCGCGTGCCGAGAAGGCCCAGGCGCGCCAGGCCGCGGCGCTTCGCTTCGTCGGCGCAGACCTCGACGATGCTGAGCATCGGCACCGGCGAGCGCGCCGCCAGCTCGTCGAAGACGATGTGCGCGGTGTTGGCGGACATGGCGACGAAGTCGACGCCCGCTCCGGCGAGGCGCCGGACGGAGCCGAACAGGTACTCGGCGAGACCTTTGCGATCGCTCGCAACCAGCGCGAGCCCGCGCTGGACGTCCAGGCTATCGATCACTAGCGAAGGAAAGCTCTTCGGATCGTGCCGCTGCCAGACCTGGATCACGCGCCGGTAGTAATCGATGGTCGATTCCGGCCCGAGACCACCGACGAGTCCCACGGTCGCCATGCCAATCGTCTACACCGCGCCGCGGCCGGAAGCGATTACAAGGCCGCGGGCAGAGAGCGGGGACGCGAGCCGGATCGGAAGAAGCCGCGCATCCGCTCGAGGAAACGGAGGAGCGCGCGCTTCCACGCGCCCTTGCGGGCCCGCGCCGTCCAGGCGATCAGCAGGTCGACGAACTCGTCCGGCCGCTCGATCTGCGGCGAGTGGCCGACCTCGGGCCAGGCCCGAAGCTCGCCGTGCCGCATGAGGTGCGCCATTTTCTCCAGCTCAGCCATGGGAACGAGAACGTCCTTGCCTCCGCCAACGATCAAGGTGGGAACCTCGAAACCCGGCAACTGCTCTTCGACGTTCCACTCGTCGAGCGCCTGGAAGAAGCCCACCACCGCCTCGGGACGCAAACGCGCCGCATCGTCGAGCAGCGCCTCGAAATCGCCGGCGTCGAGCGTCGCCCCGGGCATCATCTTGGCGAGCGCGTCGCGAAGCATCAGCCGTTTCGTCCCGAACGCGCCGTGCATCCGATACGCCTCGCGCATGGCGAACATGGATAGCGCGCCGCCGGAAACCGACCGCAGCATCCTGGCGGAATGCGAGGTGCCGTTGCGCATGGCCGCGAGGCCACCTGCCGGCGCGGGCGCGACGAGCGCCAGGCTTCGCACACGCTCCGGGCGCCGCAGTGCAAGGTCGAGGGCGACGGCGCCCCCCAGGGAGTGGCCGACGAGGTGGAAGGCAGGCAGATCGAGCGCATCGACGAAAGCGCCGACATCGCTCGACAGCCGCGGGATCGAGTAGCCTCCGGACCGCGACTCCGTCTGCCCACAGCCGCGCAGGTCCATCGCATACGCGCGGAAGCCTCTCGGGAGGCGGTCGAAGACGCGCTGCCACCAGCGCGAGGAAGCGAAATTGCCGTGCACGAGGACGAGCACGTTACGGCCGGAGCCGGCTTCCTCGTAGTGGACGCGCAAATCCTGCAAATCGACGAAGGGCATCTTGGAAGGATCTCATCTCATCGATGGGCAAGCCCGTTCATTGACGTGCGTCACGCGATCGCAGGTGGCGGACGGGCGGAATTGTCGCACCCGTTACCACCCTCACTTCGATATCTCTACCAGGGTTACCGCGTTCACCAGGCTGTTCGCGAGAACGAAGCTGCCGTCCCGGGTGACCGAGGTGTTGCGCACGATGTTTCCGCCGCCGGGGATGGCCCAGCTCTGGAACTTCTCGGTGCGCGGGTCGAAACGCACGACGGTGTTGGGCGTCGACCCGGACTCGCTGTACCAGATGACGTCGCCGATCGCGGAGATGCCGTACGGCTCGGATTTGGCCCCGCTCGGCGATTGCCATTCCGTCACCTTGCCGGTCGCGGCATCGAGGCGCCCGAGGTACCCGCGCGAGAAGTCCGTGTACCAGACGACGTCGTCGCTCGTGATCGCGATGCGGCGCGGGCGCGAAGCGGGATCGGGAAGCGGGTACTCGCGAATGTCCAAAGTGCGCGGATCGACGCGTCCCACGCTGTTGATGCCGAACTGGACGAAGAAGACCGCCCCCTTGGAATCGACCGCCATCCCGTAAGGACGAGACTTCTGCGAGGGCGGAGTGAGGAGCTTGATCTCGCCCGTCGCAGGGTCGAGCCGCCCCACCCGATTCGCGTTCTGCACCGTGAACCAGAGAATTCCCTTCTGATCGAAGATCAGCGTGTGCGGATCCTTCGCCTCCGCATCGGGCATCTTGTATTCGGTAACCGCCCCGGTCTTCGGATCGAGCTTGCCGACCAGCGCGCCCGTGTTTCCCGTGTACCAGATGTTTCCGTACCGATCCTCGACGAGTCCGTGGGGGCCCGAGTGCGGAGTGGTGAGCCGGTACTCCTTGATCTTACCGCTCCCGGGATCCACCCTCCCCAGCACGTTCGCCATCTGACCCGTGTACCAGAGCGATCCGTCCCTCGCGGCCAGCGGATCGTGGGGGCGAGACCCCGGGGTGGGGACCTGCCATTCCTTGATGGCGACCCTGGCCGGCCCGGCGATCACGGCGCCCGCGGGCTTCGGCTTTTCGGGGAAATTCTTGATCAAGTACTGAGTAATGATCTCCTGCTTGCCAGGCGGAATCGCCACGCCATGGTTGATCATCATCCGCATCACGGTCTGCCAACCCTTTGCGGTATATCCCGCGCCGACGCGGCTCGCGAACGTGTGGCAGACGGTACAGGTCGCGGCCACAATCTCCTTTCCTTCTCCGTCCGGGAATTCCTCCGCGCGCGCGGCGAGCGCCACGCAAAAGAGAACCGCCGCTATCGAAGACGAATGCAATTTGCTGGGCATCGCCATCTCCCGCGCGAGAAACCGATGCGAACCTGCCGCAAGCGCTCTACAGTATCATCTGCTCGTGGATCGTCTCGCCCCGCGCGAAGCGATCGAGCGACAGCGAGGAGATGTCCACGCTGACGCTGCGTCCGCGCGCGATCAACTCGGCGACCGCGCGTCCTGCCGCCGGCGCGTGCATCACCCCGTGTCCCGAGAAGCCATTCGCGAGGAGGAATCCGGGAACTCCGGAGGGACCGATCACCGCGTGGTGATCAGGCGTCACTTCGTAGAGGCCCGCCCAGCTCCGCCGTAGGTCGATTCCCGCCGCGGATACCGCGGGGAACCGGCGTTCGAGCGGCTCGGCGATGCGCTCGGCGAATTCCGGGTCGAATCGCAGGTTGAAGCCCGTCGGCTCGTCTGGATTGGAGTAAGCGATGAGGACGCGGTCGCCCTCGCGGCGCACCAGTACGCCGGAGTCCGCATCGATCACCATCGGGATGACGGTCGGCAGCGAGGCGCAAGGGCCGCTGATGAGGATGTGCCGGCGCACCGGCTCGACCGGCAGCTTTACATTGACCAGCGCGGCGACCTGTTTCGCGCTCGGGCCGGCGGCGTTCACGACGATCTGCGCGAGCAGATCTCCGGCCCCGGTGCGCAGCCGGAACGCGGAGCCGTCGCGCTCGATGGCGCTCACGCCGGCGCCGTAGCGGATCTGCACGCCCGCACGCGTCGCTTCCCGCAGGAAGAAGTTGGTGAGCCGGCCAGGGTCGACGAAACCGTCGCGCGGTCCGAACGTGCCGCCCGCGACCGGCCCCGCGATCCAGGGGGCGCGGCTGCGCACGCCGCCTTCGTCGAGGACTTCCACGGACACGCCACGTGCTCGCTGGAAGTCCACGGCCGCCGTCATCGCCCGGAGCTTCGAAGCATCGCCAGTGACGAAGAGGTATCCCGCCTTCCGGTAGACGGGAGGATCCCCCATTTCGCTCGCCAGGCCGTCGAGGATCTCCATCGAGGCCAAGGACATGGCGATGTTCACGTCGGTGGTGAACTGGGCCCGGATGCCGCCGTTGGCCCGGGAGGTGGACCCGGCACCCGGCAGCGATTCCTGCTCCACGATCCGCACGCCGCCGACGCCCATGCGGGCGAGATGGAACGCGGCGCTGCAGCCGATGACCCCAGCGCCCACGATCGCGATGTCGCAAGTCTCGGACAGGCGGCACCCCTCTTGCCGATTCGATAATCAGTCTAGGCGCCGCCCGGTTTAGCCTGCTTGCGGATCTTCTTGAGGAAGGTCTTCGTGCAGCGCCCGTGCGTGCTCTCGTGATTCACGATCTCCGCGACCAACCTCGCCTTCGCGTCCGCGGCGAGGATCGTGCTCGAGTTCACGTCGAGCGCCAGCTGCACGCCTTCCGGGGTGGCGGGTCCTCTCGGTCCGGAGGGAGGCGCGGCCACCGGCCGATAGTGCGACGGCTTGGTCTTGGTGACGTCGTGGAATCCGGCCGAAGTGTCGCGCCGCCGGCCCGAGCCATGGCAGCTCGGGCAGGTGGCGGAGCTCCGCCCGAGGGCGTTGCCGATGCGGCCATCGCCGCCGCAGAGCCGGCAGGTCTCACCATCCATGCGAGTCTCGAGAGGTCGTCACGCCAAGGAGTGTAGTCCCTTTCGGCGCGCCGAAGAAATCCAGATCAACCGACAATCTCCACTGGGAAATCGTGCCCGGTGCTAATGGCCGACGTCGAGTCTCAGGTGGAGCAGTTGCCGGTTGTCGTTGTAGAGCACGACCGTGTCGTTGTCGGGCTCCTCGACCCGGAAGTCCTTCACCGACGACCTGGACACCCCGTCGAGGCCGTGCATCAGGGTCTGGATCTCGGCCGGCGACAGGAGACGATTCGCGACGAAGACCTCGTCGGCAAGGCCGGCGAAGAACCTCGCATTCCGGAACGGCGGCGGGATTCCCCCGACGAACAGGATGGTGGCGAGGGGCGTGTCGAAGGTCGAGGGGGCGACTGCTTCGACGCCGTCGACGTACAAGTGCTGGAGCATCGTGTCCGGATCGACCGTGCACACGGCGTGATGCCAGCCGGACAGTCGGCGCGCCGTCGACGCCCTCCCGCCCTGGCATTGGAAGGTGTTGTCCCCATTCACGAACAGCGCAAACGCCGGCGTATTGCTCGTCAGCGATCCGGGCGCCGCGATGATCCACGTTTCATTCGCGTATCCCGTAGCGTTCAGGAAGATCCAGCCTCCAAAAGATAGCTCGGCGCCCGGCGGGATACCGACCAGCCGGGTGTGCAACGCGCTCGCCCCGTCGAACCGCACGGCGTTCCCGACTTTGCCGGCCGCGGTGACGGCGTTGCCGGCGCTGACGGTCAGGTCGAATCCAGCGCCCGTCACGTCGACCAATGGAAGCGAGCCGTCCTCGAACGGCCAGTACGCCGCAAGGGCGTCACCAAGCGTCGCAGCCGAGATCTTCACCGGACCGGGCGACACGCTGAGCATCTTCCAGATGCCCGCGCTGTCCCGCACCCACGGCGTAGCGGTGACCTGCGGCGTGCCCAGGTTGTGCACGAGCGTCAACGAGCCACGCCGGCCGACGTCCCCCTCTATCGAAAAATGACTGGCCGAGGCCCCGGGGGCGCCGTTGCAAGCAAACGAGATTGTCGAACCGGTCTGGAACTTCGTGCCGCCGAACGGGCACTGCGCGTCGCCGATGCTGAGCACCGTCGCGACTACCGAGGTGCCGGCCGGTCCCGGCGGACCTTGCGGACCGGTCGCGCCAGTTGCGCCCGTAGGTCCACCCGCGCCCTGAGGTCCTTGCGCCCCGGCCGCGCCCGTCGCGCCCGTGAGACCAGTTGGCCCCTGCAGTCCCTGTGGCCCCTGCACTCCCTGTGGCCCCTGCACTCCCGGTGGACCTGTGAGTCCCTGAGGCCCTTCGGGCCCTTGCGGCCCTTGCGCGCCCTGGGCGCCGACCGCTCCCGCGCTCGCGAGGACGCTCCAGTCCGCGGACGGCGGAGGGCTTGCCGTATTCGCGCGCACCGCGATGTACGAGGAGCCCGCGAACACCACCGCCTCGTCGATCTCGTAGAAAGCGCCGCCGTCCCAGTCCCCGCGCCACGTCATGCCGCGGGCCCCTTGCGGCCCCGCCGCGCCCTGCAGTCCCTGGGGTCCTTGCGGCCCTGTCGGTCCCTGCAGCCCCGTCGGACCTGACGACCCCGTCAATCCTTGGGGCCCCTGCGGACCCGGATCCCCTTTCGGGCCCGCCGGACCGATGACACCGGAAACACCTTCTGCGCCGGTCGGGCCGGCAGGCCCCTGTGGACCGGCTGCCCCTTGCGGTCCGAGATCGCCTTTGGGACCGGGTGGACCGGGAGGGCCCTGGGTTCCCGAATCCCCCGAGCAGGCGTTGAGGAGCAGGAGCAAACCAGCCAGTGGTTGGCAGGTTCGTAGCGCGGTGCGCATCGCGGCTCCGGGGCGTGCAAAAACGCGGATCAGAGGTGGCATCCGCAGCCTTGCAGCCCGTTCACATTCCTACACCGCTCGCTCGTTGGCAAGGCAGGCAGCCGGGCGAGCCGCTGGCATCAGTACTTTGCGGTACGGCAGGAACTTTCCATGCGTGACGAGCTTGACCCGATCGCGCTTCGGGTCCGGCATCCGCTCGAGCGTCATTTCGTAATCGATCGCGCATCAATTCGGCTCCGGTCATTGCGCGACCTCCTTCGGTTCGTATACGACGCCGCACGGACCGCGCGTATACTTCGCCGCCCACCCGGGACACCCACCAGGAGATCAAATGAGATTCGAATCGCGCTGGCTGCCCGCCGTCGCCGTCGCTCTCGCCGTCGCACCCGCCTCGGCCCAGATCGCCGTCTCCTCGAACGACAACAAGGTCAATCTCGTGAACGGCGTGGTGAAGATCGTCGCCGATCCGAAGCCCGATACCGTGACGGTGATCGACCTGAAGGCCTCACCGCCGAAGGTCATCGGAGAGGTGGAGGCGCCAGGAAGCGTGGTCGGCCCTCCCTTCAGCGTCGCCATCACCCCGGACGAATCGCTCGCCCTCGTCACCTCTTCCCAGAAGGTCGATCCCGCCGATCCCACGAAGACGGTCGCCGACAACCGGGTATCGGTCATCGATCTGCGCGCAAAGCCCCCGGCGGTAATCGCGACGCTCGAGGCCGGCAAGGGCGCCTCCGGCGTGTCCATCAACCGGCAGGGAACGCTCGCGCTCGTTGCCAATCGCAACGCCGGTTCCATCTCGATTTTCACCATCGAAGGGAAGACCGTGTCCGCCGCGGGCACCCTCGCGCTCGGCGACGAGAAGTCGGGCGTGAGCCACGTCGCGATCTCGCCGGACGGGAAGACCGCGCTGGCGACGCGCGACGGAGACGATCGCATCTCCGTGCTCTCCATCGACGGAACGAAGGTCGAGTACACGAAGCGCGACATCTACGCGGGCCTCCGTCCTTACGGCGTCGACATCTCGAGCGACGGCAAGGTCGCGGTGGTCGCCAACATCGGCAAGGGTGGAGGCGACATCGACACGGTGAGCGTCATCGATCTGGAATCGAAGCCGCCCCGAGTCGTCGAGACCACCACGGTAGGGGGCCAGACGCCCGAAGGCATCAAGATCTCGCCGGACGGAAAGCTCGCCGGCGTGGTGGTGGTCAACGGAAGCAACAAGGCGAAGGAGTTCCCGTTCTACAACGACGGGGGCAAGCTCGTGCTCTTCAAAGTGGCCGGCAAATCGCTGAAGAAGATCGGCGAGGCGCCGATCGGCCACTGGTCGCAGGGCGTCTTGTTCACGCCCGACAGCAAGACCATCCTCGTCGGCAACATGGTGGAGAAGAACCTGACCGTCTTCCGGTTCGACGGCTCGAAGCTCCGCCAGACCGGCAGCATCCCCGTCAAAGGTGGGCCCGTGGCGGTCCGACTCGCCGACAAGCCCGTGGCGGTGCGGCTCGCGGACAACCCGAAGCAGTAGCGACCTTCGCGCGCCGCGACTCCGAGCGCGCGGCGCGCACCCTCACAACCGGACGCGGACCTCGTACCGGCGGTTCTTCGCCTTCTTCGCCGCCGTATCGTCCGGCTTCACCACCGGCTGCTGCGCCCCCTTCCCGACCGCGACGATCTCGTTCTGCGGCACGCCGCGCGCCTGAAGCTCCTTCGCGATCACCGCCGCCCTCTTCTCCGAAAGCTCCTTGTTGTGCGAAGCGTTGCCGGAAGTGTCGGTGTGGCCGCTCACCTCGAACTTGAAGTTCTGCACGTGGGCGGAGTTGAGCCTCTTCTTCGCGTCTATGAGCGCGCCGGCGAGGTTGCGCAGCTTCTTGTCGCAGCCCTTGTCGAGGACGTCCGTGTCCGTCTTGAAGCTGCACTGGTTCTTGCGCGACTCCGCGAGGAGCCTCTTGTTGATCTCGCCCTCGAGCTTCCCGGTCGTCGCCCTCCCCGCGGCGTGCTTGGCCATGTCCCAGGGGGCCTGCGCAAGGATTGCGACCAGCACCGCGAATAGCGTCGGCATGGGCGGAATCTAGACCCCCCGGCCGCCGCGGGCAGTGCCTCTACGCCCGGCCAGTCGCCGGGAAGGGGCGCGAGACACCGCCTCTGTGCTAACTTCCCCGCCGTCCACATCACACCTTCCGCCGGAGGCCAGCTCCCATGGCATTCGTCGTTGCCGAGCCATGCATCGCGTGCAAGTACACCGATTGCGTAGCCGTCTGCCCCGTCGACTGCTTCTACGAAGGGGAGAACTTCCTCGTCATCCATCCCGACGAGTGCATCGACTGCGGGGCCTGCGAACCCGTCTGCCCCACCAAGGCCATCTTCCCGGAGGACGACCTCCCCGAGAAGTGGAAGGAGTACACGGCGCTCAACGCCGACCTCGCGACGAAGTGGCCCAACATCAACAAGCAGAAGGAAGCCTTGCCCACCGCCGAGGAGAACAAGGAGAAAGAGGGCAAGCGCGGGATGCTGTCGATGAATCCTTTCGCCGGCTGACGTGCGAGAGCAGGGCGAGTTGCAGAAGGCGGCGGCCCCCGGGTCGTCCGCCGTCGAACGTTATTGCCTGAGTCCGCACCGGATGCGGCCGGGGCACCGCGTCGAGGTGCTGGTCGACGGCGCGGCCGCGTATCCCGCGATGCTCGGCGCGATCCTTTCCGCCCGGCGCGAGGTCCTGCTCGAGACGTACATCTTCGAAAGCGACGCTGCCGGACGCCGGTTCCACCACGCCCTCTGCGACCGCGCCCTCGCGGGCGTCGAGGTCCGCGTGGTGGTCGACGGCGCCGGGTCGTGGGGCTTCTCCTCCGCCGATCGGCGAGCCTTGCTCGATTGCGGCGTGCACCTCGCAACCTTCCACCCGGTAGGCCCATGGCGCGCCCGGTGGGGCTGGTCGGTCCGCGATCACCGCAAGATCCTCGTCGTCGACGAGGAGGTGGCGTTCGTCGGGGGGATGAACATCGGCGACGACTACGCGCCCGTGGACTGGGGCGGCAAGGGCTGGCACGACGTCCACGCCCGCGTCGAGGGACCCTCCGTCCACGACGTACGGCGCTACTTCTTCGACTCCTGGACCTACGCCGTTCCCGATCGCGAGCCCGCGATGCGTGCCCTCCCCGCGGCGCACCGGGCGCACCCGCCACATCCGCTCCCGCCGCCTCGGGACGGGGAAGGCGCCCGCGTGCAGGCGCTGGTGGTGGGCCGCTTCCGCGACCGCAGGCTCATCGAACGGCACCTCCAGCATGCCGTCGCCCTCGCGAGTCATCGCGTCCTCGTGCAAAGCGCCTACTTCATCCCCAATCGCCGCTGGCGCAGGACCTTGCGAAGGACCGCACGCCGCGGCGTCGACGTCCGCCTTCTCGTCCCCCGGTACAACGACGTCCCCGGCATCCGCGACGCGAGCCGGTTCACCTGGGGAACACTGCTCCGCGCCGGAGTGCGGATCTTCGAGTACCAGCCGACGATGCTGCACGCGAAGACGCTGACGGTCGACTCCTGCTGGTGCTCGATCGGGTCGTACAACCTCGACCAGCGGAGCCTCCAGTACAACTGGGAGGTGGCTCTCTCCGTCGTCGACCGGGACGCCTGCCGGGTGTTGGAAGAACAGTTCGAGCGCGACCTGCAGAAGAGCGAGGAGATCAGCCTCGCGGGGTGGTCGAAACGCGGAGTCTGGCAGCGTATCCGCGAGCAGTTCTTCTACTTCTTCCGGCTCTGGCTCTAGCTCGGGTTGGCCGAACGCTTCGCCGCGCGGCCGACGCACATTCTCCGGATTCCGGAGCGGACCGTGCGCTCGGCTGTGGCATCGAGGGCCCCTCGATCGTATGCTTCGGTCGTGCTCGACCTCGCACCAGGTCTCCTCATCGCGGTCCCGCAGATGGAGGACCCGAACTTCTCGCGCAGCGTGGTGCTGCTCATCGAGCATTCCGAAGCCGGGGCCATGGGAATCGTCTTCAACCGCCCCGCGGACATCCCGCTCCGCGACATCGGCAAGGAGCAGGGGATCGTCGTCGACCCGCGGGCGGGCAGCGCCTATATCGGCGGTCCGGTATCGCCCGAGCGCGGCTTCTTGCTCCATCGCCGTCCGAACGTTCCCGAGTCGGTCCAGGTGCACGACGGAATCTGGCTGAGCGTCTCGACCGACAGCCTGAAGCCCCTCCTCGAGGGCGACCCGCAGGACTACCGCCTCTGTCTCGGGTATGCGGGGTGGGGACCCGGGCAACTCGAGCGCGAGGTGGTCGTCGGCGGATGGCTCACCGGCAAGGCGAGCGCAGAGCGTATCTTCGAGACGCCCACGGAAAAGGTATGGGACGCGGCCATCCGCGATCTCGGATTCGATCCCGCCTTCCTCGTCCAGGCCACCGGCCCGCAGTAATCAAGTCGCGGCGAGGACTTTCCGGTACACGTCTTCGGCTTCCACCGAGAAGCAGCAGAAGACGACCTTCTCGACGGAGTGCCCGCCGCCTTCCAGGAATCGTTTCACCTCGCGCACCGCAATCCGCGCCGCGGGCTCGAGCGGGAATCGATACACGCCCGTCGAGATGGCCGGGAAGGCGATGCTGCGCAGATCGGAAGCGAGTTGCAGGCTCTGGCGATAGCAGCTCGCGAGCAGGCCGCTCTCGCCCTGCCCTCCTCCGTGCCACACGGGTCCGACCGCGTGGATGACGTAGCGGGCCGGCAGGCGGTAGCCGAGCGTGCGCTTCGCTTCGCCCGTCCGGGCGCCTCCGAGCTTCCTGCACTCCGCGAGCAGCTCCGGACCCGCGGCGCGGTGGATGGCTCCGTCCACGCCTCCGCCGCCGAGGAGCGACTCGTTGGCCGCGTTGACGATCGCGTCGACGTCGAGCTTCGTGATGTCGCCCCGGAGGATTTCAATCATGCCCGCCTCCCGCTTTCTCCGTGCACGACCGCCGCGCCGATCAGATGCGCGAGCCGCAGCGCCTCCGGGACGTTGCCGCGATCGGTGAGGCGGCGCAATGCGTCCGCGGTCTCGTCTGCTCCCGCGCCCTGCACCTGGAAGACGAAAGTCGGAACCACGTGCACCGGCCCCGCCCGGGCGATGCGCAGAAGACGCCGGTCCGGCGACGGCAGCCGCCGTAGCGCCGCCTCGATGAGCGGAAAGCGCGGAGGGCGGCGCATCACGGCGACGCACGGCTTGCCGAGCTGAACCGAGAGCTCGTGAAGATCGACGACGTTGAACCCTCCGAACGCGATGCCGTCGATCAGGACGAGATGGATCTGCGGGAGGAATTTCCCGCCCCGGAGCAGCCGGACGATCTCGTCCGTCGCGTTCCAGCCGTCGCGCCGCACCGAACCGGCGACGAGGCCCTCGAAGCGGGTCCCCGCGCAGACGGCGCCAAAGATGCGCACCCGTTTCGCCGCGAGGTGCGCGAACGGAGCGTCGTCGAAGCCTATGGCACGGAGCGTCCTTGGAGGGCGCGGGAACGGCACCGAGGCACTATACTTTCCAGGTGCCGGACGAACTGCGCCCCAAGGAGAGCGGGCCCATCGAGGCGAAGCGCGAGCCGCCGGTCGTGGCCCGGCTGGTGGTGGAGATCCGGTCCGACGGGAGCCACACCATCGCCCGGGGTGCGGCGGAGGACATGAGCACGGGCGAGCGCGTCTCGATCGAGGCGGAGGGCGCGACGCCTCTCGGCCTCGCCCTGTCGCTCCTCAAGTCGGCCCTCGAGCTGCCGGCCCTGGCACGGACGTTCGCGCGCGGCTTGCTGCCGCCTATGAAGAAGAAATGACCTGGCTCGCCAGGAGCGCGGTCGCCTGCGCGCCGTAGTCGATCGCCTCCGCCGTGCACGGGTGGCCTTCGGTCCAGAGCATCTCCACCGTCCGGTCGTCGCGTACCACCAGCTGGATCGACGATCGCGTCCCGGACCCCAGGTCGTCCGCGTGCACGCACGCGCCCTCGAGGGGCATCTGCCCATGCTGCTGCATCGGCGGACGCAGCTTCGCGGCGGAAAGCTCGCCGCCGACGAACAGCGGATGGCACTCGCGCCACACCTCCGCCTCGCGAAGGCCCTCTCCAGCTCCATAGCTCCGTTCGGTGACGACGGTGAGCTCGCCGTCCCGGACCACCCGCATCTGAAGGCGTGTGCCGTCGCAAACTGCTACCCCTGCTTCGCTCCCGTCGGTGAAGAGCAGGTGGTATCCGTTGTGCCGGTTCGCGGGAACGCCCGCGATCCAGTCCCTGACCGCGGCGGCGCTCGTGCTCCGGAGCGCCTCGACCACCAGCTGGCCGCGCGAGACGCGTCCGGGATCGAGCACCGCTCCGCGCCGGTTGGTGAGGCAGACGAAGAGCCCGTGCGCGTTGAGGCCGAGCCAGGTGCCACCCGACCTCAGGTCGCGCGGCAGGAGCGCCGTCATGAATCCCCGCTCCACCATCGGTTCGCGAGCCGGCCGAGCGAGAAACTCGTTGCGGTTCCCCGAGGCGGCAAAAGCGATCCCCGGCGCGGGCCGGAGCACGAAGGCGAGCGTGCACATGGCGGCGCACCGTAGCAGACACGCGCCGAGGGCGGCGGCAAGAATCAAGTGCGGAAAATCGCTACGACGCCGGGTACGTGTTCGATACGTATCTCACGTCGGCATTTCCGAGCGCAGCGGTTTGAATCGCCTGCGCAATGTCGAACGCCTTCGATCTACGAACCGAGCGCGTTGTGCTCTACAGTGCCGCCCCCATATGCCCACCCCTCGCAAGACGGAGCTCCGCAAGCCTTTCCAGAAAGCGCGCCGCGTGGATCCCCGGCCGATCACCGGCCGCGAATCCGCCCGCGATCTGCTCGATCACGCTTTCGGCGCCTACGTCGGCCGGCAACTGCGCACGGCGTACGAGCTGATGCGCCGCTCCGTCGAGGAGGACTGCAGCATCTTCCTCACTCTATCCGGCGCCATGACCCCCGCCGGCCTGCACCAGAGCTGCCTCATCCCGCTGGTCGAGAAAGGCATCATCTCGGCGCTGACGACGACGGGCGCGAACCTCTACCACGACGCCCACCGGATCATCGGCCACCGCATCCGCGAGGTGAATCCCAACGCGGGCGACCTGCAACTGCGGCTCGCGCGCATCATCCGCATCTACGATCTCGGCTTCTGGGAGGAGGCGCTCCTCGACACGGACAGGCTCTTCAGCGCCCTCATGCAGGCGCCCGACTACCAGCGGAGCATGACCACGCCCGAGTTCCACGCCCTGCTCGGCCGCGACCTCGCCCGGATGGAGAAGGCTCTCGGGGTCGAGCAGCCGTCGCTCCTTTCCAGCTGTTTCAAGTCGGGAGTGCCCATCTTCGTCGGCGCCGTGCAGGACGGATCGATCTTCCTCAACGCCGTTAAGCTGCGCCGCCTCTTCCCGGACCGGTTCAAGTTCGCCATCGACATCAACGACGACGTCTACGCGATGGCCGCCCTGCAGCACTATGCGCGGCACGAGGTCGGGCGCGGCCGCCTCGCCATCTGGATCCTGGGCGGAGGCGTTCCCAAGAACTACACGCTGCAGGGAGAGCCGCTCCTCGACCAGATCCTCTTCGTGCCCACCACGGGCTTCGACATCGACGTGCAGTTCTGCGTCGATCCGGTGGACAACGGCGCGCTCAGCTCGTGTCCGGCCGGCGAGGGACACACCTGGGGCAAGGTTTCGGTCGAGGCGGTGGAGGCGGGATCGATCTACGTCCACACCGACGTGACCGCGGTCTTTCCCTGGCTCACCCACGCGCTCCTCTCCGATCCGAAGATGAAGCGCAAGCCGAAGCGGCTCCTCGACTCGCTCGACGACGCCCGCGCGTTCCTCGACAAGGCGGTTGCGAAGAACCGTGGCGAGCTGCTCAAGACGTTGAGCTTCCCGGGCGCGGCGTCGAAACACGATCCGGAGAGCACGGTCCGCTGAGCGCGTCACTGCTCGTCGTCTGCGAGGAGCATCCACCGCGCCGCATGGCCGTCGCCGACGACCGCGCAGATCTGCCGCGTCGTCGATCCTTCCGCCGTCCAGGGGCCGTCGTAGGACCATTGCGACCGGCACCGGCCTTGAACGCAGTCTTTGCTGACGGGAACGCCGAGCTCGCGGAGCGCAGCGGCTCGGATGGCCTCGTCGGTCGCGGCCGATCCCGCGCACGCGGCGCGGAACTCGCTCGGCGTGCACACCGCGCGGCCCGCGGCGCGGCACGCCGCAACCTCGTGGTCCGCCCACCGCTCCCTGAGGTGGAGCGCCCCCGTCAGGATACCGGTGACGGCGACCGTCACGCACCAGGGCCCGACGACGCCCCAGAACGTCCAGCCGTACCGCTCGGCGCGGTTCCGTCCGAGGACGAGACCGGTGATGCCACCGACGAAGAGTCCCGCGACCGACGCGAAGAGCAGCCAGCGCAAGAGGGCATCGCCCGCCGCCGCCGGCCCGTCGAACCAGCGTTGCAGCCCCGTCGCGACCGCGAGGCCCGCGAAGGGAACGAAGAAGATGGACAGCATCCGCCACGGCAGCGGACGTTCCTCGCTCACGCCGCCTCACCGCGGTTGCGACCGCGCGGCCCGAGGAACGGCTTGTCGAAATCGTAGATCGCCTCGATGCTCACGTTCTTGAACCGCTCCGACTGGAGCTGCATCCGCTCGAGCTCCCAGAGCAGGTCGCGGACCGGCACCTGGCCCTGCTTCTTGCGCCGCTTCACTTCGCGCAGGATGGCGCGTCGCATTCCGCGCGGGTGATAGGTGAACGAGCTGGAGAAGTGGTACGTGCCGCCGACCGGGACCAGCCGCGCCTCGAAGATGTCGCCGATCTCCAGGCCGTGCATCTGCCGCCGCTCGGTGACGTTGAAGTCGTCAGAGGTGATGATGTCGCGGACCCGGACCTGCCCCTGCTTGGGCGGCCGCAAGAACCCGCGCCGCCCGCGATACTCGTACAGGCCGATCCGCGACTGCGTGAGCCCCAGCATCACGTCCTTGTCCCGCGATTCGAGCGAGGCGCCCTGCTCCTGCAGGAACCGCTGGACCGGCGTCGTCCCGTTCTTCGCCCGGTCGAGCAGGTACCAGTTGAAGAACGCCTGCATGCGCTGCTCGAAGCAGCGGTCGTCCTCGTGTACCTCGCCGCCCGTAGCGCCGAAGTATTCCTTCTTCGCGTCGACGATGTCGTTGACGTCCCGCGCCGCCCAGGCGAGCAGCTGATCGATCTGCGGCTGCACCATGGTCTAGCGCTCGATCATCTGTAGGAACCGCCGGAACAGATACCGCGAATCGTGTGGTCCGGGACTGTCTTCCGGATGGTACTGCACCGCGAACATCCGCGCTTCGGGAACCGCGATCCCCTCCACCGTTCCGTCGTAGAGGTTGCGATGGGTGACGACCGCCTTTCCCCGCACGCTCGCCTCCTCGGTCGAGAAGCCATGGTTCTGGGAGGTCATGTCGATGGAGTTCCCCAGGAGGTCGCGCACCGGATGATTCGCGCCCCGATGGCCGAACTTCAACTTGTACGTCCTACCCCCGACGGCGAGGGAGAGGATCTGGTGGCCGAGGCAGATGCCGAGGACAGGCACCTTGCCGAGCAACTCCGCGGCCTGCCGGTCGGCTCCGACTACGGCCGCAGGGTCGCCCGGGCCGTTCGAGAGGACGACGCCCGCCGGCTTGCGGGCGAGGACGTCCGCCGCCTTGGTCTGCGACGGCACCACGGTGACGCGGCAACCCACGTCGACGAGCTGGCGGAGGATCCCGCGCTTCACGCCGTAGTCGACTACCACCACGTCGTGCTTCGGCGGCTCCGGCGTCCGGCCTGAAACGCCCTCTTTCCACTCGTACGGACTCTTCGTGCTCACCTTGGTGGCGAGATCCTGTCCTTCCATCCCGGGCAGCTTGCGCGCCTTCTCGATCAACGCGTGCGCGGAGGCGCCCGACGAGTCGATGATGCCCTGCTGCGCTCCCGCGCTGCGCAGCACGCGGACGAGACGCCTGGTATCGACGCCTTCGATGCCGACCACGCCATGCTGCGACAGCCAGCCGAGGAGGGGCTCGTCGCTGCGCCAGTTGCTCGGTTCGCGGCAGACGCGGCGGGCGACGAATCCGGGGACTTGCGGAACGGCTGCCTGCTCGTCGCCGTGGTGGACGCCGTAATTTCCCAGCTCCGCCACGGTAAAGGTGACGATCTGCCCCGCGTACGACGGGTCGGTGAGGATCTCCTGGTAGCCGGTGTGGCTCGTGTTGAAGACCACTTCGCCGGCGGCCTCTCCCGAGGCGCCGCAGGCGAATCCCTCGAACACATCGCCCGAGGCGAGCACGAGCGTGGCCTTCCTCATCGACCCTCCTCATGGAGATGCACGAGCCGGCCCTCCAAGTACGTGCGTAACACGCGCCCGCGCAAGGTCCATCCGGAAAATGGAGTGTTGCGACTGCGGGAGAACGATTGCTGCGGATCGACCCGGAAGGCGCGCTCGGGATCCACCACGATGACGTCCGCCAGGGCGCCTTTCGCGAGCGTCCCGCAAGGCAATCCGAACGCCCTGGCGGGACCCGCGGAGAGCCTCTCCACCGCGCGGGAAAGCGGAAGCTCGCCCGCACGGACGAGCGCAAGCGTGAGCGCGAGCGACGTCTCGAGCCCGATGACGCCGTTCGCCGCGTTCACGAACTCCACGTCCTTGTCGAGCTGGCCGTGGGGAGCGTGGTCCGTGGCAATCGCATCGATGACCCCCTCCACGAGCGCGCCGACGATGGCCTGGCGATCGCTTTCGCCGCGCAGCGGTGGATTCATCTTGGCGCGCGTGTCGTAGGGCTCGACGGCCGGCGCGTCGCTCTGACGGAACGCGGGAACGGAAGCCGGGGCCCCCGCCACCGCCTCGTCGGTAAGCGTGAAGTGGTGCGGGGTCGCCTCGCAAGTGACCCGCACGCCTCGCGCCTTCGCCTCGCGGATGGCGCGGACGCTCCCTGCCGCGCTGACGTGCGCGACGTGGAGATGAGCAGAGGTCATTTCGGCGAGGAGCAGATCGCGCTCGACCATCGCCACCTCGGCGCAGGCGGGCACGCCGGGAAGCCCGAGCCGCGTCGCGACCGGTCCCTCGTTCATGCAGCCGCCGTGCGAGAGCGTGAGGTCCTCCGCGTGCACCATGACCGGAAGGTCCAGGTCTCCCGCGTACTCGAGCGCCCTGCGCATCACCCCCGCCGACATGACCGGCCTGCCGTCGTCGGTGACGCAGACGCAGCCCGCTTCCTTCAATTCGGCCATGTCGGCAAGCTGTTCGCCGAGGGATCCGCGGGTGATCGCGCCGGCGGGCAGGACGCGCGCGAGACCCGCCTCCCGCGCCCGGGCCTGCACGAACCGCGCTACCGAAGCGCTGTCGCAGACCGGCCGCGTGTTCGGCATGGCGACGAGGGTGGTGATGCCGCCCGCGACCGCCGCCTTGCTGCCTGTCGCGATGGTCTCCTTCCCCTCCTCTCCCGGCTCGCGCAAATGGACGTGCAGATCGACGAGGCCGGGCAGGACGAGCAGGCCGCGGCAGTCGATCACCTCGTGCGCCTGGCGCTCGGAACCGCTCGCGGGAGCCTCGCGGACCTCGCGGATCCGGGTGCCGTCGATGACGACGGTGCGCGTCGCATCGAGACGGGAGGCGGGATCGACCACGCGGCCGCCCTCGAGGAAGATCATGCCGACACCCGGGCGCGAAGGCAGAGCGCGAGCGCGGCCATCCGGACGGCGACTCCGCTGTTCACCTGATCCATCACCAGGCTTCGATCGCTGTCGAGGACCTCCGGCGAAAGCTCGACACCGCGATTCACAGGTCCCGGATGCAGCACGACGGCTCCCGGCGGGAGAAGGTCGAGCGTCCTCGGCGAGAGGCCCCAGACGCGCGAATAGTCGCGAGCGCCGGGGATGCGCGCGTCGGCGATGCGCTCCTGCTGGATGCGCAGCGCCATCACCGCGTCTGCGCCGCGAAGCGCGTCGGCGAGGGTGCGCGCGACTTCGCATCCGAGCTTCTCGATCCCCGAAGGCATCAGCGTCGCGGGTCCCGCCACCCGGACGCGCGCCCCGAGCTTGCTCAGGCAATGGACGTTCGAGCGCGCCACCCGGCTGTGCGCGATGTCTCCCACGATGGCGACGGTTTTCCCGGCGAGCGACCCCAGCCGTTCGCGGAGCGTGAGCGCGTCGAGCAGCGCCTGCGTGGGGTGCTCGTGGAATCCGTCTCCCGCGTTGATGACGGTAGCCTGCACGACCCGTGCGACGGCCCGCGATGCTCCCGCGCAAGGATGCCGCACGACCAGCACGTCGGCGCCGATCGCCTCGAGGTTGCGGACCGTGTCGGCGAGCGACTCGCCCTTCGACACGCTGGAAGCGTCCTTCTGGAAGCTGAGCACGTCCGCGCCGAGGGCATGGGCGGCCATCTCGAACGAGCTTCGCGTCCGGGTGCTCGCCTCGAAGAACAGGGTGACCACGGCGCGGCGCTCGAGCAGGTCACGGTGCGAAGGGGCGGGCTTTCCGGAGCGCTCCGTCGCGCGCTCGTGCTTGAAGCGGGCGGCGAGCGCGAGAACGGCCTCGATCTGATCCTTCTGCAGGCTTTCGATATCGAGCAAATGGCGAGGAAAGCCGGTCATACGCCGTGAAGAAGCCGCCGCGCGAAGTGGGCGGAAAGACCCGCGTCCAGTATCTTCCGGGCCGTCTTGTCCGCGTCGTACTGCACGCGGTGGAACTCGACCACCTTTTGCGCGTCGTCCCAGATCCCGAAGCAGGAGCGCGGATCGTAGTCCCGCGGCTGCCCGCAGCTTCCGATGCTGCACAGGTACTTGCTGCCGTCCTCGATCCTGACGTGCTCCTCCCACACGTCGCGCACGTCGGGCCCGAGCAGGAACGCCCGCTGCAGATGCGAATGGCCGATGAAGATCAGATGCGGGAGATCGCCGGGCGTGCGGATGACCAGATCCTCGGCCTGCTCGAGCGCGAAGATGTATTCGAACGCCGCCGGGTCGCGGGGGCTCGCGTGACCGTAGAGGACGTTCCCTTCCGCGCGGGTATAGGGCAGCGACCGCAGCCAGCCCAGGTTCTCCTTGGTGAGCCGCGCCGCCGTCCAGTCGAGCACCTCGCGAGCGGCCGCGTAGTAGTAGCTGTAGTCCATGCGTCCGGCGACGGCGGCGTCGTGGTTTCCCAGGAGCGCGAACTCGCACTTGGCGCGGATCAAATCGCAAGCCTCGTTCGGATTCGCGCCATAACCAACCGTATCGCCGAGGCACACGAATCTGTCGGCCCCCCCTTGCTCGGCCGCAGCGACGCACGCCGTAAGCGCCTCGATGTTCGCGTGCACGTCCGTTAGGATGGCGGTCCGCATCGCGGCGGGCACTGACTACACCGCGCTCCCCCACGGTGCAAGACGAGGCCTGCGCGGACCGCGGGGCCGCGTCGTGCTCGAATCGTGTTAGTTGCGAGTGGATGCGGGCACTTCCCCTCGCCATGGCGACGCTGCTTGCGACTCCGGCGCTCTCTGCGCCGCTCGAGTTCGAGTTAGGCGGCGGGCTCGGCAGGGTCTTCGGCGAGTCCTATCCCTGGGCGCCGGTCGTGTCGGGAAGGGTCGGGTCTACGTCACCGGGGTTCCGGCCCGGGGTGCGGATCTTCGCGGCGATTGGACCTGCGGGGGGACCCGCCGCGGCTCTCCCGGGAGCGAGCGGAAAGGCCGGCTACCAGGCCGCGGCGCTCCTCCTCGATCTGCGCTACTCGGGATCGCACGCGTATGCTTCCGCGGGCGTCGGCGTGGGAAAGGTGTTCAGCCTGCAGCAGTCGCTTTCATTCGAGCAGTTTCCGCTCACGGGCAGCCCGAACATTGCGGCACAGGCGGCGCTGGGAATCCGCACCGCCGCTCATCCGCGAGTCGGCCTGGAAGCGGGCGTCACGTATTTCAGCGGAATCAAGCGCGAGGGACAGGCCGGGCAAGGTCCGGGCCCGGAGGATGACATCAAGAAGGCGGCGGTGCATTTCCTCTTCACGCTCGCCTTCAGCGGCTAGAACCCTGAGTGCAGGTTCTCGAACTCGGTCAATTCGCGGAACCGCTGGAACCTCAGGCGGACGTCAGCGAGGCTGAGATCCCGCAGCCGATCGAGCGAAAACGCTTCGACGGTGAACGACGCGATCGTGCAGCCCATCACCACCGCCTGGCGCAAGGACCGCAGGTCTTCGCGGCCGAGGCGATCGAGGAGGGCCAGGAACCCGCCGGCGAAGCTGTCGCCCGCCCCGGTCGGATCGACGACCGCGGAAAGCGGAAACGCCGGCGCGTAGAAGACTTCCTTACCCGAGACGAGCAGCGCGCCGTACTCGCCTCGCTTGATGCAGACAGCGCGCACCCCCATGCGCTCGATGGCAGAGGCGGCCTTCACGATGTTCGCTTCTCCCGCGAGCTCGCGCGCCTCGGCGTCGTTGACGAGGAGGACGTCGATGCGGGGGAGCAGACGCAAGAGCGCCTCGCGCTTGCGCTCGATCCAGAAGTTCATGGTGTCGGCGCAGACGAGCTTCGGCCGCTCCACCTGCTCGAGGACGCGCATCTGCAGATCGGGATCGATGTTGCCGAGGAACAGCCGATCCGCCTTGCGCTCGCGTTCGCCCAGCCTGGGATTGAAATCGGCGAAGACGTTGAGCTGCGTGTCGAGCGTCTGCGCGGTGTTCAGATCGAATCCGTACCTGCCCTTCCAGCGGAAGGTCTTTCCCGAGACCCGTTCGAGCCCGTCGAGCGACACGCCGCGAGCGCGCAGGAACTCGAGCTGCCCGAGAGGGAAATCCTCGCCGACCACACCCACGACGGCGACCGGCGCGAGGAGGCTCGCCGCCGCCGAGAAGTAGGTGGCGCTCCCGCCGAGCACTTCCTCGCGCGCCCCGAACGGCGTCTCGACCGAGTCGAGCGCCACGCTTCCGACGACCAGGAGCACTAGGCGATCTCCCTTCGTCGCTGTCCCTGGATGGCGAGCTGACCGCACGCGGCGGAGATGTCCCGCCCGCGGTTCTTGCGCACCATGGCGACGAGGCCGTGCTTCTCGAGGATGCTCCGGAACGCCTGCACGCGCTCGGCTCCCGGATCGCCGAAGCCGAGGCCCGGATTCTCGTTGTACGGGATGAGATTGATCTTCGCCGGAATGCCGGCGACGAGCGCGGCGAGGCGATGAGCGTCCGCGTCGGTGTCGTTGACGCCGCGGAGCAGTACGTACTCGAAGGTGATCCGCCGCCCGTACTTCATCGGGAAGTTCCTGCAGGCGTCGAGGAGCGCCGCGATGTCCCACTTGCGGTCTACGGGCATGAGCTTCGCGCGCTCTTCGTCCGTCGTCGCGTTGAGCGACACCGCCAGCTTCACCTGCGTCTCCTCGCCGAGGCGGCGGATGTTCGGGACGAGGCCGCTCGTCGAGACGGTCACGTGCCGGTGGCTGAAGTTCGCGCCCTGGTCGTCGAGGAGCAGGTCCAGGGACCGCTTCACGTTATCGTAATTGTGGAGCGGTTCACCCATCCCCATGTAGACGAGATTGGTGAGCGGCCTCTGCGCGTCCATGGTGGGATCGCGCAGGGCGCGCAGGTCGGCGTTCACGCGGTAGACCTGGTCGGCGATTTCACCCGGCGTGAGATCGCGGACCAGCCCCATCGTCGCAGTGAGGCAGAATCCGCAGCCCATCGCGCAGCCGACCTGCGTCGAGACACAGAGGGTCCGGCGGATCCGCCGCCCGGGCTCGACCTCCTCCTCGGGATCGAATGTGTCGGGACCGGCCTCGTCGGGCATGTAGACCGATTCGATGAGCTTTCCGTCGGCGGTGCGCATCCGGTACTTGCGGGTGCCGTCGCGCGACACCTGGACGCCGTCGATCTCGAGCGTGGTGAGACTCGTCTCCTCGGCGAGCCGCTCGCGGAAGAGGAGAGGCAGATCGGTCATCTCGTCGAGCGACGCGGCACCCTTGTGGTGCAACCAGCGGAACAGTTGCCGCGCCCGGAACGGACGTTCGCCCAGCCGCTCGACCAGAGCGGAAATCTCTGCCTGCGTCATCGAGCGCAGGTCGGGTTTTCCGGCGACGGGAAGCACTAGTGCACCTTCGCTGCCGGCGGGACGGTGACGAGCGCCGCCGGCTTCTCCGCGGGCTTGCGCGCGATTTCCACCTTCAGGACGCGCCGCTCGTCCGCCATCTTCACCGTGAAGGTGAGCCCGCCCCAGACGACGAGCGATCCGGTCGGGGGCACCCGGCCGGCGGTAGCGGTGAGGAAGCCGCCGAGGGTCTCGTAATCGCCCTCCTCGGGAAACTCGACCCCGAGTTGCTGCTCCACTTCGCGCAGCGACACCGCTCCGTCGGCGACCACCACGCCGTCGCTCTGCACGCGCAGCTTCTTCTCCTCGACGTCGCTCTCGTCGTGGATCTCGCCGACGATCTCCTCGACCACGTCCTCGAGAGTGACGATGCCGCTCGTCCCGCCGAACTCGTCGACCACGATGGCGATGTGCGTCTTGCGCCGCTGCATCTCGGCGAGGAGGCGCGACACCTTCATCACCTCGGGAACGAAGAATGGCCGCTTCACGTACTTCGAGAGCTGGAAGTTCTTCGGATCGAGATTCTTGCGCATGTCGGCGAGCATCAGCTTCACGTAGAGGATGCCCGCGACGTCGTCCATCGTCTCCCGGTAGACCGGGATGCGCGACAGCTCGCTCTCCGTCGCGAGCTTCATCACCTCGTCGTAAGTCGCTCCGGCGTCGAGCGCGACCACCTGGGTCCGGGGGAGCATGATTTCCTTGACCAGCACCTCGGTGAACGCGAGCACCGAGCTGAGGAGCCGCTCCTTGACCTTGTCGAGCGATCCCTCCCGGGCGCCGAGCTCGATCAGGTACTCCAGCTCCTGCGAGGTGACGGACTCCGTTCCCTTCGACTGGACGTTGATTGCGCGGGAAAGCCCGCGCGGGATCTGCACGAACAGCCAGGCGAGCGGCCAGAGAAGAAAATAGACGAGCGCGACGATGGGCATGAGCGCGAGCGCGAAACCCGTCGCGTGGCGCTTTGCCAGCGTCTTCGGGGTGATCTCGCCGAAGATGAGCAGGACGACGGTGGTGATCCCGGTGAAGAGGACCAGCCCGTTCGAGAGGCCCATCTGGTCCGCGATGAGCGCGGTGATCGAGCCCATCCCGACGTTCACGAGGGTCGCGCCGAGGAGGAGCGCGGAGAGGATCCGTTCCGGGTGCCTCTGCCACAGCTTGAGGAGCCGGCCGCGCGCCCCGCGCGTCCCGGTCAGGTGCTGGACGCGGGCCTCACCAAGGGCGGTGAGCGCCGTCTCCGCCGAGGAGAAGAAGGCCGCCAGGATGAGCCCGGCGACGAGCAGGATCCATTGCCACTCGAGGACCACTGGTCTCTTATAGGTCCTTGTACAGGCAGGCGCCTCTTCGAGGCCCGAAAGGCCGCTTTGCGGGCGGCCGGGGGGCTACTTCTTCTTCCACTCGTACCTGACGATTTCCGTCTGGGCGAAGAACCAGGCGATCTCGGTGCGGGCGTTGTCCACCGAATCGGAGCCGTGCGCGGTGTTCGCTTCGATGCTTTTCGCGAAGAGCTTCCGGATGGTGCCCGCCGCTGCCTTGGCGGGGTCGGTCGCGCCCATCACTTCGCGGTTCTTGGCGACGGCGTTCTCGCCTTCGAGCACCTGGACGATGACCGGCCCGCTCGTCATGTACTCGACGAGCGACTTGAAGAAGGGCCGTTCCTTGTGCACGGCGTAGAAGCCCTCTGCTTCCAGGCGGGTGAGGTGCATCATCTTCATCGCCACCGGCTTCAGGCCCGCCTGCTCGAACATGGTCATGACCTTGCCGATGACCCCCTGCTCGAGGGCGTCTGGCTTCAAGATGCTCAGCGTGCGCTCGACCGCCATGGGCTCGCTCCTCCGGAAAGGGCGGGCGTGCTACCACGGGCGCAGGTCCCGGGCAAGACCGACACAGGCAAGGCCCGGGAAGAAGCTCGCATCCGCGACGTTGCTTGACACCGGACGTTGTTCCGGTACTACCTTGGTAGTACCAGGAGTGGCGTGTGGTCCCCACCACGATCAAGCTGTCGAAAGAACTGAAGGAGCGCATCGGAAGGCTCATCGAGGGCAGCGAGCAATCGATGCACGCCTTCCTCCTCGAGGCGATCGAGCAGCGGACGTCGGAAGCGGAGCGCCGGCGGGAATTCGTCCAGGCTGCCGTTGCTGCGCGCGAAGAGATGTCGCGAACCGGTAAGGGCTTCCCGGCCGACAAGGTCCACGCCTACGTACGGGCGCGCGCCGCCGGGAAGAAGGCCCTCCGGCCGAGGGCGAGAGCCTGGCGAAAATAGCGTATTCGCGGCGGGCCCTCGCCGATCTCGAGCGGGTGGCTGAATTCCTCGAAAAGGAAGGCGCGGCCGTCATCTCGGATGCCATCGACGGCATTCTCGACGCCATCGACATACTTGCCCGGCACCCGCTCATCGGTCGTCCAGTGGAGCAGGAACTGCGCGAGCTCGTCATCTCGCGGGGAAAAACGGGTTACATCGCGTTGTACGACTACGTCGAGGAGCACGACGTCGTCCGCGTCCTCGCCATCTGGCACCAGCGCGAGCTCAGACCCCGCTCGCGTGGGTAACTATCGACTCGGCGAGCGGCCTACTCCCAGAGTGCCTCCGGCATGGGTAGCCCCTCGTAGTCCTCGCGGGTGAGCGGACCGTCCGCGCGAATCCCGAACCGCTCCAGGACGGCGATGATCTGCCGCGCATGCTGCGCCGAATGCCAGGTGCAGCGCTCCATCACGTGGTGCAGCGGCTGGTCGCCGTAGTACGTCTCCAGCTTCGCGGTCGCGGCGTTGCTCTTCCCGTCGCGCTCCCACCAGCGGTCGAGCCGCTCGAGGACGGAGATCCCGTAATCGCGGATGTGCGCGACCGAGGTGACGTGCGCAGGCGGCGGCGTGTTGTAGACCGACGTCAGATCCCGTACGCCGTCTTCCACGGCCTGCAGGAACGAGTCCGGCACCTGGTGGACGTGGTAGGCGAGGTCCCGGATGCTGCGGTCGCGGCCCGCGGTCGCCCGTTCCGTCACGCGCTCCGGCGGAATCTGCATCGCGTGGCGCTGCGCGGCCGAGAGCACCGTTCGCCACTTGCGCATCAGCGCCTCGGGCGAAAGGCGCTGGAACGTAACGGCGCGCCCGACGAACGCGGACACATCGGCAAGCTCCTGCGCGAAGACGAACTCGCGCCCCCGCGAGACGACCGGCACCGTGCGAACGCCGAGCGCGCGAAGCTCTTCCATCGCCTCTGGCCGCGCCGAGACGTTGACGGACTCGAACTCGACTCCGAGCTTGGTGAGGAACTCCTTCACCTTCACGCAGCTCGAGCAGCCGGGGCGCCAGTAGACTTTGAGGCCCTCGTTCATGAGGCGACGTTCACTCCTTTCACCCGGTTGTTCGCGATGGCTAGAGCGACGAATCCGGAGCGCTTCACGTCCTCGACGAAATCGCGCAGGTACCGGGCCGTCACCTCCCGGCCCCGCGGCGCGGCGATCGCCTGCTGCACAGAGGTGATCTGGCCGTCGAGGATGCGGGAGCCCGGAATCCGGGCGTTCTCCTCCACGAGCTTCGGCTTCAGGCCCGCGAGAGCCTCGAGCTTGCGTTCCACGAACCAGTCGAACGACGCCGCGATCCCCGGCGCCCGCACGATCTCCGCCTGTTTCAAGTTCCGGCTGAGATAGAGGTCGTACGCGCTCCGCTCGGACACGGCGACGCGCACGCCCTTGCGATCGACCTCGGTGATGGCGCCGATGGTCGAGCCGGCAGGCACGAGGAAGGTCACCGGAATCTCCAGATACGCTCCGGTGAACGCCACCTCGCTCGCGCGCTGCGGCTCGCTGCCGAGGAAGCCGACGTCGCAATCCGCCGCCTTCACCGCGTCGAAAAGCTTGCCCGCCGTATCGAAGCGCAGCCACTCGATCGACAAACCGAGCCTGCGGGCGAGCTCGCGCGCGACGTCGGGCGCGACTCCGCGCGGCTCGCCGTCCGCCCCGTCGCCGGAGACGAGCAGGAAGTTCTGGTAGTTGAGCCCGACGCGCAGGGTTCCGCCCGGGGCGACCTCGGCGGTGTTCATCGGGGGCATCCTACAGGGAACCGCACAGAGCCCTCACCTGGCGCCGATCCAGAGCAGCAAGAGGGCCACCACCGCGGGCAATCCCTGGACGAAGAAGATCTTCCGGGTCACCGTCGCCGCGCCGAAGATGCCGGCGATCGCCACGCAGGCGAGGAAGAACGTCGCCCGCGGCGCGAAATCCATCCGAGAGAAGACCGCCCAGAGGAGCCCGGCGGCGAGAAACCCGTTGTAGAGGCCCTGGTTCTGCGCCAGCTGGGCCGTCGCTTCCGCCTTCTCCGCGGTCATTCCGAAGAGCCGCCTCGCCCGCGTTCGCCAGAGGAACATCTCGAGCACGAGGAAGTACAGGTGCAAGAGCGCGATGAGCAGGATGAGCAACTGCGCGACGGAATTCGCCATCGCGCGCGAGATAGCACGCTCGAGGGATCATCGTCGTCCCGAGAAGTAGGCGCGCTCACTCGCACGCGACGACGCGCTTCGCGTCCGCGTGGTACTCGTACGACTTCCCGCGCGCCGCAAGCTCGATGACATATCCAGGCGTTTCCACCTGCGCGTACATGGTGTCGGGCTTCGGGCAGCCGAGGCTCGCGTCGGAAAAGGTGCGCCGCTGCACGGCCCCCGTCTTCACTTCCTTCTCCGGGATCCCGAGCCGCTTCGCCAGATCCTGACGCGCCATCCGCAGGACCTCCTGCTGCTCGCACGCTCCGCCATCGCACGCGGCGGCATCCCTCGCGTGCGTGCCGTTCCCGTCGGCGACGGCGAGCAGGATGGCGAACAGCAGCGACACCGGGTCAGAACTTCAGCGGCAACGCGCTGATCAAGAGCTTGATGTCGTCGTCGTTGAAGTAGAAGCCGGCGCCGACGAAGAAGTCGCGCCCGCTCACGATTCTCGTCTTGTCGACGTCGTCCTGGATCCGCCTGTTCACCAGGTCGTCGCCGCCGACGGTGACGAGGAGGTGGTCCATGAACCGGTAGTCCGCGTACAGCTTCACGCGCGGATGGTCCTTCAAAGGATTCGCAAAGTCGAAGGTATCCGCCGCGAGCGTGAGCGAGTCGTTGAACAGGTGGAACTTGACGCCGAATCCGCCGGTGTTCTCGACGATGCCGAAGCGCCCGGAGATCCACCCGTACCGCTTCGCAAGAAAGGCGCTGAACTTGAGCTGCCGCTCGGTGGTGATCTGCGTGACGTTCGCGGGGAAGAACGGATTGACGGTGTTCGGGTCGGGGAACTGGTTCTGGATCTGCACCCTTCGGGTGAGGCCGCGCGGATCGTCGATGATCTCGAACCCGTACCACTTGTCCGGCTTGGGGATGATCCGGAACGAGAAGTAGTTCTTCGTCCAGGGATTGTACGAGTAATTTGCGATCGCGCTGCCCGGTGTACGCGTCGGGGCGGGGATGCCGATGAGGAACTCGCTGCGCTCCTGGATCTCGATCTTGAGCTGCTGGACCGTGCCGAACAGGTCGCTCAGCGCGCTCGACGCCTTGTCGAGGTTCTTCCCCAGTTTGTCGTCGTTGACGAGGTGCCCGATCGTCCCCTGGCCGGTGTTGATCTTCTCGGTGATCGACTGGACGTTCGCGAGCGACTTGTCGAGCTTGTCGAGGCTCGAGCGGACGGTCCCGACGCTCTGCCTCAGCTCTTCCTGGTTCTGCGATCCGACCACGTTTCCGACGGTGCGCAGGATGTCGCGCGCCTCCGCCGTGGCGTCGCGGGTGTTGCGCAGGATCGCCATCACGTCGCTCTCGCCGCTCTTGGTGATGCGGCTCAGATCGCCCGTGAACCCCTGCACGTTGTTGAGGATCGCGTCGATCTTCGCCGTGCTGCGATCGATGGCCTGGTCGAGACCGGTGGTGATCCGGCGCAGGTTCGAGACGATGGTGCGGAGGTTGTCCTCGCCTTCCGCGGTTCCGAGAACCTTGCGCAGGTTGGAAGTGACTTCCGAGATGTCGCCGGCGATCTTGTTGAGCGAGCCGAAGATCTCGTTCATCCCGGGCTGCCGGACGACGTTGCGGATCTCGTCCCCGTCGTGGAGCACGGGGAGGTTGGCAGTTCCGGGGGTCAGGTCGAGGAGGAAGTCGCCCAGGATGCTTTCCGACCGCTTGGCGATGCTGGCGTCCTGGTGCAGGACGAACTGCTGCCGGATCTTCAGCCACACCTTCGCTCGCGCCGTCTGCTGATCGAGCTCGATCCGGTCCACCTGCCCGATCGGGATGCCGGCGATCTGCACCCGCGATCGCGCGCCGAGACCGGTGGCATCGTCGAACATGGCGTAGACGCTGTACGTCTTGTCGCCTCCGATGTTCGCGCCGATGAAGTAGAGCCCGAACGCGAACGCGATCGCCGCCGCCGCGACGACCAGACCGACCCGGAGTGGAGTCCAGAACGAATGCACGCGGCGATCCTATGTCCGTCCGAACCAGGTAGCGAGGAAATGCCTCGTATGCGGTTCCTGCGTATGACGGAGCTTTTCCGGGGGACCCATCTCGACGATCCGTCCGTTGTGCAACATCGCGACCACGTCGCCGATGTGGAACGAGCTGCCGATGTCGTGGCTGATGACGACGCTCGTCACCCCGAGCTTCTCCCGGGCCCCGATGATCATGTCGTCGACGCTCTCGGTCGTGAGGGGGTCGAGCCCCGTGGTGGGCTCGTCGTAGAGGACGATCTTCGGGTCGCGAATGATGGCGCGGGCGAGGCCCACCCGCTTGCGCATGCCGCCCGAAAGCTCGGCGGGAAATTTCTCCTCGACGCCGATCAGGTCGACGATGCCGAGCTTCTCCTTCACCTTCTCCCGGATCTCCTCCTCGGAGAGTTTCGTGTGCTCCCGCAGCGGGAAGGCGACGTTGTCGCCCACCGTCATCGAGTCGAAGAGCGCGGCGCTCTGGAATACCATCCCCATCCGGGTGCGGAATTTCGAAAGCTGCTGCCGGTCCATCGTGGAGATGTTCTCCCCGTCCACGATGACTTCGCCCTTGTCTGGCTTGAAGAGGCCCATGATGTGCTTCATGAGGACCGTCTTCCCGCTCCCGGAGCCACCGAGAACGACCGTGGTCGTGCCCGGCATCATCTGGATGTTGATTCCCTTCAGGACCTGGTTGCCGCCGAATGACCTGTACAGGTCGCGAACGTCGATCATCGGCTCGGTCATCCGCCGAGGCCTCCGCGCGGCTGCGGATTCGAGAGCGTGATCGCCGTGTAGATGTAGTCGATGGCGAAGATGGCCACGAGGCCGCCCACGACGGCCTGCGTCGTGGCGATACCCACGCCGCGCGCGCCGCCCTCCGCCTTGTAGCCGCGGTAGGCGGCGATGAGGACCACCACGAAGCCGATCACCGCTGATTTCCCGAGGCCGTTGGTGAGGTCGTGGACCTCGACCAGGTACTGCATCCGGTTCAGGAACGTCCCAGGGGAGAGATCCTTGAGGAACACCGCGACGCCGTACGCGCCGGTGAGCGCGATGGCGTTGAACAGCATGGTGAGGACCGGCGCGGCGAGCGCCGCGGCCACGATGCGCGGCACGATCAGGTAGTTGATCGGGTCCACCGCCATGGTCTCGAGCGCGTCGATCTGCTCGGTGACCCGCATGCTCCCGAGCTCTGTCGAGACGGCGCTCCCCACCCGGGCGACGATGACGATGCAGGTGAAGATGGGCGCGAGCTCGCGCGCGAGGCCGAGCTCGACCGTCGCGCCCACGAGCGACTGCGCGTTGAAGAGGCCGAACGCGTAGACGAACTGCAGCGCCAGCACCATTCCGGTGAAGAGCCCGGTGAGCCCGACCACGAACAGCGACCCGTACGCCATGAACTCGAGCTGGTTGAAGAGGAGCCCGATCCGGTACGGGGGCCGGAAGATGGAGACCACGGCCTGTCCGAAGAACACCGACAGATCGCCGAGCACCTCGAGGGGCGCGCGCAGCGGTTTCGTCCACGCCGCCGGGACTCCCGGAGCGCGCTCGGCCGGCTGTTCCGCCATGCCCGGTTTCTACTCGAAGATCCCGCGCCGCGCGAGATTCTGGAAACTCGTTCGAGCGGCCCCGGACAGGAGCGCGACCTTTCGCCGCGTCGTATGCTCCGGCCTGCGGCCTCCGCCCGTCGCAGGCGAAGCCCGCTCCTCCGTCAGGTCGTGACGCGCGGGACGCGGCTGCCGACCGCGCAGAAGATCTCGTACGGGATCGTGTCGCAGAGTCCGGCCAGATCGTCGGCGGAGATGCGCTCCGTCTGCTGATCGCCCATCAGCACGACCTCGTCGCCGACGCGGACACCGGGAACGTCCGTGACGTCGATCATCGTCATGTCCATGCAGACGGTCCCGACCTGCTTCACCCGCTTGCCCCCGACCAGGACCTCGCTCTTGTTGGTCAGGCTGCGGCGGTATCCGTCGGCGTAACCGACAGGGAGCGTCGCGATGACGCTGTCACGGCGGGCCGTCCACTTGTGCCCGTACGAGATGGGCGTACCGGCACGGACGTGCTTGACGTGCGAGATGCCGGTGACCCAGCTCATCGCCGGCCGCAGATCGGCCATTCCGGCGAAGCGGGGAGCGGGCGCGGCGCCGTAGAGCATGAGCCCCGGGCGAACCATGTCGTAGTGCGAAGGCGGCAGGTCGAGGACGGCCGCGCTGTTCGCCAGGTGGGAAATCGCGAGCGGCTGGCCGGCGTCGAGGATCGCGCGGCGAGCGTCGGCGAAGAGATCGAGCGCCTTCTGCGTCGCCGTCGGGTCGCGCAGGTCGGCATTGGCGAAGTGCGACGCGAGGCCGGTGATGCGCACCTCGGGCCGGTTGCGGAGCAGGTCGAGCAGCCCGCCGAGGTCCTCGGGTTGCGCGCCGATGCGGCCCATCCCGGTGTCCATCTTGAGATGCGCGTCGGCCCTCACCCCGCGCGCCCGTGCGGCGGCGGCGAGCCCTTCGATCATGTCGGGGCGGTAGACGAGCGGAGTCAGGCGGTGGTGCAGGAGGAGGCCGTAGTCCGTGTACTGGCCGCCCAGGCAAAGGATGGGCGCCGTGATGCCGACGTTGCGGAGCGCGAGGCCTTCCTCGACCAGCGCGACGCCGAGCCACTCCGCTCCGGCGGCGAGGAACGAGCGGGCCGCGATGGCGGCGCCGTGGCCGTATCCGTCCGCCTTCACCACCGCGCAGATGCGGGCGCGAGGGGCGGCGCGGCGTGCCTCCTTCAAATTGTGCTGCAGCGCCTGTGCGTCGATGCGCGCCTCGGTGGGACGTACGCGCAGATCGAACGCCCGGCGGGCTGGCTCACTTGCAGGTGCGAACGCGATTTCTCCGAGCTGTCTTGCTGCCAAGGGCATGGCCTCCGTGGAATGACTCTAACAACAACGCGAAGGGCCGTTGGCTTTCCCGGCGCTCCCGGCTAAAGAACGTCGCCGCATGGCGCACACGCATCGGGTCGGCGGCGACATCGACGCATTCTGCACACGCTGCAAGATGGAGCTCGGCCACACCATCCTCGCGATGGTGGGTCCGAAGCCCGTCCGCGTCCGCTGCAACACCTGTCAGGGCGAGCACGCGTACCGTGGCCCACCCGAGAAGAAGAAGGGCACGTGGGTCCCGGCCGCCGAGCGGGCGGCCAAGCCGGCGGTGACGAGCTGGGACGCGCTCCTGCGCGAAAAGGACATCTCGCGGGCCCGCCCCTACTCCGCCAAGGACCGGTACAGCACCGACGATGTGCTCCAGCATCCGGTGTTCGGGATCGGGCTCGTACAGGAGGTCCGGGGCGACAAGATCGAGGTCGCCTTCAAGGCGGACGTGAAGACGCTGGTCCACGGGAAGAGCTGAACAGCCGAATCAAGCTCCGCGGCGCCGTGCGGCGCGGAGAAGCTCGATCGCCTCTGCCAGGTCGGCAGGGAGCGGCGACTCGACAAGGAGGTATCCCCGTCCTCCCGGATGCGGGACTCGCAACGAGGCCGCGTGGAGCGGTGTCCGGGACAGCGCGGGGTCGTCGGGCCGCGTCGCTCCCGGATCGAGATCGCCGCGCGGCAAAGGCGGCGGATGGCCGTACCGCGGATCGACAGCGAGCGGATGACCGAGCGCGGCGAGGTGAACGCGCACCTGGTGCGTGCGACCCGTCCTGGGGCGGCATTCACAGGCCGTGAACGCCCCGAACCGATCGATCGGCGTCACGTCGGTACGCGCAGGTTGACCTTCGCCCTGCGGAGCAACCCGCATCGCGCCGCGGCGCCCGGCGACGAGCGGTTCCTCGCATCTGCGCCCCTCCCGCAGATCTCCGCGGACGAGCGCGAAATAGATCTTCTCGGCGCGCCGCGATTCGAAGGCGAGATTGAGCGCACGATGCGCTTCGGCGCCCAGGGCGAACAGCACCACGCCGGTGGTTCCCCGATCCAGCCGGTGCACGGGCAACGCGTCGGGAGCGAGTTCCCTCACCAGCTCCGAGAGGGCCGGTGTGGCGTCGCCGCGCCCCGGAACCGTGGCGATGCCGGCAGGCTTGTCGATGGCGATCACGGAATCGTCGCGGAAGAGGACGCGGAGCACGCCGCGACGCTCGCACCCGCACCGGGAGCCGTCCACCTGCCGCTCTCACGCCCGCCCGCCCACCGGCGCCGGGCGGCGCCTGAGCCTGGCTGTAGCTTGGCGCGACAAATGCCCGGTTCCACTATCGAACTGCGGGCGACTGCGGAGGGGAACACCGTGGCCTTTGACATCCTTGATCTGGTCTGGCGCGACTTCGATCGGATGGCGCGTGCGGGCGCTAGCCCGCTCCAACTGCTCGCCGACCCCGGGTCCTGGGTGGTCGCGGCGCACCGCATCGGCCGGGTGCTGCACTCGCTGCCGGCCGCTCTCCGTGGCCTCCTCCTGTTCGCC
>JBJMQD010000298.1:0-3422 GCA_045802855.1 Myxococcales bacterium | reverse complement strand
GGGCGAAAAGAGGATCGATCTGCTCGTCCGCCCGCACGGCGATCACGTCGCCGCGTTGGGCGCAGAAGACGAGAGCGGCCGGCCGCCCGAGCCGGGCGAGGCGCGAGAGCAAGGCCAGATGGCGAACACCGCGCAGCGTGGGGGCATCGGGAAAGAGGGCGACGCCTTGCCTCGCGGCGCCGACGCTCTTCACCTCGCAGAGAACGTCGTCGCCCGATGGCGCCCTGAGAAGGAGATCGAGGCGCGGCCGCGGGCGCTTGCGCAGCCGCGGGAGCACGATCTCGCGCCCGCACACCGTGTATCCGCCGAGCGATGGCAACAGGCCCTTCTGGAGCGCGGCCTCGACGAGGCGCGGCGCACCCGCCGGGTCGAGGCAGACCCAGGGTGTGGGCGAACTCCGCGCCCGGGCCAGTACCGCCGTGTACCCGGTGCTCCTCATGCCACCCGGCGTCGCCTCGACGAGGATCAAAGGCTGTCCGGGGACGAGCAGGTCGAGACATCGTCCCCGATCGGGGACGTGCGCAGAGACCACGCGTCGCCCCTTCCCGGGCAGGCGGCAAATCGCCAGGAAGCGGTTCCGCCGTTCGACGAGCACCGCCTCGACGGGCGGCCCGCGGAACCGATGAGGCACCAACGTCGGCGACTCGACTTCGAGACGCGGACCGACGGTTCCAACGGCGATTTGCACGTGGACAGCCACCAGACCCTCTGATAGCACGCTGCGACTCGCGCCCCGCGCGCGACGAGCTCAGAGTGGACCTCGTCCGCCTCGAACGCGCCGTCATCGGCTACCGCACGCCCCTGCTCCCGGCGATCGATCTCGGGGTGCAGGCCGGAGAGACCCTCGGCGTACTCGGGCCGAACGGCGCGGGCAAGACGGCGCTCCTGAAGTCGCTGCTCGGGCTCTTGCCGCTCCTCGGCGGCCGCCGCGTGCTGCCCCAAGGACGACCGCCGCGGGTGGGTTACGTGCCGCAGCGGGACCGTCTCGATCAGAGCTGGCCCCTCACCGTCCTCGACGTGGTGCTGATGGGGCGGACGCGCCTCCTCGGCCCTCTCCGCAGACCGACCGCTCGCGATCGGCAGCTCTCGCGGGAAGCGCTCTCGGAGATCGGGGTGGGAGACCTCGCCGACCGTCCGCTCTATGCGCTCTCGGGAGGGCAGCACCAGCGCGTCCTCATCGCCCGCGCCATTGCCGCCGAGCCGGAGCTCCTCGTCCTCGACGAGCCGACGAGCGCGATGGATCCGGCGGCGGAACGGGTGCTGCTCGAGCTGGTCGAGCGCCTCAAGCGGGCACACGATCTCTCCGTGGTCCTCGTCACCCACCAGCTCACCGCCGTCGCCGGGTTCGCGACGGAGGTCGCCCTGGTCGACCGGCTCCGCGGCGTCTTCGAGGTGGGGCCCGTCGCGCAGATGCTGGACCCGAAGAAGCTCGGCCAGCTCTACGGGCGCGAGGTGCGGGTGGCGGACGTGGGTGGACAGACCGCCATCGTGATCGGCGCCTCGAACGCCGGGAACGGGTCCGGCCGCGTCGCCGCCGCCGCGCAGGCACCGGAGGACGAGCGGTGAGCGCGTTCGCGGAGTTCTGGTCGGGCCGCGAGCTGTGGCAGGAACCGCTCCTCGCGGGGGTGATCGCGGCGGCGCTGCTCTCGTATCTGGGCGTCTTCGTCGTCCTGAAACGGATGGTCTTCGTCTCGGCCGCGCTTTCCGAGGTGAGCGGCGTCGGCGTCGCCTTCGCCTTCTACGTCTCGGCGATCTTCGGCATCGACCCCCACGAGCACCGGGGGGTGCCGATCCTGCTCGAGCCCACCTGGTTCTCGCTCCTCTTCGCCTGTCTCGCCGGAGTCCTCTTCTCGCTGCGGCCCGGGCACCGCAAGCTCGCGGCCGAGACCATCGTCGGAATCGGCTACATCGCGGCGAGCGCGCTGGTGCTCGCCATCCTGAACAGCCCGCGCATCGCGCAGGAAGCGCACGCCGTCGGCGACATCCTCTTCGGCAACGCGGTCACCGTCCCGCTCTCGCAGATCTATTCGCTGCTCGGCGTCGGCGTCGCGGCCGTCGTCGTGCACGGGCTCTTCTTCAAGGAGCTACTGTTCACGAGCTACGACCCGGAGACTGCCGTCGTACAGGGCGTGGGTGTGCTCCGGTACGAGCTGATGTTGAATCTCATGATCGCGGTCGTGATCTCGGTCGCGACCCGGGCGGTCGGCGCCCTGCCCGTCTTCGCCTTCACCGTCATTCCAGCCGCGGCGGCGTTGATGGTGACGGAGCAGATCCGCAGGACCATCGGGCTCTCCGTCGCCATCGGCATCGTGGCGGCGGCGGTCGGCTACTACGTGAGCTGGGTGAAGACCTTGCCGACGGGTGCGAGCATGGTGATCGTCGCCTCCTTGTTCCTCGTCCCGGGCCTGTCGCGCCTGCTCTGGCGCCGGACGGCCTGAAGAAGCGCCGGGCTCGCCCGGTCCAAGGACCTGGAGGCTCCATGCTCAGGAACTTCGTCTCCAATGCTCCGCGCCGTCGGCGCTCCGCCCGTCGCGGGCAAAGCCCGCTCCTCCTTGCCCTTGCGCTCGCCACCGGAGCGGGGGCGGCGGCTCCCGCCCGGGCGGCGGTGCGGGTGGTATCCAGCATTCCCACCCTCGGGTCGCTCGCCAAGGAAGTCGGCGGCGACCGGGTCGACGTGGTCTCGCTGGGGAAGGGATACCAGGACCCGCACTTCGTCGAGCCGAAGCCGAGCCTGATGGTCGACCTGAACAAGGCGGACCTCCTCCTCTACGTCGGCCTCGATCTGGAGATCGGCTGGCTTCCCCCGCTCGTCCTCGGCTCGCGCAATCCGAAGATCCAGAACGGCGAGCTCGGCAGCCTCGATTGCTCCCGGGCCATTCCGGTCCTGGACGTGCCGGCGACGAAGGTGGACCGCTCGATGGGAGACGTCCATCCGCAGGGAAATCCGCATTACTGGATCCCTCCGGCGAACGCGAAGGTCATCGCCAAGGAGATTGCCGGACGGCTCAAGCAGATCGACGCGGCGGGGGCGGCGACGTACGACAAGCGCCTCGCCGATTTCAACGCCCGCGTGGACGAGGCGGAAAAGTCCTGGCAGCCCCTCATCGCCAAGGCAAGGGGCAGGAAGATCGTCACCTACCACAAGAGCTGGACGTACGTGTCCGCGTGGCTCGGATTTACCGAAATCGGTTATCTCGAGCCGAAGCCCGGAATCCCGCCGGATCCGCAGCACCTCTTGAGCCTCATCCAGACCATGCGTTCGGAGGGCGTGAAGCTGCTCCTGGTCGAGGACTTCTACAATCGAAACACGGCGCAGCTCGTGGCGAGCAAGGCCGGAGCAAAGATGCTGACGCTGCCGACGGACGTGGGAGCGACGCCGGACATCAAGACCTGGTTCGATCTCGTGAACGCTATCTTGAAAC
>JBJMQD010000295.1:0-7558 GCA_045802855.1 Myxococcales bacterium | reverse complement strand
GCCGAAGTCGGCGGCGAGCGTCCCGCCCTGCCCGTCGGTCTCGACGCCCCACGGCCCGAAGAACGTGGTGACCGGGTCGTTCGTGGTCTGGCCGGCGCCGCTGTTCCACGAGAACTGGCGCTCCCGCGCCACGGGGATCTTCGAGAAATCGGGGTTCGGGACGAGGACGCTCGGCACCTGGCTCGCGTCGGGGACGGGCGGGTTGCGGGCGATCCGGAACTCGAGGAACTTCCCGACGCACGGGTCGGACGAGCCGCCCGCCAGCGCCTCGGCGAGCGAGACGTCGCGGGACGGGACCTTCCCGTTCTCGTGCTCGCAGAGGTTCACGAGCCACACCTTGTCGCCGATCCTGTATCGCGAGAAGTCGATGACCACGTCGTAGCGCTCGGCGATGCCCTGCTCGTCGAGCTCGGTGAGGACCACCGGGGCGGGCAGGAGGTTGCCGTCGTTCGCGATGAGCGTCATCGGTCCCCCGTCGGAGAGGGAGAGCTTGAAGAAGCGGGAGATGGCGCCGTTGAGGATGCGGAAGCGATACTTGCGGCGCTCGACCTCGAAGAACGGCTTGTACACGAGGTTCGCGGTCATGACGTCGCCGAGGAACCCGTCGAAGTCGAAGATGTCCATGAGCATCTGGCCATCCCGGCCCCACGCCTTGTCCGCCAGCATCAGGTTCACGTCGTAGTCGAGGTTCCCCCACGCGCTCCGCGACCCGCTCGGCAGCCGGAGGTTCACGCCGTCGTTGATCACCTCGTTCCCGCGGTCGAGCCCGCTGTAGATGTTGAACATCCCGGCCATGCCCTTGTAGACGTTCTGCGCGGTGAAGCTGAACATGTGATCGTGGAACCAGTGCGTGCTCATGGTCTCGTGGAAGTCGCCCGGGACCTTCACGAGCCCGCCGGAGTCGGCGGGGCCGGAGGCCCTGGGATCGGTCGCGCCGGTGTTGATGGTCCGGAGCCCGGCGAGGACGATCGGGTAATGGTAGTCGTAGAACTGGTTCGGGAAGAAGTACGCGCCGGTGAAGCCGTCGTTCTCCGCCCCGTGGTGCCCGTTGTGCTCGTGTGTGCTGATGGTGTGGATCCCGAAGCCGGCGTTCTGCCTGCGATCCGCGGGGAGCTTGTTGTGCTCGCGGAACAGCATCGGCTCGCCGTACCGCGCCTGGATGAGCTTCGGCGGGAACGTGCCGTTGAAGGTCCAGAACACGAGCGGCCCCTGGTCCGGAAGGTCCGGGTGGAACCTCGGGAGGACCGGCGCGGTCGCATTGATCCCGGAGTTCAGGTTGGAGGGGACCCCGGGGTTGTAAACGGTATTGGCCTTGGCGCCCTCCTGCGTGACCTCGACCCCCACCCGCGGGGGGAAGACGTTGAACTGCTGGTGCGCCCAGATCGGGCCCGGCGGGCGCCCCTCGATCGGGCCCGTGCCGCCACCCAGCGCGGCCGGGACCGGCTGCTGCGTCTGGTTCGCCTCGGCGGTGGGCGCCGGGCTCAGCGCCGAGACCGGCTTCCGCGTCAGGACGTCGAAGCGCGGCATGGGCTGCGTGAAGGGCTGGACGCCGAACAGCGGGCTCGGTGGGAGGCCGGTGGGCACCTCGGCCCAGGCGCTCGAGACGAACGGATGGAGGCCGCGGATCGGCGCCATGAGGCCCGCGGTGGTGAAGAGCCCCCACTTGATGAGCTCCCGCCGCGACACCTGCCCGTGCGAGAGGGCCTTCGTGATCTCTCCGCGGCGCTCCCGCGCCCGCTGCGCCTCGCGCAGCCGGTTGCCGGCCGTCCTCGCATGCTTCAGGAACATGGTCCCCCCCCCCCGTGATTCACCGTGAGTATCTGCGACCCGGCATGGCCCCGGGCCCTGCCGGCCGATCCTCGCCGCCTGCCGGCGCGCACATCGCGGAACCCGCACCAGCATTTGGCGAAATGTGTTCAGGTGGCATCAATGAAGAGCGGCCCCCGCCGGCGGTAGAGCCTTTGCGGGGAGGCACGCTGCGGAGCGACCGGTTTGCCGATCCGCGATTGATCGTTCGATTGGCAAATGACCGCCAGCGGCGGCGGGTTCGGCGAAAGGCATTCTCCAAAAAAAAGAAGTTTAGCCCTCAAGTATCGGCGCCGTCCGTGCGGGCGCTCGTCGAAATGCACATTTAGTGAATGACGCCGGCTGTCGCGGACGGTGCATGGCGAGGACCCGCCCGCCGGGCTGCGCCCTGCGCGCGGGCTCCATCCCGAGCCTGGTTCCTGGGCCGCGTGCGAGCCTGCGAGCAACCGCCCACATCCTCGCGTTCGACGAGAACTACGAGCGCGCAGCGTCGAACGACCGTTCGACGCGAACGACCCCGAAGTAGCGGAGGATCCTCTCCTGACGTCGACAGAGGCCGCGCAGCGTGACCCGCTCGCGCCACGCGGGCCCGAGCCCCTGCGCCAGCACGGCGAGCGCGAAGTCGTCGAAGGACTCGACATGGCTCAGATCCACCACGAAGGTCGTCTCGTCGTCTGCGCTCGCGTTCAGGCGTGAGAGGAGAGCATGCGCTGTCCCGACCGCGAAGGAGCCGTCGAGGTGGACGACCTCCTCGACGACTCTTCCCTCCGCGCAAGTCAACACGACGTGCAAGCGTGATCCTTTCTGCGTCGCGACGGACCGCCTCCGGGCAAGGGGGGTGGTGTACCTGGATGCGAGCGAGACGCAAGCGCGCGAGGGCGGGTGAGGGGAACGCGCCCCAAGTGACGCGCATCGGGCCAATCCGCACGCTCGCGGGAACAATCGTGGTGGTCCTGCGCGCAGCAGCTGGGCCTCGGCGCGGACGACGGCGAGCGGCGTCTTGAACTCGTGCGCGGCGGCGGACACGGCGACTCATGGATCGATGGATCGGCACCCGCACGGACGATCGCTCGGACAGTCACGGGTCGCCACCTGATCGATGCGTGGCTGAAGCACCGTCGCGACCTGGGCGCCGCCCAGAACCGCCAGCGGCATGACCGCCGTCGCGCTCCGTAGAGTAGCGCGGGCGCACGGTGCGCTCCATTTTGAACCGACGACACAATGTGACCATACAATCGGCCAGATAACTTACCCGCGAGAACGGGTAAGCGACCGGTTGCCCTGAGGCTGCCACGGTGCACGGACATGGGGAGGGCGCGCCGCGTTCGCCACCGTGGAGAACCACGGTCCGAAAAAGATAGGAGACCTCGATGGTCCATCTCGAGATCGACCTTCTCTCCGGTGTCGCTGAGAAGCTGGGTGAAGGTCGCCGCCTCACACCTGCTGAGCGTGCGGAGGTGCTGCGGATCGCGCAGGGCTTCGCGTGCAAGGACTCCGCGTCCGCTGCGAAAGTCTCGCTCGAGACGATCCGCGCCCGCCGCAAACGCATCTACTGCAAGCTGGGCGTGGCCGGCGCGGGGGAGATGCTCTCGGCGCTGCTCGCCATCGCGCTCGAACTCCTCGCTCCTCCCATGTAGGGACCCTCGGAAGCCCTGCAACCCGGCGAGTATCTCGGTCGAAACAATTGAGGCGCGGCCCCTCTGGGACACGCCGCGTCTGCCCCGCCGTGCAAAGGGCTCCACGAGGACTGGAGGATCCATGCTGCGCAACTCCTGGTTGCCCATCGCGTGCGCGCTCACCGCCTGCGCCTCGGGGCGCGGAAAGAACATCGAAGAGGCGAACACCAACCCGGCGGTCGGCGAGCGACAGCACGAGAGGAGCAAGTTCGACAACGAGATCGACGACTACGCCAAGTCGCTGCGCGAGGAGGGGCAGAAGACCTTCCGTCACGATACGTTCGGTGACGAAGCGTTCTGGGGAGGCGAGCTGCGGCTCCATGAGGCCGTCGCCACGCTGACGCCGAAGGCTGCGCTCGGCGCCGGGTTGAAGGTCGACTCGGGCGAGCTCGGCAAGATCCTCATCGAGGCGATCAAGGGCGGGAAGGTGAGCCTCGACAAGACCGAGACCACGCTGGAGCTGCTCAAGGCGAACTCCGTCGTCGGCGTGAAGGCGTTCTTCGACGACAAGGGGAAGATGACCTCCATCGGGATCACGTGCGCGCTCTGCCATTCCACCGTCGACGATTCGCTCGCGAGCGGCATCGGCCGGCGGCTCGACGGCTGGCCCAACCGCGACCTCGACGTCGGCGCCATCGTATCCATGGCGCCGAACCTGAAGCCGTTCACGAGCACGCTCGGCATCGACGAGGCCACGCTCAAGAAAGTCCTGGCGAGCTGGGGCCCAGGGAAGTACGACGCAGAGGTCATCCAGGACGGCAAGGCGCTGCGGCCCGACGGCAAGGCTGCCGCCACGCTCCTCCCGGCGGCCTTCGGGCTCGCGGGCGTGAACCTGCATACCTACAACGGGTGGGGATCGGTCCCCTACTGGAACGCGTACGTCGCGGTCACGCAGATGCACGGGAAGGGGACGTTCTTCGACCCGCGGCTCGCGGATCGCACGCAGTACCCCGTCACCAGGAAGACCAGGTTCGACGACGTCAGGCCCGATGGTGAGGACCGGGTGACACCCAAGCTCGCGGCGCTGCACTATTACCAGCTCTCCATCCCGCCGCCCAAGCCGCGCAAGGAGACCTTCGACGCCGACGCGGCCAAGCGTGGCGAGTCCATCTTCGCCAGCAAGGCGCGCTGCGCGACGTGCCACGTGCCGCCGCTGTTCGTGGAGCCGGGCTGGTCCATGCACAGCGCCGCCGAGCTCGGCGTCGACGATTTCCAGGCGGGCCGCTCACCCGACCAGAAGTTCTACCGGACGACCCCGCTGCGAGGCCTGTTCGTCCGCGCGAAGGGCGGCTTCTACCACGACGGACGTTTCCCCGATCTCGTCGCGGTGGTGAGCCACTACGATCGCCACCTCAATCTCCGCCTCGACGACGCCGAGAAGCGGGACCTCGTCGAGTACCTGAAGTCGCTGTGATGCTCGCCGGGTGGTCTCACGAGGCGCAGGTCGTCGCCTTCTCGATCAGGGGCGCGAGGGCCGCGGGCAACTCGATCTTGCCGCAGCGGACGAAATCATGGGCCCCCCCGGACATCTTCCTCCAGGTCTTGCGAAGGATGTCCACCCACTTCTCTTCGGTGTAATCGGGGTTGTGACCGGCGAACTCCAGCACGTAGTGCTCGAGGAACACCAGCGCGCTGACATCCTCGAGCATCTGCGTTTCCGGGTTCACCTTGAGCCCCTTCTTGCCGACCGCGTCCTGGACGCGCTGGATCATCTCGTCGTCATAGCCGGCCGCCTTCATGAGCCCGCCGGCGACCTCGGCATGGAACGCGTAGAGGCGAGTACGCCACCGCAGATAGCCCGTGCGGTCCTTGGGATAAGAGTCGCGGGCAATCGTCCAGCGCTGGACGTGTTGAGCGCGTGCTGCGAGCTTCACGGCCTCGGGAGCGTCGGGGGCGAAGCGCTCGAGCATCTCGCTCATGCGTCTGGCATAGAGCAGCTCGCGCGGCACGGCCTCGCCGTGGTCGTGGTCCATGCGCGGGTCCTCGGCATTGGCGGCGTCGAAGAGCGCGATCGCGCGCTCGAAGCGGTTGTCGGTGCTCACGAGGTCTCCTGAAGGCAGCGCAATCCGATTCACGCCAGGTGTCGGGCGTCGCCGAACGCGACGACGCACCAGCGGTCGCCGTCGTGCTCGAGCGTCGTGATGGAGCAGTTCGCGCACGACCCGGCCCCCGGCGCGCCGGCCAGCGCGGCGGCGGCGGCGATCGGCATCCGGTGTGTCACGAGCGCGATGCGGCCGCCGGGGTGGGCCGCCCCGATCACGCGGAGCCCCGCCTCGACCCGCCGCATGACCGCCGGAAAGTCCTCGCCACCGGGGAACGCGCGGGCGCGATTGCCAGAGAGCCAACCGTCGAAGATCGCCTCCCGCTCCTCGCGGTCTTCCGGCGTCCGCGGCTCGGCGAGCACGCCCATGTCGACCTCGGCGAAGCCCTCGACCGGTTCCACCGCAAGGCCCGCTGCGTCGGCGATCACCTGCGCGGTCTCGCGCGCCCGGCGGAGCGGGGACGTGAGGACCGCGTCGACCCCGAGCGACGCGACGGCGCGCGCTGCGGCCGCCGCCTGTTGCCGCCCCCGATCGGTGAGGGCCGGGTCGTCGGAGCGGCGCGCGTTCGGATCGACGTTCCCGACGCTCTCACCATGCCGGACGAGGTGGAAGACGCTGCGCCGCATGCATGTCTCATGGCGCCAGCGTCGATCGCGCGCAAGGGCCGCTCAGCTCCTGGAGCTGCTGGCCAGTCCCGCTGCCGCCGTCGAGATGAGACACCGCGCGCGCCCGGAAGCTTCAGCCGACAACCCAGTGCGTGTCCGCGCCTGCTCACGGTGAATGAGGTGGTTCGCCGGTCGCATCGTCGAGCCGGCACACGAGGAGGTCCGTGACCTGCTCCTCGGCGTCACGGCGGGCGGTCGGCGTGCGGCCCTGGTCTTCGCGCGCCGAGGCGAGAGGCTTCGGCCGATCAGCTGCCGAGCGATGCGGAAGAAGGAGAAGGAGGCGTACGATGCAGCGACGTAAGAAGACCGCCGGCGCGCGGAAGATGAAGAACGCGACCACCCGTCGCGACGCGACCCTGCGCGAGTTCGAGAAGCAGGACCTTGGCGCTGATGTCGCGTCGGCGGGGACGACGGTCGTCGTCCGCCCTCAGCGGCCCACGTCGATCTTACTCAGCGATGAGCTCAAGGCGGCGCTCCGGAAGCGCGGTCAGGAACTCGGCGTCGGGTAACAGACCGCCGCCAAGATGATCCTGGCCAAGTACGTCAACGCGAAGTTGTGAGGCACCGGGTGGCGCAGAGGTGACGCACGCCGCGCAGAGGAGCAGCGCTGCACCACCGGGAGCCAGGATTCGGCCGCCAGGGTGGCCCCGATCACGCGGAGCCCCGCCTCCACCCGCCGCGCGGCCGCATCGCCGCATTGACGTCTCCTGTGCTCGGCGAGCCGATCGAGTTCGACGCCGAAACGGCCTCGCTCGACTGGAACGCGCCACCGAGCAGGTGCCAGGCTAGAAACCCTCTCCGAAGCTCCCTCCCGCGCCGAGCCGCCATGACCCCCACCGAACGCCTCCGCGACTTCCAGCGCCGCCTCGCCGCATGGGACGACCCGGCGCTCTTCATCAGCGTCGCCGGCGAGGACGCGCTCGCGCCCGTGCTGCGCCGGCTGGAGGCGCCGGGCGCCGCGGCGCTGCCGCTCGCCGGCCTCACCTTCGCGGTGAAGGACAACATCGACTGCGCGCCGCTGCCCACCACCGCCGCCTGTGCGGCCTTCAGCTACCGTCCCGCGCGCTCGGCCCGCGTCGTCGAGCGGCTCCTCGAGGCCGGCGCCCTCCCGGTGGGCAAGACCAACCTCGACCAGTTCGCGACCGGGCTCGTCGGCACGCGCTCGCCGTACGGCATCCCGCGCAACGCGCTCGACGCCGCGCTCGTCCCCGGCGGCTCCAGCTCGGGCAGCGCGTCGGCGGTGGCGGCGGGGCTCGTCGACTTCGCGCTCGGCACCGACACCGCCGGCTCGGGCCGCGTGCCGGCGGGCTTCAACAACATCGTGGGGCTCAAGCCCACCCCGGGCTCCGTGCCGATGGCCGGCGTCGTG
>JBJMQD010000277.1:0-4603 GCA_045802855.1 Myxococcales bacterium | reverse complement strand
TAGCCGCCCGGGTTCTTCGCCAGATACTGCTGGTGATAGTCCTCGGCGTAGAAGAAGGGCGGTTCGTCGACCGTATGCTCCGGCCTGCGGCCTCCGCCCGTCGCAGGCAAAGCCCGCTCCTCCTGAATTTCAGTGCTGATTCGACCGTACCCGGCCTTCTCCAGCATGACCTGGTAGGCGTCGCGAGAAGCCTCGGCCGCGCGGCGCTGCTCGGGCGTGGAGGTGTAGATCGTCGAGCGGTATTGCGTCCCGACGTCGTTCCCCTGCCGCATTCCCTGGGTGGGATCGTGCGACTCCCAGAAGACGCGCAGAAGCTCCGCGTAGGACGTCTTCTTCGGATCGAAGGCGACGAGCACGACCTCGGCGTGGCCCGTCAGGCCGGAGCAGACCTCGCGATAGGTAGGGTTCTTGGTGTACCCGCCTGCATAGCCGGCCGCCGTCGTGTAGACGCCGGGAAGCTGCCAGAACCGCCGCTCGGCGCCCCAGAAGCACCCCATCCCGAAGACGGCCCGCTCAACGCCGGCGGGAAAGGGCGGCTGCAGCGGGGTGCCGAGGACCACGTGCCGTGCAGGCACCATCATCGGCTCGGCACGGCCAACGAGCGCTTCGTCCGCGGCGGGCATCCGGAGGGTTCCCATGGCCCGAGGTTTAGCTGCGGCGGCGCCTGGTTTCAATGCGGTTCGTAGCGGGCCACGACCACCGTCACATTGTCCGTGCCGCCATTGGCGTTCGCCTCCTCGACCAGCTTGTCCACCGCCGAATCGATGGTGGGCGTCCCGGCGAGGATCGAGCGGATCTCGTCGTCCGGGACCATGCCCGAGAGCCCGTCCGTGCTGAGCAGGAAAACGTCGCCGGCCCGGGCAGCGATCGAGCGAAGCTCGATCTCGACCGCCTTCTGCTGCCCGAGGGCGCGAAGGATGATGTTCTTCTGCGGGAAATTCTTCGCCTCCTCCGGGGTGAGCTTCCCGAGGCGCAGGTACTCCTCGACCAGCGAATGGTCGATGGTGACCCGCTGCAGCGCGCCGTCGCGAAAGAGGTAGACGCGGCTGTCGCCGACGTGGGCGACGAGCGCCTTGGGATCCTCCCTGTCGCGCTCGACGAAGTGGACCACCGCGGCCGTCGTACCCATGCTGCGTTTCGCCCCGTCCTGCTCGCTCGCCTCGAGGATCCTGGCGTTGGCGAGCTTCACGGAGGTCAAGAGCCGGTTCTCGTCGTAGCTGCGATCGCGCTCGGCCTTGAAGGGCCAGGTCGCCTCCTCGTCCGCGCCGGTGAGACGGAAGAACTCCTTCACTTCGGTCGCCGCGATCGCGCTCGCCACCTCGCCCGCCGCATGGCCGCCCATCCCGTCGAAGACCGCGAACAGGTTCTCCTCCGGAAGGACGAGATAGTTGTCTTCGTTGTTGTCGCGCTTCATCCCCACGTCGGTCTTTGCGGAATGCAGGATGCGCATGTTCGGAGGGCGCGGAGGCACGAAGCGCGCGGAGGATTTTTCCGACGCTAACAAAGCGGCGCTCGGGGGGTCAAACGTGCTCCGCGCTGCGCGCTCCTCCCGTCGCCGGCGAAGCCGGCTCCTCCGCGTCATTCTCGAAGGAGAGCGAGTCTCCTTCTCGCGTGTCACTACGAGCGAGCGTCCCCGCGGGCAGCTCGACGACCTGCGTCGCCGACGGGTAGACGCGGGTGGCGCGAAACGGGCGCAGATGCGGGATCGCACGGATCACCTTGCCGTTCCGATCGAGGAACGCCGCGTCGATCGGGAACCCCATGAAGAACGTGTGGATCGAGGTGCAGGGCTCGATGGCGAGACCATCGCCTTCCCGGAGCTCTCGGCGGCCGAGCAGGCCGCGCATCCGCTCCCACAGCCGGGTGGCCCGTTCGATCCGTTCGGCGAGCACCGCGCCATTGCGCCGGTTCACCAATCTCAAGCGCGGACCAGCGTCACGCGGGGACCGAGCGCCACCTCGACCTTGCGCGAGGGCGGGAAGATCTCGCCGTCCAGGAAATGGCCGAACGGTCTGGTGGATCTGAGCTCGACGGATTCGGCCACCGCATCGAGCAGGCGATCGCGCCGTGCGGGCCGTCCGAAGAGCAGCCTCGGAATCTCGAGCGCGAACGCGCGGGGCCCGGCGGTGAGTCCCAGGATCTGGAACGCGCCGGGCTGCTCCGTCGCGCGGCGGAAGGGCCGCAGGCGCAGGCCCGCCTCGGCGACCGACGAGACGACCACCCCGTAGATGGGAAGGTGGGGCCATTCCTCGCCGTCGACTGTGACCCGCAGATCCAGCGTCTCGAACAGGCGGCGGGCGAACGCCCCGAGGGAAAAGGACGAAATGACCGCCCGCAAGAGAACGCGCGAGCTGCTCCAGAGGCCTGCCTTCCCGCTCTTGTAGACCTCCTCGACGAATCGGACGGGAAGCCCGACGCCGAAGCGGAAGCCGCAGCGCCAGCTTCCGCCCTCGCCGCGCACTCGCAGCGTATCGCGCTCTGTCGTCCGCAGCGGCGCCTCGATCGCCACGGCCTCGGAGAGACGCCGGAGCCGATCCTCCGCCGGGCCGCGGCCCCCCAGCGTGGCGAGCGAATCGTAGGCTCCTCCCCCGAGGAGGGCGAGGGGCGGCACCTTTCCGTGGAAGGCATCGCCGAGCATGGTCACGGTGTGCGTGACCGTCCCGTCGCCGCCGGCGATGGCGACGACTCGCGGGACCTCTCGCGCGAGGCGCCGCGCCGCCTCCTTGAGCTCCGCCTCCGTCCGGGTCTCGTACAGGGGTGCGCCCGAAGCCGCCTTGCGCAAGGCCTGCGAGGCGAGCGGCCAGTTCCGATTGCGGTGCGCGTTCGGGTTGGCGATGATCGCGAGCCCGCCGGAGTTTGCCATGTCCGACGCACTCTATCTCGTGCCGGGAGAGCCGCGCCTGCACCTCGTCCTGGTGAATCCGCAGATCCCGCCGAACACCGGAAACGTGGCGAGGCTCTGCGCGGTCACCGGCACGCCGCTTCACCTCGTCGCGCCGCTCGGCTTCTCGCTTTCGGAGAAGAAGCTTCGTCGGGCAGGGCTCGACTACTGGGACAAGGTACATGCGGCGACGCATGCCAGTTTCGACGAGATGGTGAGGGAAAACGCCATCGACGCCGCGAGCCTGCATCTTTTCACGGCCCGCGGGAGGCGGACCCTGTGGGAGACGACCTTCCAGCCAGGAGACTGGATCGTCCTTGGGGAGGAGCAGAAGGGGCTCCCAGACCACATCCTGGGCCGGTATCCGGAACGGTGGGTGCGTGTACCCATGATTGCGGAACCGAGCGCGAGGAGCTTGAATCTGTCCACCTGCGCGGGGATCGCTCTGTACGAAGCCCTCCGTCAAGTCCGGTACGTAGCGATACAATGAGGCGGATTGGACACGTTCGAGCTTCTTCCCTCGCTCGCCCAGGGTGACCTGCGCGAGACGAGCGCCGCGGAATTGGTAGCGGCGGTCTTCCGCGCACGCGCGAGCGGCACGCTCTCGGTCGAGGGCGCGGACACGGGAGAGATCCGCACGTTCTTCCGCGCCGGCGACATGTCCGGGACCGGCCTTTTCGCGGGGTTCCACACGCTCGCCCACGTGCTCCTCGCGAACGAGTGGCTGGACGCCGTCGCCATCGACGAGAGCCGCGAGGAATCGGCGCGCACCGGCAGGCGCCACGGCGAGGTCCTGATCGCGACCGGTCTGCTCACTCCGGAGCAGTTGCGCGCCGCGCTTCTCGTCCAGCATGGGGAGAACCTCGCCGCGTTTCTCCGCCTCTCCGCCGGTACCTACGAGTGGCGCGGATGGGAACCGCCGCCCACCTGGGCGCGGGAGGTCATCGTCGATCCGATCGCTCCGATCGTCGACGCGATGGCGCGCCCGACGCTGCTTTCGCGCCGGCGCCGCATGCTCGACTGGCTGGGATCGCACGTCCTGCGATTGAATGCCGAGTGGCCCGAGATCGAGGCGAAGTCGGCGCTGCGCGACGAGGAGAGGCAAGCCCTCGCGACCCTCGCCGAGCCGCGCTCCTTCACCGAGTTCGCCCGCGGCTGCCGCTTGCCGAAGGAGCGGGTCGAGGCCCTGATCGCCGCCTTGCTGCTGTGCGGCGGCGTCGACGCCGGTGAGCCCACCAGCAAACAGGAACAGGCCGCGCCGCCTCCGTCGCGGTCCAAGCCGGGTCCTCCGGTCGGCCTGACGGAGCTGGATCTGGATCTTCCGGAAGCGGACGAGCCGCTCGAGCTCGACTTCAACGACAGGCCTACGGGCCGCTTCGATCCCATGGACGAGATGGAGGAGCGGGCTTCGCCCGTGACGGGCGGAGGCCGAAGGCCGGAGCATACGGAGGAGGAGCGGGCTTCGCCCGTGACGGGCGGAGGCCGAAGGCCGGAGCATACGGAGGAGGAGCAGGCTGAAGGTCCGATCCGGACGCCCGTCGCCGCAAGTCCGATCCGGACTCCCATTGGCGCGCCCCGCCTTCCGACTCCCGTCGCAGCGCCCCCGGCACCCGCCCGGATTCCGACGCCGGTCCCGACACCGACCCAGGTCATGGCGATTCCCACCCCGGTTCCGACCGGTAGGGAAGCGATCGACGCTCCGCTGGATCCGGAGCTTCCTCC
>JBJMQD010000236.1:0-11469 GCA_045802855.1 Myxococcales bacterium | reverse complement strand
GCTGAAGCTCCTCGCCAGCGCGCGGCGCGCAAACGGCGGGATCGAGGCACGCGTCCATCCCGCGTTTCTGTCGGTCGATCATCCCCTCGCCCGGGTCGACGGGGCGCGCAACGCGGTCCACCTGCTCGGCGACCTGTGCGGACCCGTGATGTTCAGCGGTCTAGGCGCGGGCGGCGACGCCACCGCGAGCGCCGTGCTCGCCGATCTCACCCACGTCGCCCGCCGGCTCGCTCTCGGAGACGAGGTCGAGCCTCCGCGGCCGGGACACCACGGGCTCCCCGTTCTCCCGATGGACCAGGTCCATGGCCGCAGCTACCTGCGCCTTTCCGTCGACGACGTCCCCGGCGTGTTCGCTCAGATCACCCACGTCCTCGCGGAGGCGGGCATCGGGCTCGCGAGCGTCATCCAGCGCGAGCCGGTGTCCGGGCAAGCGGATGTGGTGCTGATGACGTACTCCGCGCCGGAAGCGGCCATGCGCGACGCGCTGACGAAGCTCGCCGCGCTTCCCTGCACCCATTCGGTACGGGCCCGCATCCGGGTGGAGGAGTCCAAGGCGTGACGGGCGTCTTCACCATCGTCGTGCCCTGCTCCACCTCGAACCTCGGTTCCGGTTTCGACGCCGTGGGCCTCGCGCTCGGCGGTCCGGACTTTCTCGTGCGCGCGACGCCGGGCGGCAGCGGCCTGCGCGTCGTGAGCCTTTCGGGCGAGGGCGTCGACAGGCTCGCGCGCGACTCGAACAATCGCGTCATCCAGGCCGCCTGGGCCGCGGCGCGGGCGGCGGGGGCGGCTCCGGGCGATCTGCGAGCCGATCTGGAGATGCACAGCTCGATTCCGCTCGCCCGCGGGCTTGGCTCCTCGGCCGCGGCGGCCGTGGGGGGTGCGCTCGTCGCCGACCGGCTTCTCGGCGGCGCCGTGGGCGAGGAGAACGTGCTGAAGGTGGCCGTGGAGATGGAAGGCCATCCAGACAACGTCCTGCCGTCGCTCCGGGGAGGGCTGCAGGTGGCGGTGCGCGACGAATCCGGCAGGGTCCTCTCCTGTCCGGCGACGCTCGGCGCGCCGATCCGGGCCGTCCTCTTCATTCCCGACGAGGAATTGGCGACGAGCGCCGCTCGCGCGGTCCTTCCTCGAGAAGTTCCGCTCCGCGATGCCGTATTCAATCTTTCCCGCGCGGCGCTCCTGGTCGCGGCCCTCGCCGCGGGAAGGCTCGACCTGCTCGGCGAGGCGATGAACGACCGGCTGCACCAGCCGGCCCGCGCGACGCTCTTGCCGTGGCTACCGGCGCTGCTCGCGGAAGCGCGGGCGGCGGGGGCGGCGGGCGCGGCCCTTTCGGGAGCAGGCACCACCGTCTGCGCTTTATGCGCGCCGGAAATGGCACCGGCGGTCGTGCGGGCCCTGTCCCAGGCGGCTGCCGCGCGAGGAGTCCAGGGCCGCACCGAGACGGTGGAGGTCGCCGTGCCGGGGGCACGGGTGACCTCCGCCTGATCGAGAAGCGCCCCTCGCTCGCCCGTTCCTCGATGTAGCGAGGCCCCGGACGGGTGACGTCCGGCAGCCGTCGCCTGCGTAGATCCGTCGGAATTGGCCAGGCCGATCGCCCGGGGGAGTTGCGGGAAGGCGTCGGGACGCTTCGGTAATTTTGCAACCGAATTTTTACGCGGGACCCGTAAAGATGTCGGTAGTCATTCCTGCCGACGCGGCGCGACCGGCGCCAGCCTGCCTCGACTTTCCTCGGAGGAACGGATGTCGCCACGTATCCGCAGCGCGCGGTACGGCGGTTGCAACATCGCCGCGGGAATTTTCGATAATCAGCAGGCGGGGTGGGCAAATGAAGCGTCACGACTCGTCATAAAACCGAAACGGAATCGCGCGCAGCGCGATCGTGCTTCCAGACCATGAACGAATAGAGCGACCGTCACGGGCGCCGCGGCAGGAGTGCGCGCACCCGCGGATCTACCCGTTCGGAGGGAGGGGTTCGATGGCGATTCCTTTCAATCAACCCAGAGGTGCACGTCGTGAAAAGAGCAGCAGCGGTAGCGTGGCTCGCAGCCGCGGCGGGGGTCCCGTCTCTCGCCTTCGGCCAGACCAGTTCCCGGTTCCAGCCCCGGTTCGAGGTCGTTCCGGTGGAGACCGACAACGGTGCGGGCGCCGTAGCGGCGTTCTGGCGCTACGGTCTCGGCTGTCCGCCTGGGCCGGCCGGATTCGGCTGTCCCAACCCGTTCCAGGCGGACTCGCAGAACCAAGGTCTGATCCTGGCGAAGTCCGTCCAGAGCTTCGAGCCGCCCAAAGCGATCGCCGAGATCCGCGGCGTCAAGGGCACGTTCCTGGCGGAGCTCGGATACGACCTGCGCAAGTTCAGCGACCAGTTCAACGCAGCCGGCTCCGAATGCACCGTGACGTCTCCCCGTTTCGAGTTCACCATGGCGGACGGCACCAGCTTCTTCATCCCCTGCCAGCAGCCGACTCTAGATGAGCCCGTGTCCCTCTACTGGAGGCGCTTGCGCTGGGACGCCGCGGAAGCCGCGCCAAACCCCACCCCGATCCTTGCCTGCCCGATGCCCGTGCGGAAGGGCGCAAGCTGCAACGTCCAGGTCAGCTGCCCGAACCCGAAGCTGTGCGGCCTCGACAAGCGGATGCAGACGCTGCGAATCGTCCAGGACGTAGGCCCCGACTCGGACAATCCCACCTCGAGTTTCGGCCTCTCCGTCTTCGACAACATCGACGTGAACGGGAGGCTGGTCGGGACGGGACCTGGCCCACGCAACGGAGACGAGGACGAAGGACAGGGTCGGGACAAGGACGGGCGCGAGTTCTACCACCGCGACAGCCCCTCTCATCCCGAGCAGGGCGTGTTCGAGTTCCACGACCCCGTCGCCAACTTCAATCTGATCGGCACCGGCGGAGTGCTGGGAATCGCCTATAGCGTGGGGCCCCTTGGCGCCCCGTGCGTGAGCTTCTCGGGCAACGGCATCGTCAACGGCGGTTCCACGTACCGCTACACGTTCCTCTCCTGCGATCTTTCCGCGGTCGGTACCGATCTGGGCACGTACAGCATCACCGCCACGGGCCCGCTCGGCACCCTGCCCTACACGCAGACGGGCTCTCTCGTCACGGGCTCGATCAGCATCCACCCTCACTGATTTGATGTCGTAGAAAAGCACGACCTGGCGAGCGGGGAACCGCTCGCCAGGTCGTTTGCTTTTGCTGTCCCGTCGAGCGAGACGCTCCGGGCGCCCCTGACCGCGCAATATCGCTAATACGAGGTCGCTTTTTTCACTACAGCGGCTCTTCGAGGCGCGCGCAGCTTCTTCAAGGTTTTTCTTGACGAACCAGTACGGTCTTGCACGAGAATCAAACCAGACCGGATGAAATTTGCTCTACCCGAGGTTTACAGAACACATCCGGCAACTGAAGTAATGTCGGGCACGGTGGGACAACAAGCGCGGTACGGTTCATAAACTTTGATTCATCTACTTAGATAACGATTCGAGCGAATGCCTGGGGCATTCGCAACAGCCACGAGTGTCTTCGCCGCGGACGAGCTTCGCGGACGGGGACCCATGGGGGGGAAAATCGATGCGTAAGGAATTGGGTCGCGGCGCGGAGCCGCGAGCGGCGGAGCTTTGCCTCGAAAAGCGGGGAGCGGTCCTGACGGCGGCATTCGTCGCGACGTTGCTCGCCGCCGGCGGCGCGCGGGCGCAGCAGATCCCGTCGCCCGCTCCGCAGTTCGACTCGACCGGCTTCATCCAGGCGGCGACGCTCGAAGGGAGCCTCTGCCCCGACGTCGACCCGATGCTCTGGGGCGGCACCGTGACGGTCAACGGCATCAAGATGATCGTGCCGTGCAACACCATCCTGCAGCTGCCCGCGGCCTCGATCTCCTGGGCGCAGATGTTCCCGGTCGTCGACGAGATCGGCCAGATCCTCGGGTCGTACGCGTCGCCCCTCGGTTCGTCGACGGTGGGCCTCAACGGACTCTTCGACAACCAGGCGCCGGGCCAGAGCGGCCTCGCCCTCAGCGACTCTCCGGGTCCCTACCCGTCGTTCGAGATCCGCGTCGTCGGCAACGTCGTCAAGGATGCCAACGGAAAGCCCCAGCACATCGTCGGGCTCATCGCTCCTGTGACCCAGCAGGGCTTGAACATCGGGTCCGGGAAGATCAACTGCATCGACTACGACGGCGGGTTCCTCTACGTCGGCGGAGACCCGGCCCAGGGCTGCACGCTGCTCGACGGGTCGCCGAACGGCGCCCGCGTCCAGATCAACGATCCCATCGGGCGCTGGGGAAACGCCCACAGCCCCGATCCGCGCTTCAGCGGGGACACCAGCAACACCACCGTCCACTCCGCGTCGGGCTACCCCATGTGCGTGCCCCGCGTCGCTCCGACGGCCGCGGTGGACGGCGGCGACCCGTACTGCCCGAAGGGCAATCGCCCGTTGAACGGCGACACGCGGTTCCCGATCGACGCGTTCCTCGCTCCCGGCGAGCCGCTCAAGACCTTCAACATGCCGGCGCCCACGGACGGGGTGTTCCCCGACGCGCGGCAGCAGGCCCCGTTCATGGTGGGTGACTGGATCGACTACTCCGGCACGCTCGCGAAGGACGCTTTCGGAAACACGTTCCTCTCGGCGCACACCATCCAGGCCAACGTGGGCATCTTCACGGCGCCCGGCGTGCAGCCTGCCTACGTCAACGTGGAAGGGGTCCTCCTCGGCACCGGCGGGAACGCGGTCAACGGGATCGCGCAGGAAGCGACGACCCGCATCTTCATCGTCGGGTTCACCACCGATCCGAGCACGATGATCGACATCAACGCCGTCGACGTGAACCCGTGCACGGGCGAGGAGAGCCTGCGCCTGCTCGGCACGGTCGATCCGCTCACGCAGCCCGTTCGCGGCCGGTTCCGCTTCCACGTGCTGGGCGGCAACTTCATGCCTCCGACGCGCGAGATGCTCATCCAGAGCCACACCGGCCAGACGCCGTCGAGCTTTCCGTACGATCCGTTCTTCGGCGACTTGTTCCCGGTCGAATGGGCGAACGGGCTCGGCTCGGGCCAGTACCGGGTGCCGAACTTCGACTTCATCTTCCCGGAGAACTTCCTCCTCGGGAATCCCATCATCCCGAACAACTTCCAGGATTTCCCGTTCCTCGTGCAGGGTTCCGGCCCGTATCTGGGCTTCGGCCCCGTCATTGGCCAGCTCAAGCCGTGGCCGGGTAGCGTCGCTCCCGCCGCCGTCACCTGCTCGGAGTTCGGCGGGGCTACGCCGGTCGTCAGCGCCGGCGTCGACTTCGCCGCCGCGACGAACCGCATCGAGACCCTCACGGGTACGCTCACCCAGGATCGCAACGCGACCTTCCCCACGATCAACTGGACGCAGGTCGATACGACGGGGTTCAACGCCCAGCTGAGCCCGGCCGACGGCAGCTTGACGCCGGCGATCAACACCACCGGCGCGGCGCCCGGCACGGTCCTCAGCTTCCAGCTCGCGGTGACCGACAACTTCGGAACGTCGACCTCGACGGTCAACGTGAAGGTGACCAACACGCCTCCCGATACGCTCACCGTGACCGCCAGGTGGCGCGCGCCCATCGGCGGCGTCCACAAGGTCGGCACCAAGGGCGGCCAGCTCCGGGTCAGCGTCGCGGAGTCGATCGCCGATCCGACCATCAAAGTGCAGGTGATCGGCTGGGGCGACGCGTTCGTGTCGCAGACCCTCGGGCTCCCGAACTACATCTTCCGGGCCGACGGCGTCACCGCGCCCGAGACCGTCACCGTCCGCTCGAGCCTCGGCGCAGAGGTCACCGTTCCGGTGACGATCCGCTAACCCGGAACCCAAACCCATCCGATGGAATCGACGATGAATATCAAGCGCTTCGATAAGCAACCGATTGGTTGCACGATTGCGGTGACGGCCCTCACCGCGCTGCTCCTCTCCGCCTCTTCCGCGCAGGCGGGGACGCCGGGAAACCTCTTCGCCCCGGCGCCGCTCAAGGCTGTCCCCATCCCCGAGCCGGCGAGCCTGACGAACTTCGTCAAGGACCGCAAAGCCGCGATCAACCTCGGCAAGGCGCTGTTCTGGGACATGCAGGTGGGCAGCGACGGCATGCAGGCGTGCGCGACCTGCCACTTCCACGCCGGCGCCGACACCCGGACCAAGAACGGCGTCAACCCCGGCGGAGACGGCACCTTCCAGCTGGTCCCGGGGCCGAACAGCACGGTCACGGCGTCGAGCTTCCCCTTCCACAAGCTCGCGAACCCCGACGACCGCAACTCGGTCCTCTCGGACAAGAACGACGTGTTCGGCTCGCAGGGCGTCTTCGACACGCTCTTCCTGGGCGTCGACGGGCAGAAGGCCGCGGAGAAGGGCCAGTCCGTCGCCGACCCGGTCTTCCACGTCGGCACGAACAACACCCGCCGGGTGACCGGGCGCAATGCGCCGAGCGTCATCAACGCCGCCTTCAACTACAACAACTTCTGGGACGGGCGGGCGAACTTCATCTTCAACGGCGTCAACCCGTTCGGCGACGCCGACGTCAACGCGCGCATCTTCACGAACGACGGCACGGGCGCGCTGAAGGCGGCGCAGATCCACCTGGAGAACTCGAGCCTCGCGTCTCAGGCGGTGGGACCGCCGGGAAGCGACGTCGAGATGCAGTACTCGAACCGGACCTTCCCGGACATCGGCAAGAAGCTCCTCGGCCTCAGGCCGCTCGGCAAGCAGCTCGTGCACGGGTCCGACAGCGCTCTCGGAACGCACTCGCGAAGGACGAAGCGCTGGGTCCGGCCCGGCCTCGACCAGACCTACGCGGAGATGATCAAGGCCGCCTTCCACCCGCAGTACTGGAACGTGAAGGACCAGATCCTCGCCTACGACAGCACGGGCCCGCACGTCGTCGCCCGCAAGGGACGGCTGGCCGCGAACCAGTACAAGCAGATCGAGGCGAACTTCTCGCTCTTCTTCGGCCTCGCCGTGCAGATGTACGAGTCCACGCTCATCTCGGACGATAGCCCGTTCGATCGCTTCCAGGCGGGCGACAAGACCGCGATGAGCGCCTCGGCGCAGGAGGGATTGAACCTCTTCATGACTCCCGCGGACGAGGGTTTCGCCGGCGGAAGCTGCTTCAACTGCCACCTCGGACCGGAGTTCACCAAGGCCAGCGTCAGCAACGTCGGCCGCGTCAACTTCACCGGAGATCTGCCCGAGCAGATCATCGAGCGCATGGACATGAGCGACGGCCACGGCGCGACCTATGACTCCGGCTTCTACAACATCGGAGTCCGGCCTACCGAGGAGGACATCGGCCGCGGCGGCAAGGATGGGTTCGGGTTCCCGCTCTCGTTCACGGCACGCGCGCTCATGATGCAGAACGGCACGGCGCTGCCGTTCGCGAACCCGGCGAACATCTGCGGTGACGGGGTCACGCAGCCCTGCCCGATCAGCCGCGTCGCGGTGGACGGCACCTTCAAGACGCCCACCTTGCGCAACGTCGAGCTGACGGGTCCGTACTTCCACAACGGCGGTCAGGCGACGCTGATGCAGGTGCTCGACTTCTACACGCGCGGCGGCGACTTCCACGAGCACAACATCGCCGATCTCGACTCGGACATCGACCGGATGGACGGCATGAACGAGTACGGAAAGCGGCGCATCGTCGACTTCCTCCTCTCGCTCACCGACGACCGCGTGCGCTGGGAGAAGGCGCCCTTCGATCACCCCGAGCTGTTCGTCGCGCACGGCTCGCCGGGCGACTCGAGCGCCGTCAGCTGCCCGGCGCCCCTGAAGATCTGCGACGAGACCTTCCACGTGCCCGCGGTCGGCGCGAACGGCCTGTCCGCGGAAGGTCTGCCCGCGGTCGGGACGTTCCTCGGCCTTGATCCGTACGCTCACTGATTCCTCAACCAATTTCGTAAATGGAGAACATTTCCGTGAATCGAATGAAGCTGTCCGCGCTCGCCCTGAGCGCGCTCGTGGCGAGCGCCTGCAACGCGCCGGCGCCGTCGGCGGGGCAAGTCAGCAACCATGAGTCGCCGCGCAAAGCTGCGCTGACCTTGGGGGTCGGCGGGCTCCTGAATGTGACGGTGGGAACGACGCCCGGAGTGTCCTTGCGCGTCGACGTCTTTCCGTATGCGCTCGTCAACGACACGTTCCCGGTGATCGTCTCGACCCGCAACTCGGCCGGACAGCTGGTGACCGTCACCGGCAACATCACCATCTCGCTGAGCACCAATCCGACCGCGGCAACGCTGCTCGGGGCGTCGACGAAGGCGCCGGTGAACGGCGTGGCGCGGTTCGACGTCTCGATCGCCAAGGCCGGCCAGGGCTACGGAATCAAGGCATCGCAGGCCGCGGCCGGCACCGCGACCTCGGCGGCCTTCAACGTCGCTTACTCGCAGGACGGGGTGCCCGGCACCACGACCTCGACGGCGGCCGTGATCAGCCCGAAGGTGCCACTGTTCGCCAGCATCGCTCCGGGGGACGTGCACTACTACAAGTTCTCCGCGACGGCCGGACAGCACCTCACCGTCTCGAGCTACGCCAACCGGATCGACAACGCGGACTGGGACACGTCGCTGCGAGTCCGCCTCCTCGCTCCGGACGGCACGACGGAGCTCGCCCGGGCAGCCGCGATCAACGCCGACGGACCTGGCGTCGACAATGGCCTGCTCCTCGTGCGCCTTCCGCAGGACGGCGACTACTACCTCGCCTGCGACGCCGACAACTCCGGTTTCCAGGCTGGCACCTATGCCCTGCTCACGACGCTGGCGGTCGATCCCGGGATCAGCCTGCAGAAGGAGACGGAAGCCTGGGGCGCGACCGGCGTGAACGACACCATCGCCACGCCGCAGAAGCTCAACACCGGCACGCTCTACGGCCACTACGACAGCACCACGACTGGCGGAGCGACCTCGGACTTCTACTCCATCAACGTCACCCTCGCGGCTCGCGTGCGCCTCGATCTGAACGCCGCCCGCAGCGGCGCTCCGTATGGCGACCGGACCTGGGTCGGCCGCCTCGAGCTGCAGGATTCGACGGGCGCGGTGCTCTGGGCGAACGACAAGTCGTACGGGCTCGACCCCGCCGTCGATTACGTGATCACCAAGGTCGGCACCTACTACGTGCGGGTGACGACGTCCGATACGCAGCCCAACGCGTACAGCAGCCCGTACTTCTTGAGCTACGCGACGACGCCGTACAACCCGCTGGCCGAGCCGGCTACCAACACCACGACCGCGAGCGCGATGTCCGTCGCCTACAACTCGGACGTGACGGGCTCGTTCTCCGCTCCCGGGACGCACTGGTTCGCGTTCGGCGGGACGGCGGGCGATGTCGTGCGGCTGGTGGCCCAGGACCGGACCGTGCTGCAGAGCGCGACCCTCGCCATGGCACCGGCGGGAGCGACCCCGGCGGCGCCGACGGCCGGCGTCACCATCCTCCAGGCGGACGGCGTGACGGAGGTTGCCACCGCGTCGTCCTTCACTGACGCCTCGAAGAGCAGGCTCAACTACCGGCAGACGATCCTGCCTTCGACGAACACGTACTTCGTTCGCGTGCAGGCGAGCGCCGCCGGCAAGTTCGGGCTCCGCCTGGAGAAGGTCACCGCTACCGGCCGCGAGGTCGAGCCGAACGACACGGCGGCGACCGCCACCGTGATCCCGGCGAGCGGATGGATCTCCGGCGCAATCGGCGCCGCGGGGGAGCAGGACCACTTCAAGGTCCACGCCGAGGCCGGGCAGCTCGTCACCGTCTCGATCCTGGCGGCGAACGGCGCGGGTCTCGGATCCTTGCTCTCGGACTGGGGCTCGTCGCTCTTCCCGAGCGTCGAGATCCACGATGCGGCCGGCAACCTCCTGTCCGCGGCCTCCGCGGATCGGAAGGGTGCGGCGAACTTCGCCGAGACGCTGCAGCATCCGCTCCTCGCGCAAATCAGCAACGTTCCTCCGACCGTGCAGACGTCGTTCCGCGCGCCGGCGGCCGCGGATTTCGATGTGATGGTCACCGATGCCGACGGACAGGGCGGCGCGAGCTACTTCTACGCGCTGCAGGCGGGGAAGAATCAATGACGGGCCGCGCTTTCGCCTTCCTCGCGGCGCTCGTCTTCGTCTCGGCCGCCGTGCCGCGTCCCGGCGCGGCGGCGAGCGGAAACGCCGTCTCGCTCGTGCCGCTCTTCGACACGCACCAGCGGTTCCAGCCGGAGAAGACGTTCAAGCTCCGCTTCCGGGCCACCCGCAAGGGGGCTCCGGTTGCCGCGAGCGAGATCTCGTTCACGCTGCGCCACGGTCGTGACGCGGTCGCGATGCCGGTGCGCGCGGTGAAGCCCGGCGTCGTCGAGGTGCGGTTCCAGCCGTCCGGCCCCGGACAGTACGCGCTCGTACCGTCGATCTACGGGGCGCCGCTCACGGCGACGCCCGCCGTCCACGTCGGGGTGGTGGGGCTCTCGTACGGCATCGTCGAGGTGCCGCCCGAGGAAGACGCAGAGTTCCTGAAGCACCGAACGTCCAAAGCAAAGCTCCTGCACTGATCTCGCCTCGCGGCGAGACGCACTTCGCGTTCTGGGGGGAATCGTGAAGAAGCTCTGGTTACCGGCAGTAACGCTGCTCGGGGTGTTGATCCTCGCGGTGGTCGCGCTCTCCTGGGGGAGGAGGGACGTGTCCGCAGGCGAGGACGCCCCGGCGGCGACCGCGAACACGCTTGAAGCGGCCGCTCCGTCGCTGTCCGACGGGTTCGGCGAAGTCGCGGCGCCCGTCCCGGTCCGGGAGGACAAGGGCCGCCTTCAGATCGTCGACCGCCCGAGGCTGGCAAAGGTCCCGACGACCGCAGTCGAGCCGCTCTTCGAGCCCGACGCCCGCGTCAAGATCGGCGAGACCACGAAGCTGCGGTTCGCGGTCCGCGACCGGGGGTCCGAGCTTCCGGAGTCCCTCGACCAGGTGTCCGCCTCCGTACGCCACGGGAAGGATCCGGAGATGAACCTTCCCGTGCAGGAGGTGGACAACGGCGTCTACGAGGTGCCGTTCACGCCGCACGGTCCCGGCCAGTTCACCATCATCCTGAGCGAGAACGGAAATCCGGTCGGGTCCCGCAGCGTGGGGGCTGCCGGAATCGCCGGCGCGTCGGCCAACGTCGACGACGTGGATCCTCTCCTTTCCTTGGACCCGGTCGCGTATCGCGCGCGGACAGGCGCGCGCGGCGGCCGTCGGCGCCGCTGATCGATTGCCTCTGCTTCACGCATCACCCGCGGGGACACGAACAGGCCCGCGATAAACGAACTGTAGGGGGAAACCAAAAATGAACCGTGGCGGAAGAAGCGTCTCGAAAACGAGGCGGATGGGCACGTGCATCTTGTACGGCGTCTGTGCGTCGATCGTGACCGCCGTCGTCGCGACGCAAGCACGCGCGTCAGGCGGCGGCGGAGGTGGCGGCGGCGTCGCCATTCCCACCGGCGCACCCGGAGCCAGCTACGTCCCGATCGGAATG
>JBJMQD010000217.1:0-4295 GCA_045802855.1 Myxococcales bacterium | reverse complement strand
GAGGCGGCCCCACACGTGCTCGCCCTGCGCGTGGAGCAGCACGCGGACGCGTCCCTCGACCACTGCCCTCGCCACGTCGGCGACATCATCCGACGTCCTTCCCGAAGACGTCGCGGCCACGTACTGCGCCACCGCGCTGGCCTCCCGGTGCGCCGCCTGTTCCGCCACCGAGGCGCGCGGCGGCTCGTATCCCGCGAGCAGCGAGCGGAAATCGTGGGTGGTGATGGCCTTCATGTGATCCTCCTCTCGAGGTTCGATGCGAATGGTTGCCGCCCCCACTGCGCGGGGCGGAGTCATGCCTCCGGGGACAGGGGTGGAGAATGTGCGTCGCCCAGCGCTCGAGGACGAGCGGAGCAACGCCGTGACGTCCGCGTGACGGCGCACCGCTGCGCGCATGCGACGCACGCCGGTGAGTCGGGTTCTCTGTCGAGGAGCCGCGCCTCGGCCGATGGTCAGCGACCGGCCCAGGCGCGCGCGCCCAGACAATCGGTCGCCCATCCTGCGACGCAGGGCAGACGCCGGCGCTCCTGGGCGCGCGCCCCTGCGGCAATGCCCGGCGGATGTGATGTCGACAGCTTCACGTTCGACACCTCTCGCGCGTGGAGTCGCGCCTGGACTGCTCGCGGTACGAAGCAGATGAGGATTGCGAGCGGAAACTTCAACCGCTCCGACTCACGCCAATGCCAGGAACTGCGACCGTTGGTCTCCTCGTTCCTGACCACGGCCAGAATTTACAAGAGAGGGCCCACCGCGACAATAACGAAATATTTCGCTGACACTTTTGTTTTCTCGAACCGGTCGCAGGCGATGCGACCCGCGCGTCGCCGCTGCGCGGACGACCGTCCCGGAAAGTCCACGGCTCCCCTCCCGGGGCCGTCTGTGTCACTGCGCCCCGGAGCCGCTATCCATCGCATCGGGCGTCGGCGACGGCTCCGGCCGCGCGTCCGGGAACAGAGGTGATCCGATGGCTGAAGGTGTCTCTCGCCTCGACCTGCGCTTCCTGCTGGGGGCCTTCGCCGTCGTCGCCGTGACCTTCTTCACCGCCAACGTGGTCACGCAGCGCGCGATGCACGAGATCGACGTGGCGTCCGACCAGATCGCGTTCGATTCGGCCCCGAGCATCCAGCGCCTCGCAGCGGTGCGGACCGCGGTACGTCACGTCGAGTTCCTGGTGGGCACGGAGCTGATGGGCGCCGGAGGGAAGAGAAGTCACACCGGGATCGAGCAGGCGCTCGCGCAGCTGACGCAGGAGGCGAATGCGTATCTCTCGTTGCCCACGTTTCCAGGGGAGAAGGACTTCTGGGGCGACCTCAACTCGTCGATCATCGCCTTCGAAGGCGCCGTCCAGCGCGCGGTGGCCCAGTTCGACGCGGGCGCCGTCCAGGCCTCACGCGCGGGACTGCCGCGCATCGAGGAGCAGGCCGACGGGGTGTCCGACGCCGCCACCCGCGCCATCGAGTTCAACGCACAGAACGGGCGCGAGCTGGCATTGCAGATCAAGACAGTGCGCCGCAGCGTCGGCTGGATCGGGTACGGGCTGAACACCGCGTGCGTCCTGTTCGCGATCCTCGCCGCGCTCCTCGTCAGGCGGCAACTGCGCCGCTATGGCGCACTCGTCGACGATCACGCTGCGCTGCAGGAATCGAGGGCGAAGGAGCTGGAGGCCTTCTCGGCCCGCGCCGCGCACGACATCCTGAACCCCGTTGCCGCGACGCAGATGGCGCTCGCGCTCGCCGCCAGGCGCGACATCCAGGATGCTCGCTTACGCGAGCTGGTCGATCGCGCGCTCAACAACCAGAAACGCGTCCGGAGCATCATCGACGGCCTGCTCCAGTTCGCGCGAGCAGGCGCGAGACCGCCTCCCGGTGCGAGCGCCGACCTCCGCACGGTGATCGAGGACGTGACGGCCGGCGTTCAGCCGGTCGCCGAGCGCGCCGGGATCGAGTTGCGCGTCGAGGACCTTCCGCGGTGTGGAGCTGCGTGCAGCGTGGGCGTCCTGACGAGCGTCGTCTCGAACCTCGAGCACAACGCGGTGAAGTACATGGGCGAGAGGGAAGTGCGCCGTGTCACCGTCCGGGCCGTCGAGCGAGAAGCGTTCGTCCGCGTGGAGGTCGAGGACACCGGCCCGGGCATTCCGAGCGATGCGCTCGACGACATCTTCCTTCCGTACGTCCGTGGCACGACGCACGGCAAGGAAGGCCTCGGGCTCGGACTCGCGACGGTCAAGAGTCTGTGTGAAGCGCACGGGGGACGCGTCGGGGTGCGATCCGGTGTCGGTCAGGGGTCGGTCTTCTGGGTCGAGCTGCCACTCGCGGCTTCGACGCCCAGCATGGCGGGATGAGGGGGTCACACCTCGGGGTGTCGGGGCAGACCCTCAGTGACTGACCGGTGCCGTGCCTCCCGCGAGCTGCTCGCCAGGTCGGCGCAGGACGTCGAGGAGCAGGTCGTTCGTACGTTTCGCGCGGCTCTTCAACGCCGGCAGCCGCTCGCCGATCCTCGCGCGGATGTCGGCGCGCGTGTCCCACGACCTGTCGATCGTGGCGATGAGCTGCCCTATCCCGATGCTCCCGAGCGGCGGCGAGTCCATGCCCATGTCGTCGAGCAGCCCGCTCACCTTCGACGCATACGGGAGCGCGGCGAAGGGCGTCCCTCGCAGCGCCGCGAAGATGAGGAAATGGAGGCGCATGCCCACGGCGAAGTCGAACCGGCCCATCAGATCCAGGATCTGCCGGGGCGAGTAGCGACGCCGCAGGATCTCGGCCCGCTCCGCGTTCTGCATGTGGGCGACGACGCCATGGCTGTGCTGGACGTCGCTCTTCTCCATCGGGACGAACACGACCTCCGCGTCGTAGCGCTCGATGACGAAGTCCGCGGCGTTCGCCAGGAGCGTGTAGTACTCCTCCGGATCGATGTGCGGGGCCGCGGGTCCTGGCTCCCTGACGGAGAAGCCGATGAGGTGGCGGTCCAGGTCGACGCCCTCCGCCCGCAGGGCTTCCAACGAAAGCTCCTCGGGCTCGAGCAGGAACGCGGGATCCGCGGTCAGCTGGATCTCCTGGGTCACGCCCACGTCCTCGAGGAGGCGGTAGCCGAGCCTGTCGCGGACGGTGATGACGGGAGGTGGCGATGCATTGAGGGCTTCCCGGACGGCCCGCCTGGACCCCGACGCCGTCAGCGGCCCGGCGCTGATCGCGTACAGGAGCACCGGGATCCCCATCTCCTGCGCGAGCGAGACCTCCCGGAGGTAGATCTCGGCGTCGCCGTCGTAGAGGATCCCGCCGCCGCCGAGCACGAGAAGGTCCAGCGCTCGGACCTCGGGCGCGATCTCCCTCCTGGTGAGCGTCCGCACGGGGACGACGCGCTCCACCTCGTGCTCGACGCGCGTGCTCGAGGCGACGCGCGAGAAGACGGTGACGTCGGCCGGAAGCGTGGCGCGCAGCTGGCTCAGCATGCCTTCGAGGATCGCCTCGTCACCGAGGTTCATCCCGCCGTAGGAGCCCGAGATGCCAATCTTCACTCGCCGTTCTGCCTTTTCCATTGCGCACCTCACACCGGCTCGAGCGATGGAGGCCAGGAGAGCTCGACCCCCTGTCGCCGCAACACGGCCTGGAGCTCCTCGAGCAGCGACGGCGTGTTCCTGACCGATCGCGGCGTGACCTTCCGCTCGAGACAGAACGCTCCCAGGATCCCGGCAGCCTCGCCGACGCTCCACTCCACGGGGTGCACGCGGAATGCGCCGTTCGTGACGTGCGTGACGCCGAGGTTCTTGCCGCCGGGCAGGACGTTCTCGACTCTCACCGGGATCATCGCGCCGAGCGGGATCTGGAATGGCCAGCAGCCGAGATCGAGGTAACCGGCACCGCCCACGCTGGGATGGAGATCGATCCGGTAACAGCCGACCCCGACGGAATCCCCGAAGAGCTCCGGGCCGCGCGGTCGGAGTGGGTACGCGATGTGCTGCTCGAGCACGGTGAACTCGGCGCGCAGGCGCCTCGACTCGCGGATGTACGGCGCAGGCGCGAGCCCGTCGCGGGTCGCCCCCACGACGTCGGCGCGAAGTCGCAGTCCGGGGTAGCCCACGCCGCCATCCGGACGCGGCGCTTCGGTCTGCAGCCAGTACAGCAAGCTGAGGCTGAGCTGCCTCGCGTCTTCCAGGTTCCTCGCGCGCTCCTCGTCGCCCACACCCAGGATCGGTCCCAGGCGGTAGTCGTGCTGCGGCCAGTTGACGAGCGTGACGTCGCTCGGCGCGAATCCCTCCGCGAAATTGGCGCGATCGAGGATGCGGCGGAATCGCCACA
>JBJMQD010000092.1:0-3389 GCA_045802855.1 Myxococcales bacterium | reverse complement strand
GAATGCCTGCTCGTCCAGGCCCGCTGGTTCCTCACCGAGGGCGAAGGCAAGGACAACCCGGATGCGGACCTGTTGCCCGCCATCATCGCCAAGCACCTGCGGTCCGTCGAGACGAAGAAGTTCCAGAACATGGTCAAGGATCTTCACGTCCCGCTCGAAGAGGTCGTCGCCTCGGTGAAGCTCCTCGCCCGGCTCGATCCGAAGCCCGGCCGGCGCTACGCGGACGACGAGCCGCAGTACATCACTCCGGACGTCTACATCCACAAGATCGGCACCGAGTACGTCACCGTCCTGAACGACGACGGCCTCTCCAAGCTGCGCATCTCGCAGCACTACCGGCAGGCGCTGAAGAACGCGGCGGCGGGCGGGAAGGCCAAGGAGTACATCCAGGACAAGCTGCGCTCGGCGGTGTGGCTCATCCGCTCGATCCACCAGAGGCAGCGGACGATCGTGAAGGTGGCCGACTCGATCATCAAGTTCCAGCGCGACTTCCTCGACAAGGGCATCGCGCACCTGAAGCCCCTCATCCTCCGCGACGTGGCCGAGGACATCGGCATGCACGAGAGCACCGTCTCGCGAGTGACGACGAACAAGTACGTGCACACGCCGCAGGGGATCTACGAGCTGAAGTACTTCTTCAACTCGTCGATTTCGCGCACCAGCGGCGACGACATCGCCTCCGAGGCGGTGAAGAACCAGATCAAGCAGATCGTCGCCGGCGAGCCCGGGGACAAGCCGTTCAGCGACCAGAAGATCGTCGAGATCCTCCGGTCGCAGAACGTGGACATCGCCCGCCGGACGGTCGCAAAATACCGTGAGATGCTCGGGATCCTGCCGTCGAGCAAGCGGAAACGGTTCTACTAGCAGACGCTTCCCGCACACCCACTAGGCGAGGGCAGCCGGAGAGCGTTACGCTTCCGTCACACGCCCGGGGCAGGGAGGTCCCTGGCACAGAGCTTCACAGCCCGACGGTTTCGAAATCGCTGATAGCAGCATCGGGGCACAGCCTGCCCCACCGGGGAGGAAAATCCCATGCAGGTCAACATCACCTTCAGGAACATGTTTGCCACCGAGTCCCTGCGCACCCACGTGCAGGACAGGCTCGCCAAGGTGGCGGACAAGTACCTCGACAAGGTGACCGAGGCGCACGTCACGCTGTCGCTCGAGCGCTATCTCCACCACGCCGACATCAATCTCCACGCCGGCCAGTTCCACCTCCGCGGCAAGGAGAAGAGCGAGGACATGTACGCCTCCATCGATCTCGCCTGCGACAAGATCGAAAGGCAGCTCAAGAAGTACAAGGACCGGCTGAAGAACCACCGTCCCGCGCACGTCCATGCCCGGGAGCCGGTGCGGGTGCGTTACGAGGTGTTCGCCGCCTCGCCCCTCGACGGGCTGCCCGCCGAGCTGATGCGCTCGGACGAGTTCCTCGCCAAGCCCATGAGCGTCGAGGAGGCCATCATGCAGATGGACCTCTTGAACAACGACTTCCTGGTCTTCACCCGCCCGGACACGCGCGACGTGTCGGTGGTGTACAGGCGCAAGGACGGCAACTTCGGTGTGATCGAGTCGGGGGCGGTCGCCGGACGTGTCGCTCGCATCATCACCCCGGTGCCGGTCGCCCCCGCGCCGCAATCCGTCGCGAAGTAGTTTTTTCGGAAGGGCGGGAGGGTGTAGGCTCGCCCGCGATGAAGATCGCGGAGTTCCTCCGAGAGGACCTGATCCTCCCCGAGCTGCGGGCGACGGACAAGGCGTCCGTGCTGCGTGAGATCTGCGAAGCGATCTCCCGCGTCAACCCGCAGCTCCCCTCCGCGCGCCTGAGCGAAGTGCTGCTCGAGCGGGAGAAGCTCGGATCGACCGGCGTCGGCGACGGCGTCGCCATTCCGCACGGAAAGCTGTCGACGCTGAACGGGCTCCTGGCGGCGTTCGGGCGCTCGCGTTCCGGGATCGACTTCCAGGCCATCGACGGCAAGCCCACCTATCTCTTCTTCGTCCTCTTCGCGCCGGAGAACTCGGCGGGCATCCACCTGAAAGCCCTCGCCCGGATTTCCCGCCTTTTCAAGACGCCCTCGTTCCGCACCGCGGTGGTGGAGGCGAAGGACGCGGCCGCGATCCACAAGCAGATCTCGGAAGAGGACGCGAAGTACTGAGCCTGCCTGCGCGGCGGTGGCCCGCGATCAGCATGGTTCCCGAGGACGCGTCGATCCGGAGGTTCCCATGGTTTCCGAGCTGTTCGACGCCAAGGCGTGGCGCGCCGCGACCGGCTTCGACTTCACCGACATCACGTACCACCGTGCCGTCGAGGTGGGCGCCGTGCGGGTGGCGTTCAACCGGCCAGAGGTGCGGAACGCGTTCCGGCCACACACGGTCGACGAGCTGTATCGCGCGCTCGATCACGCGCGCATGAGCCCCGATGTCGGCTGCGTGATCCTCACCGGCAATGGGCCTTCGCCGAAGGACTCCGGCTGGGCGTTCTGCTCCGGAGGCGATCAGCGCATCCGCGGCAAGGACGGCTACAAGTATGCGGAGGGCGAGACGGCCCAGGCGATCGATCCGGCGCGCGCCGGCCGGCTGCACATCCTCGAGGTGCAGCGCCTGATCCGCTTCATGCCCAAGGTGGTCCTGTGCGCGGTCCCGGGTTGGGCAGCGGGCGGCGGCCACAGCCTGCACGTCGTGTGCGATCTGACGATCGCGAGCCGGGAGCACGCCCGCTTCAAGCAGACCGACGCGGATGTGGCGAGCTTCGACGGCGGCTTCGGGTCCGCGTACCTGGCGCGGCAGGTGGGGCAGAAGTTCGCGCGGGAGATCTTCTTCCTCGGCGACGAGTACGACGCCGAGGACGCCTTCCGCATGGGAATGGTGAACAAGGTGGTGCCGCACGCCGAGCTGGAGCGGACCGCGCTCTCCTGGGCGAAACGGATCTGCGGCAAGAGCCCGACGGCGCAGCGGATGCTGAAGTTCGCGTTCAACCTGATCGACGACGGGCTGGTGGGGCAGCAGGTCTTCGCGGGCGAGCCGACGCGGCTCGCGTACGGGACGGACGAGGCGCGAGAGGGAAGGGATGCGTTTCTGGAAAAGCGCGATCCGGACTTCGGCAAGGTTCCGTGGGCGTATTGAAGGGCTGCTCAGCAATGACACGTTCGAGTGTGGCAGCTCCTTTGACTCGCGTCAGACAGGAATTCGTGCATCCGTCCTCGCGCGTGCACAGGCAGGTCCATGAAGTGCCGCTCGTGACCGTGCAGCCCACCGAGCGCGCCCGCAGGTTGCAGGTGGTACATTCCCGTGCGGGCTCAGAGGCTCCCGGGCGAATGGCCTAGGTCTCGAGACGAGCTCGATCTTGTTAACGGCGAGCATTCCGCCGGGCTTGCTCGACAAAGCGGTGGTAATGC
>JBJMQD010000055.1:0-6601 GCA_045802855.1 Myxococcales bacterium | reverse complement strand
CGCGCCGGCGGCTCCCGAATACTTCATCACGTCACGTCTAGTGAGCTGCGTATGCTTCGTTGCCATGTTGGTACTTCCCCCCTCCTCGCGTTTCTCTGGTCCGGCCGTTGCGAGGCGCGGCCGGACGATTCCGGAGACGAGCGCGAATCCGCGGCCGCGAACCTCGCGGCTCGCGGTCGGCACGAGGACACGATCACGTCGCGTCGCGTTCGATCATGTTGAGCGCCCCCCCCGGGGCTTGCGTCGTGGAACCGACTGCCAGAGGTGTACAACTGCACCCCACATGCCGCCGAGCGCGCGAGGTAAACGCCCGAGCGCGCTTGATTGTCAATTTCAGTCCAGCGAAAAATTATCGATCCGAGACGAACGGCGCGGCGAAAGTTCGACGCGAACACCGCTGGCGTTCCACGGCTCGGGGGTGTCAACTGGGCGCGGAAAAGGGAGGAATCGAGATGCCGAATCCGATGACGAAGGTGATCGCCGTGTACCGGCAGCCGAAGGACCCGAAGAGCTTCGACAGGTACTACGCCGAGACCCACACGCCGCTCGCGAAGAAGATGCCCGGCCTGCGCCGGCTGGAGGTCACGCGCATCACCGGCGCCGCCGGCACGACGAGCGACATCTACCAGGTGGCCGAGCTCTACTTCGACGACCCGGGCGCGCGGGAAACGGCGCTCTCCTCGCAGGAGGGGAAGGCGGTGGTCGACGATCTGCCGAAGTTCGCCGCCGGCCTGGTCAGCATCTACTTCGGCGACGGCAGGGTGGTATAGCGCCACAAAGAGAGAGCCCCGGTGCCGCGAGCGGGGGAGCTCGACGCGCGCCGGGGCCCGAGAGACCCAGGGGAGGGTCTACTCGACTGCGAACACGGTCAGCGGACCTCGGGGATAGAGGCCCGAGCTCGTCTCTGCTCGCAGATTGTGGTCGTGCATGATCGACAGGCCCTTGCCGAGCCCGCAGCTCATGCAGACCGCGTCCTTCTTGCCGTGGATGGGGACGAGCACGTCGTAGCGCTCGCCGCTCGTGAACGGCAGCGTGTCCTTCCAGTAGGGATGCTCGAGGGCGCGCCCGTCCGTGCCCACGACCTGCATGTGGTAGGCGTGCGGGTGCAAGACGAACGTGTGATCGAAACCCATCGCCACGAGGCGCAGGAGCACCGTCTCGCCTTCCTTCGCCTTGATGAGCGAGCCCGGATCGTTCACCGTCGAAAGAGCGTTCTTCAGGTCGGCCGTGAAGATCTTCCCGTTCAGCAGGAAGTAGTTCGTCTTCCACTTCATCATGTCGTAGCTGCCGGTGTCGTGGATGGCGTCGTTGTGCTCGGTGTCCATCTCGCTGAACATCAGGGTGTACTCGCGATCGTAGTGCTTGCCGTAGATGGTGTTCGGCTTCGCCCCCTCGACGATGAGCGGGCCGTACATCCCGAGCATCGCGTGGGTCGAGGTGTCGACGTGGCAGTGATACAGGAACGTGCCTTCGTACTGCGGCACGAAGCGGTAGGTGTACGTCTCGCCCACCGGAATGCCGGCGAGGATCTTCTCCGGAATGTCCTCATGCGGAACGCCGGGCGTTCCGTCGAAGACCTGGACCAGGTCGAGACCGTGGAAATGGATGGTATGCGGAACGTTACCGAACGAGCTGTTCGGATCGAGATGGTGGTGCCCCGCGTTGTGCAGGACGACGCTCACTTCGTCTCCGACCCGCACCCGCAGTGCCGGCGCCGGGATCTTCGGCGCCGGAAGCGACGCGCCTGCCGGAGCTTCCTCGAACTTCTCGTTCCAGGCGACGTAGCTGACGATGTACGTCTTCTTCCCGTCGGCCAGCTCGTACTCGCCGTCGTTGACGTAGAGGTGGAAGACCTTCTTCGGACGGTCGCCGGCCTTGGCCGGGACGTGGGTCCCGAGGAGCGCCAGCGCGGCGGCGGCCGGGAGCAGGGCGAGGGCGACGATTTTCGCGATCATCTTCGCCTCCCCTACTTCATCGCCAGCTTGAGGGGCGCGGCCGACCCGCTCACGGTGACCGAGTAGGTCTTCTCGCGCTGCTCGTCGGAAAGCTGTTCGCCGAAGATCCGCACCGTGTACTTGCCGGCCGGGACGTTCGCGATGGTGAAATTGCCCGATCCGTCGCCCTGCGCGAAGTACGGGTTCTGCAGGACGAGGACGTCCGCCGACATCTCCTTGTGCACGTTGCAGGAGAGATGGACGATCCCCTGCTTGTCGAAGGTTCGCTCGAACATCTTGTGCGGGAGCACCGCCTGGTTGAAGAGCGTGGTTTTGGACTGCCGGGCGAAGACGTTGTGCAGCTCGGGATCCGAGCTCTGGAACTCCACCTTCTGGCCGGCGATGACGGGGAGGACGCGCGGCGAATAGGTGTTGTGGAGCTGGTTCATCACAGCCGCCTTCGCGGGCGGAGAGAACTTGCCGGGCACGGCCTCGATGTAGACGAGGGTCGTCTTGCGGCGCAGGCCGGGGTCGTCGATCTGTACGTTGAGCGTCCCTGCTCTGACGGCGGAAGCGGCGAGCGCGAGGACCAGGATGAAACGCATACGCTGAGAACTCCTTTTCGGGCTGGTATCGCGATGCCTAGGAGCAAGCACTGCGCCACGGAGGCGCTCGGCCGGGCCGATCCGGGATTCACGCGATTTTTCCGGCGGTGCGCGAAAGCTACGACAGTGTAGGAACCGTGCAACGGTTACGCGGCGCAGGATTTTCGCGCCGATTTTGCGCCGATTTTGCGCGCCCTGCGCGGTTCGTTCCCGGAGCGGTCTAATGACGCTCGTCGTGTCCCACTTCGGCCGACTCGTCGAGACCGAGCTCTTCTCCCACCGCCCGTTGCAGCTCCGCCAGGCGCTGCTCGTAGGCGGCGAGGTGGGTCGCGAGCTCGAGCTCGTGCATGCGCAGCTCGCGGGCATTGTCGAGCACCACGGAGAAGTCCACGCGGCCCGTCGCGTAGCTCGCCCGCGCGCTCTCCACCACCTGCCGCGCGATGGGCACGAGCTGGTGGTGCAGGTCGATCTGGTGCTCTTCCGCGACGAGGTGCGCATGCGTCTCCGCCACCTCGGCCAGGATGCGATTGCGCACCGCGCGCTCGGAAGCCGCGGCGGCGACGACCCGCGCCTGCGCCGAAGAGATCCGCGGCGAGTTCTTGGCGCTGCCGAAGAGGGGGAGGTTGATCTGCACGCCGGCGAAGAGGAAGTCCGAGATGCCGGTCGGGCTGTGGAAGTCGTGCATCTCGGCGACGAACACGTTCAGGTCGGGGGTCGTGGCCGCCTTCGCGAGGCGCGCTTCCGCCTCGGCGCTCGCGATCATCGCGCGCGCTGCGGCGAGCTCGGGCCGCCCTTTCAACGCGTGCTTTTGCAGCGTGGCGACGTCCGGGAGAGTTCCAAGGACGTTCGGCGCCGTCGTGCCCCCCGGAGGTCCGGGAGGGTTGCGATCGAGGAGCGACGCGAGCCGCGCCCAGCCGGAGCTGCGATGGTCCATCGCCGTCTCGCGATGGGAGCGGAGCTGGACGAGCGACGCTTGCGCGCGCAGCAGATCGAGCTGCTCCGCCTTGCCTCTCGAGACCCGCGCTTCGGTCGAGAGCAGGAGGACCTTGAGCACCATCTCGAGGTCGTCGTCCGCCTCCTCGGTCCGCTCGGCGAGGAACAGCTCGAAGTAGGCAGCGGCGACCTGCGTCTCGATCTCGCGGCGCAGCGACCCGAGCTCGGCCTCGGCGAGCGTCGCTGACGCGCGCGCCGCGTCGGTCCGGGCGCTGCGCTTGCCGCCGAGCGGGATCGTTTGCGAAATCTGGAACATTACCGGTATGGAAGAGAAATCCAGCGGCGCATTCCAAAGTTGCACCATCAGCGCAGGGTCGTCGAGCGCTCCGGCCGGCGAGATCGCGTCCTTCGCCGATCGCAAACGGGCCTGCGCGGCGATCAAATCCGGGTTCCGTTCGCGCGCCTCGCGCAACAGATCCGCGAGGCGGAGCGGGGCGGGCGCGGCGACGGCGAGCGCCACACATGCTGCGATCATGGGATCCCTCCCGATACGACACGAGTCTCAGACGCAACCGGTCTTGACTGCAATCGCCCGCCGGAGCATTCGCTCCGCGTACGTAGCCGCCCCGCCCGTGACTCCACCGGAAGTTGGTAGGCCAGCGACCGCGAAAAATTGCAGACGTATTACCGGAAAGGGAGACCCGATGTCGAATGTGACAAAGTTGCTGGCATCGCTCGCCGCCGCACTGGTCGCGCTCACTGCGGGGGAGGCGCTCGCCAAGGATCGGGACGATCGTCCGCCTGCGATCAGCCAGAGCGGCGAGCAGAGGAACATGCGCCGCGTCGGGCACGTCGACCTGCAGGGACGGCCGTCCTATCAGCCCAACGTCATCGTCTACCCGGACGGAAGGACGATCCTGTTCGTGGGGACGCACGGCGGGAACAAGCCGAACACGCTCAGACCCGGCAATCCCGTCGAAGAGAACGGGACGATGATCGTGGACGTTACCGATCCGTCGCGCCCGGTGGAGAAGTTCCATATCCCCGTTCCCGTCGCGGGTGGCCAGTCGCAGATGGCACGGATGTGCCTCGGCTCGGTCCTGCCCGGAGGGACTCCGGGACACGTCTACTTGTTGCGCAACGTCCAGGGAAGCGCCGCGCAACGGTCCGGCTTTGAAATCTGGGACGTTACCAACGTGAGCAACCCCGCCCCGGTCGCCTCGCTGCAGGGCATCCGCGCGACGCACAAGGACTGGTGGGAGTGCAAGAGCGGCCTCGCGTTCATGCCCGGCTCGAGGGACGTGCCCGCGCCCAATCGCTGGCGCACCGCGCAGTCGATGGTGATCTTCGACTTCGGCCATCCGCCCGCGGCCGTCTCGGGGCTGGTTGCGCCGGTGGTGGCCGGATATCCGAAGTACATCCGCACCTACGGCCTGGTCGGCGCGCAGCCGGACGGAACGGGCGCGACTCCCAATTCGCTGCACGGTCCGATCTCGACGCTGGAGCATCCGCAAGCCGGTCAGGCGCTCGTCCGCGGCGCGGGGCCTGACGACGTGGTCGGCAACCGGATCTACCTCGCCTGGGGCGTGGGAGACGACGGCGCGCTGCAGGTCGTCGATCGCAAGAAGCTGCTCCCGCCCGCGTACGGAGGGACGTGGGTAGGCGATCCCGACCGGCCTACGAAGGAAGATCTCGAATCGGCGCAGACGAGCCTGCTCTGGATGTCTCCCGACCAGGGTGGCCACACGAGCCTGCCCATCTTCAACATGGCGCCGGGCAGCTTCCAGAACTTCACCGAGTTCCAGCGGCGCGACATCCTCATCGTGTCGTCCGAGGCCACCGCGGACAGGTGCCAGGAGCCTCCGCACTTCGCCTTCGTCGTGGACATCACCGTGGAGAACTCGCGCACCGCTCCGCCCGGGACGCGTGTGGAGCAGAACGTCTTCCAGGGCCCGATGGTGCTCTCCACCATGTCGGTGGATCCGCGCCGCGGCGAAGCGTTCCCGCGCGGCAACTACTGCACCCGCGGAGCGCGCTTCGGCGTCCACGCGAGCGAGGAGAACTTCCGCAATCCCTTCTACGGCAGGGTGACGACGATCGCCTTCTTCACCGGCGGCATCCGCGCGTTCGACATCCGCGAGCCCGTCTCGCCCGTCGAGGTCGGGTTCTACGTTCCCGAGGCGAATGCCAACACCATCCAGCCCGACGGCTACATGACGAACAACGTCGAGATCGACAACCGCGGGTTCATCTTCGCTACCGATCGCAACGGATCGGGGCTCGACATCCTCGAGCTTCGCGGCAAGGCGCGCGCCATCGGCCTCGGGCTTCCGGTCAAGCCGGGCGACGACGACGATTGAAATACGCCCGAAGGCGGCGCTCTCAGGTCAGCGCCGCCTTCACCCGCTCCGGGGTGAGGGGAAGGTCGCGGAGCCGCTTGCCCGTCGCGTTCGCCACGGCATTCGCGATCGCCGCGACGGTGGGCCCCTGCGACGACTCGCCGGCGCCCACTGATTTCTCTTCCGGTCGATCGATGAGCGTCACCTCGACCGAGGGCACTTCCGGCATGCGCAGGATCTCGTAGTCGGCCCACGACCGGGTGAGGATGCGCGTCCCGTCGAACGCGATGGACTCGCGCAAGGTCCAGCTGGTGGACTGGATGACGCCGCCCTCGATCTGGTTCGAGAGGCCGTCCGGATTGACGATGAGGCCCGCGTCCGCCGCGGCCCAGGCTCGCGGCACGCTCACCACGCCGGTCGCGGGGTCCACCTCGACGTCGGCGATCACCGCCACGTAGGCGGCAAGGTTCTTGTACTTCGCGAACCCGATCCCGCGCCCCTTCTTCCCGTCTCCGTATGCTCCGGCCTCCGGCCTCCGCCCGTCGCCGGCAAAGCCCGCTCCTCCGGCCGCCTTGGCGCGCCATCCGGCCTTGCGGGCCACCGCCTCGATGACCGCCTTGGCTCGCGGATCGGCCAGATGTCGCAGGCGGAACTCGACCGGATCGACGCCCGCCGCCAGAGCGAGCTCGTCCATGAACGATTCGATGGCGAAGACGTTCGCGTAGGCGCCGAGCGTGCGCAGCGCGGATACGCGCACCGGCATGTCCGGGATCATGTGGTTCGTCACCCG
>JBJMQD010000400.1:0-7046 GCA_045802855.1 Myxococcales bacterium | reverse complement strand
GCTCACAGGAGCGGCTGGACCACCTTCACGAACAGATCCACCAGCGCCGGATCGAACCGGAAGAGCTGCTCCGTGGTCATGATTCCGATCGCGTCCCGGGCGGTGTGGGCGCGGCGGAACGGCCGGTCGGTGGTGAGCGCGTCGAAGGATTCGCAGATGGCGAGGATGCGGCCGCCGAGACCGATCTCGGGAGGCGTCCCTTCCTTCGGAACCAGGTCCAGGTGGCACTCGTACGCCGCCAGCGCCCGCTCGAGCGCGGCGCCGTGGACCTCCCGGTCCCTGAGGATGGCCCGCGCCGCGAACAAAGGGCTCGCGTCGACGAAGCCGCGGTCCTTCTCGTCGAGCTTCCCCTGCTTGCCGAGCACGTTGGCAGGAATCGCGGCGATGCCGACGTCGTGGAACAGCGCCGACATGCCGAGATCGTGCAGCCGGCGCTTGGCGAGGCCGAGCCGTCCCCCGAACGTGATGGCGAGCACCGCCACGTTGGCGGCGTGCACGCCCCAGTAGCGCTCCGGGTCGTCGGGCTTCGTCCGGGCGAGCCGCAAGAAGCGCAGCGGCGCCGCGCGCGAGAGATCGACGAGATCCTGCACCATGCGGCTCGCCGCCCAGAGCGGGATCAGCTCCCCCCCGACCCGCAGCTGCTGGATGCTGTGGTTCACGAGGAACGCCGCGCTCGCGTACACCGTCGCGAGCTTCGTCGTCCGCTCGCTCACCGCGTCGAGCGGCGAGGTGGTGGGACCGGACGTGCGCAGCACGAACACCTTGAGCGGCTGGGCCGGATCTCCCCGCGGGCCTAGCGTCTTCGGCGCGGACGGCGACAAGAGGCGCACCAGGAGCCGCAGGTCGCCCTCCGGAGGCGGCAGATGGGTCACGATGGCCCGGATCCCGCGCTCGCGCAGCTCGTTGCGCAGGTTCGTCGCAAGCGCCACCGAGCCCGCGTCGAAGCGGATCGCCTGGCGATTGATCCACAGCTCGTCCTCCGTCGCTTCGAGCTCGAAGAGCCCGTCGGCGCCGAGGAGCTCCAGCACGGCGGCGTTGAGCTGCGCGAGGGGCGGCCCGAACACCTTGTTGTCTTCCTTGTAGTTGCGGGAGTTGCGCTGGATCGCGTTCAGGGCCATCACCGTCTCGCGGCCGAGCTGCTGCCGGCGCTCGCGGGTCGCCTGCGCGCCGCTCACGTCGAAGACCTGGGAGAGCATCTCTCCGTCGCCCTTGTGGTCCCGGCCGCTCAAGAGGGCGCGCCTCCCCGGGACGCGCGCGGCGTCCGGATCCGCAGCACCGCCGCGCGGCAGGCGTTCAGGACCGGCGGCGGGTGGTCCCGCCCGGGTTGCGTCGCCTCTTCGAGGACGCGGAGGGCACGCAGGGTGGCTTCCTCGCCGAGGCCCTGCACCGCGAGCAGTTGCTCCTGCTCGCTGCGCTTCTTCTTCAGGAATCCCTTTTTCGGATGCGAGAGCCGCTCGGCGAGGAAGGAATGGCCGGTGGTGCTCTGCAGCCTTCCCAGCGCCCGATAGAAGACGATCAGCTCCTCGCGCTCGCGTTCTTCGAATTCGGGCTTCGACATCGAGCGGATGAGCGCCACCGCGGCGGGCTCCGCGAGCGAAATGCAGGACGAGAGCGCGTCCGCGGCCGTCATCCGCAGCTGCGGGTCGGGATCGTCGAGCAGCGGCCCGAGCCTTTGCAGCGCCACCTGCGGCTCGATGGGCACGATGCGAATCGCCTCCGCCCGCACCCGCGGCTCGCCGTGATCGAGCGCCGAGGCGGCGAGCTCCGCGCGAGGCCGCACCGCCTGTATCGCTCCCAGCTGGGCGAGGATTCCCAGCGCGACCGCCGGCGGCCCGCGGTGCAAGAGATCGTCGAGGAAACCGCGCGCGGTGGCGACGCGCAGGAGCGCGGCGTGGGCGAGGGGAGCAATGACGTCGCCCCTCGTCGCGGTGGCGAGCGCGGAAGCGATATTCGGTCCGGCCTCGGGCGGCAGGAGCTGCAGCCAGGAGGCTAGAATCTGCGCGCCCCCCTTGTCCTGCTGCCCGACCAACTCCACGGCGCGGGCGAGCCGCTTCTCGTCCATCATCTTGCGCGAGAGCGCGGTCCGGAATCCTGCCGCGTGCTGGCCTTGCAGGCGGCGCGCTCCGTCGATCGCGGAGACGACGGCCAGGACCTCGCCGCGCTCCGCTCCCTCGTCGACGAGCCGCCAGAACGTTTCTTGTAGTCCCTCCAGATCCCAGCCGGCGAGATCGCGCTCGACGATTCGCAGCAGGGCGAGCGCAGCGCGGCGGGCGAGATCTCCCCAGCTCTGCGAGTCCTCCTTCTTCCGCTGGAGGTCGTCCCACAGAAGCGGCGGCGCGCCGTGATCGGCGAGCCTGTCGCTCGCTCCCGGCGCGTCCTGCACGCGGCGGGCGATGGCCGCGACCTCCTGTCCAAAGCCCGGTCCGGCGTGCTCCTCGATTCGATAACCGGCGATCGCCGTGTATTCGATCGACGTGAGATCCGCCTTCCAAAGCTCGGTGACGGCATCCTCTCGGCTAGCGGCTTGCGCCCCCTGCGGGTCGGGCAGCGCCACCCGCATGAAGTGGAGCAACTCTTTCGCGGTGAGGCCGCGCTTGAAGGTGATCGTCCGGATCCCGTCGCGGTGCAGGCGGAAGCACAGGCCCCACTCGCGCGGAGGCTCCGTGTAGATGGCGCCCCCTTCGAAGCTGAGCGATCCGGGCTCGACCCCGATGGTCACGGCCGGTTTCCGCGCCAGGACTTCGCCGAACGTCGCAAGCACTGGCTCGATGAATGTCGCGTGCTGCGCGGGCGCATGGCGATAGATTGAAATCCGCTTGAGCGTCCGGGCGAGCCCCGCGAAAGCATCGCGCATCAGCGCGAAATCCTGTGAAGTTTCGGGCATTCCTGGGATCATGCTACCACAGGCGTCAATCTTGCCCGGGCGCCGTTTTTCGCAACTCCCGCGCCTTCCGTAGGCATTGTTCCACCGCGGCGCGCTGCTCGGCGACCAGCCGGTCGCGGTCCTGCAAACTGTGGCCAGCGACGGGAATCGGATCGCCGAACACCACCGCGATGGTCCCGGGCCGGAACAGCGGGAACCCTTTCGGCAAGACGTGCCTTGCGCCTGCGACGCCGATCGGGATGCAATCGAGGCCGCTCGTCAACGCCGCCACCGCCGCGCCCTTCTTGAACGGCAGTAGCTCGTCGGTAGGCGATCGCGTCCCTTCCGCGAAGAAGAATAGACCGACTCCTCCCAATCCCTTTCGCAAGCGCGCGCTGATGGCCTTCGCCGCGCCGTGCGCGTCGCGGCGGTCGATGAAGACGTGGCCCATCCGCTCGGCTCCCCAGCCGAAGACCGGAATCTTTCGCAACTGGCTCTTTGCGACGAAGCGCACCGGCGTCGGCGCGTACGGGACGATGGCCGGAACGTCCAGATTGGAGGTGTGATTGGAAACGAACACGTAGCTCTTGCGCGGATCGAGGGGCGGCGCCTGCGCGATGACGCGGGCGCCCGCGCAGAAGAGAACCAGCCGGCACCAGGCATGAAGCACCCTGTCGGCGAACGGACCGTCCCCGGCGATCCCGATGACCGTCGCCGCGACGACGACCCCTATGACGATGAGTGGAAGGCCGATGACGGTGCGAAGAATCGACAGGATCATCGACTCCCCTCCGCCGGAACCGCCGCCCGATACTCCTCCACGGCCGGGAAGAGGAGTACCTCCTCGATCGAGCCGGCCCCCGTGAGCAGCATGAGCAGGCGGTCGAGTCCGATCGCCACTCCCCCGGCGGAACCGATGCCGTCGAGCGCGGCGAGGAAGCGCTCGTCGAGGGGCCAGACGGCCCTGCCCAGGCGGGAGCGCAACGCCTGCTCCGATTCGAGCCGCATGCGCTGCTCGCGCGAGTCGGTAAGCTCGGAGAATCCATTCGCGAGCTCGAGCCCCGCCGCGTAGAGCTCGAAGCGCTCCGCAACCCGCTCGTCGTTCGGACTGAGCCGCGCGAGGGCCGCCTGCGAGGCAGGATAGCGAGTGAGGAACGTCGGGCGCGCGATCCCGAGCCCCGGCTCGACCTTGTCGACGAGGACCTGGGTGAAGGTATCGTCCCACGACGCGCCGGCCGGCGGCCGCACGCCTACCGTGCGGGCGGCTTGCGCGAGCGCCTCCGCATCGAGCGCAAGCGGGTCGAATCCGGCGAACCGCTCGAAGGCCTCCCGGCAGGAAAGCCGCTCGAACGGAGGAGCGAGATCGATCGGGGGGCCGCGCTGGCCGCGTCCATGACCACGGCGGGGAGGAGCGCGTTCTTCGCCTCGCAATGCGCGCGCGCAAGCGGCGACGAGCTGCTCCACCTCGCTCATGATCGCGTCCGCATCGCCCGGAGACGCGTAAAGCTCGAGGAGCGTGAACTCCGGATTGTGCGCCTCTGAAACCTCGCCGTCCCGGAAGACGCGGGCGAGCTGGTAGATGCGCCCGAACCCCTCCCGGGCGAGCAGGCGCTTCATCGCATATTCGGGGCTCGTGTGGAGCTGCAGCCGGCGCGCTCCGCTCACCCCTCCCGCAGGGACGGGCGGGTCGGGCCGGAACACCGTCTCGAAAGGGCGCAGATGCGGTTCCTGCCCCGCGAACGGCACCGCGATGGGCGTCTCGACCTCGAGGTATCCGCGGGATTCCAGGTGGTCGCGGAGGGCGCGGCAGAGCGCGGAACGGTTCTTCGCCATCGCCGCCGTCGCTGCCACGCGCGGTAGCTTGTACATGAAACGGCTCGCCGACGCGTGAGAACGTGACGAAAGCCCTTGCGGCCCGGCCGGGACAGTGACAGTCAGGTCCGGTGAGGCGCGCTCTAGGCCTGCTCGTCGCCGTCCTGTCCTGTTCCCACGCGCAGCCTGCGCCGGCGGCCGGCACTCCGCCGGCGAAAGCGACCAGCGCGAGCGACGGTCCGGCGGCGCCCAGCGAGGCGCAGGCGAAGGCTGACGCGCGCGCCCTGTCCGACGAGCTGCACGCGCTCCTGCGCGAGGAGGCGGAGCGGGTCTGGACGCGCTGGACGACCGGCGCGGGGCCCCTTCCGTCCGGCGCGCTCGCGCAGCATCCGCGGCTCTTCCTGCGCGAATCGCTCGCCGCCGCCTCGACGGCCCTCGCTCACGCGTCCACTCCCGAGGAACGGCTCGCCCTGCGCCTCCTGCACGCGGAGCTTGCGACGTTGGCCGTCTCCCGAGAGGCGGCGCCGGACGTCGACGATCTCGAGCGCGCCCGGGCGAGCCTCGCCTTCGCGGCGCCGGGAGAGCGCCGCCCCGAGCATTCGGAACGCGATCTCGATCGTCTCCTCACCGACGAGGCGAACGCGCAGAAACGCCAGGAGCTCGCGCAGGCGGAGGCGAAAGCGGCGAAGCAGCTCGCGCCGCTCGCGCTCGCCCGCGACGCCGCGGTGCAGAAGGCGATCGAGCGGCTCGGCCTTCCTTCCTGGGCAGCCGTGGTAGAGGAGCTTCACGGAGCGACCCCCGCGCAGCTCGCCGATCTGGCCGAGCGCACCTTGACCGTCACCGAAGCCGTCGCCCGGAAGGCGATGATGATTTCCGCGGCGCATAGCCTCGGGGTCACGCCCGATCGCGTCCGGCGCGCGGATCTGCCACGCCTCGTGCGCTCGGCAGCCGCGGACTCCCAGTTCACCACCGGGACGGCCTGGCCCGCTACGAAGGAAACCCTCGCCGGAATGGGCCTCGATCCGACGAAGCTCCCCAACGTGAAAGTCGACCTCGAGCCTTCTCCTTCGAAAGGGCCGCGCCCGCTCGCGCTGCTCGTCGATCCGCCCGGGGACGTACGGCTCTCGCTGCGGCCGACCGGTGGATTCGAGGAGCAGCGAGCCGTCCTGCACGAGTCGGCACGCACGCTGGGCGGCGCGCTCTCGGACGCGCCCCGCTGGGAGATCGTCCAGCTCGGCAGCGGATCGGCGGCGGAGGGCGTCGCGCAGGTCTTCCAGGAAGTCGCGTCCGATCCCGCCTGGCTGCGCGAGCACACAGGGCTCCGCGGCGAGCCGCTCGACGATCTCGTGCACGTCCAGGCGGCGCGCAGGCTGCTTGCGGCGAGGCGCGCGGCGGCGCTCGTGCTCTTCGAGGTGAAACGCCGCGAAGGCCCGCAGACCGCGGAGGCGAACGCCGCGCTGTACAAAGACCTGCTCCAGCGCGCGACGCTCGCCACGATGACCGACGACGACGCGGGCCGCTGGGCGCTCGAGACGGACGATTGGATCCGCGCCGCCACCCAGCTCGAGGCCGCGCTCTTCGGTGCGGGCCTCGAGGACGCGCTCGATCGAGCGAGCCCGAAGCCTGCGTCCGTGGCGGCCGGCGGCACCGACGGAAATCCGGCGGCTTCGACCGACGCGGGAACCGCGCCGAAGACCACCATGACCCCGAAGCAGACCCGGTCGACGAAGTCGAAGTCGAAGACGGTCGCGAAGGGCTCGCCGCCAAAGGATCCACCGCCGCCTCCTCCACCTCCTGCAGCGGAACCCGCTACCGGCTCGTTCTGGCACGCACAGCAGTCGGCGGATCTCTTGATGAAGATCTGGGCAAAGGGCCGGAGCGCGAACGCGATGGAGACGGCCAGGCTGTACGGCGCGACCCAGCTCGATCCCGCCGTCCTGGCGCAGGTCGCTGATCGCCGGCTTGCGTACTCCGCGCCCGACGCCCCCCCTCCTGCCGAGCGGCCCGACTACTCGTACATGCAGGGCGACAAGAAGGTGCGAAAGAGGAAGAAGCACCGGAAGAAATAAACGACCGTGCGGGTGCTGGTGGTCGCTCTGGTGCTCGTCGGATCGTGCTCGTGCCCGTCCTCGTTACCGGCATCGTGCCGGTGCTCGTGCTTGTGGCGGGCGCTCGTGCCGGTTTTCGTGCCGCACGGATCGCGGTACCAGCACGAGAGCGATAACGAGGACGGGCACCAGCACGAGACCGATAACGAGGACGAGCACCAGCACGAGACCGATAACGAGCACCAGAGCGCGCACCAGCCCCAGCACCAGCACGGCTCTTGAGCTCTTTACCTCGCGGGCAAAGAGAGCGCGAACGTGGTCCC
>JBJMQD010000394.1:0-6453 GCA_045802855.1 Myxococcales bacterium | reverse complement strand
ACCGGCGTGAGCACCCCGCCCCGCTCCGGCGCGGCCTTCTCCAGGAAGGCCACGGTGAGGTCCTTGCCCGGGATGAACTCCTCGACGAGGACGCCAGCGGGAAAGCGGTTGAGCTGCTTCTCCACCAGCGCCCGCAGCTTCGAGCGTTCCTCCACGACGGAGTCCTGCGTGATGCCTTTCGAGCTGCCCTCGAAGTTCGGCTTCACCATCAGCGGGAAACGCCAGCCCTCGAGCTTCAGGTCGACGAGGTCGTCGATGAACTGTCCTCGCGGCGAGATGACCCCGTGCTCGGAGAGCATCAGCTTGGTGAGCGACTTGTCGAGGGTGACGGCGAGGACCCACGCGTCCGAGCCGGTATAGGGGAACCCCAGCTCGTCGAAGAGCGCCGGATAGAAGGCCTCCCGGAAGCGGCCCCGGCGCCCCTCGGCGGTGTTGAAGATCAGCTCCGGCGAGAACGCCTCGATGCGCGCGGCGGTGCGCGAGGCGGGACCGCTCACCTCGATGCGCTCGACCCGGTGCCCGAGACGCTCGATGGCGGCGGTGAGCGCGTCGATGGTCTCGCGAGTGTCGAACTCGGCTTCGTCTTCGGAATCGGTCAGCCGCAGGTTGTGCGTCAGGGCGATGCGCATGCTTCCTCGCGAAGGCCCGCGTCTCGTGCGCGCACGCCGGGGCCGGGACGTGGTTTGGCGCGCTCGCGCGCGGCGCGGGAAGACACCAGAGGGGCAGCCGCCGGGCTCACGTCGTGGTGGGCGAGGTGGCCGATTCCGAGCGCGATCGATCCGTCCACGACCTGCGTTCCCGCCAGCAGATCGCCGAGCCGCCGCTGCCCGAAATCGCGGGTGAGCGGCCGCAGCGCGACGCCGGCTTCCACCGCGCAGATGACAGCCAGTGCGAGCAGCGTCACGGCGAGCGGGTGGCGAGCGCCGAGCAGCGCCGGCAGGGGGGCGAGGGCGAAGATCGCGTTGCGGCGCAGGCAATCGAGGATTCCGGCGGGGCGCCTGGTGGCAAGGGCGAGCACTCGCAGGCCGGCGGCGCGCTTTCCGAGCGAGCGCCCGGTGCCGAACAGGGAATCCGCGGCGAGTAGAAAGAGGAGACAGAGGAACTCCCCCGCACGCGGCTGGCCGCGGGGAATGAGGATGAGCGGAACGAGCCCGATCGCGAGATCGATCAGGCGGGCCGCGGCGCGGCGGCGCAGATCGGCCGGCGGATAACTCGGAGGCTCAGCAGTCTCCACCGGCGGGCCTCCTGTAGGGCTGCGCCCCGGATGTCGTCGGCGAAGTCAGTACCGCCACGAAGGGCACTTTGGGGCCTCGCCTCCGATCGATCAAGCGAGATCCGCAACCCACTTCGCGGCATCGATCGCGCTGTAGGTCAGGATCAGGTCCGCGCCGGCCCGCTTGATGCTGGTGAGCACTTCCAGCACGGCCCGTCGCTCCTCGATCCAGCCGTTCTGGGCGGCCGCCTTGAGCATCGAGTACTCGCCGCTGACGTTGTACGCCGCGATCGGCAGATCGCTCGTGCGCCGGATCTCCGAGATCACGTCCAGGTAGGCGAGCGCCGGCTTCACCATCAGGAGGTCCGCGCCTTCGGCGACGTCGAGCGCCGCTTCCAGCCTCGCCTCGCGGACGTTGGCGGGATCCATCTGGTACCCACGGCGGTCGCCCTCCTTCGGAGTGCTCTGCGCGGCGTCGCGGAACGGTCCGTAGAAAGCGCTCGCGTACTTCACCGCGTAGCTCATCAGGATGGTATCGGCGGCGCCGTTCTCGTCGAGCGCTTTGCGGATCGCGCCCACCCTGCCGTCCATCATGTCGCTCGGCGCTACGATGTCGGCGCCCGCTTTCGCGTACGCGACCGCGGCGCGGGCGAGAAGAGGCAGTGTCTGGTCATTCGCCACCACGACGTGCCCTTGCGCGTCGCGCGCGAGAGGACCGCAGTGTCCATGGTCTGTGTATTCGCAAAGGCAGACGTCGGCTGCGACGACGAGATCGGGCACCGCGTCCTTGAGCGCCCGCAGAGCGGTGCAGACGGGGCCGTTCGGGTCCCACGCGCCCGTCCCCTGCGCATCCTTGGTGTCGGGGATGCCAAAGAGGATCGCCGAGCGGACGCCCGCCTCGCGCGCCGCCTTGGCTTCCGCCACCACCAGATCGACGGAAAGCTGCGCGACCCCGGGCATCGAGGGGATCGGCTTTCGCACCCCTTTCCCGGCGACGGCGAACAAGGGGAGCATCAGGTCCGACGGTTCGATCCGCGTCTCCCGGACGATGGATCGAAGAGCGGCGGTGCGGCGCAAGCGGCGGGGTCGGCTCTGAGGGAAGCTCATCGACCGGTACGCTAACGCCGCGGGCCGCCCGCCGGCAATCTACTCGAGGCCACTCAAGGCCGGAACTTGAACCTCATGCCCAGGGTGGCGGCGTGCTCGCGGCTCTCGACGAACAGGGCCCCCGACGGGCCGAGGATGGTCGAGTTCGTGAACGCGGTGTGCCAGCGGGTGAAGTCGTAGCCGATGTCGATCGCTATCGACGGCGAGGCGTCGTAGGAGAGCTGAAGCCGTCCGCGAAACTCGCTCGCGTCGGAGAGATCGCCGAGGTTCGCCTGCGCCGCATACGGGAACGGAACGATCGCTCCTTCCACGAAGGCGCCGAACGAGATCGCCGGCACGATCCGGACGTCCAGCTCCAGGTTGGAGACGGCCCCGAACATTCCGATCTGGGGAAGGCCGCCGGTCGAGCTGCCCCACTCGTAGCGGGTGAGGAGGCCGGCGCTCGCTGTGAGGACGACCCCGGAGGTGATCCGGTTCGCTGCCCCCACGAGGAACCTGCCGATCACGTCCGCACCCGAGGATCCCAACCCCGCGTCGCTCGTTTCGAGACGGCCTCCTTCGACCTCCACCCTGCCGAAGAACGGCTTGTTGCCGAGAATCTGGAAGGTGAAGCGGCCGAGGCCGCGCAGAGGCTCGAAGGTGTCAGACCCGAACGTCGAGGTCCCCGTGCCCTTGTCGACGCGGACCGACAGCACCGCCGGCTTCCAGGCGATGAGGAGACCCGTCGGCGTCGGGTCAGGAATCTCGATCGGGACTTCGTTCACTTCGGGAGGCGGAACCCGCTCGGCGGCGGCGGGCGCCGAGCAGAGCAGAAGAGCGAGTGCGAGCACGGGCGAACGGTATCCCAATTCGGCGCTCAGCGTTCAACGCCGCGGTAGGTGCCCGCGGCGGCAATCCTGCGAAGCACCTCGCGGGAAACGAGCCGGGACGCATCGCCTCCCGAGGCGAGAAGCTCGCGGACCTGGGTCGACGACACCTCGGGAAGCACGGCGCCGCTTCCGCCTTCGAATCCGCCCCGCCGCAGCTCGATGATGCGGGCCAGCTCCAGGATTCGATCGAATCGCTTCCACTGCGGCCGCTCGGCGGCGAGGTCCGATCCGAGCACGAGGGCGAAGGAGTGGTCGGGCTGCGTTCTTCGCAAGTACTCGAGGAGATCGACGGTGCGCACCTCGCCCCCGATCTCGGCCTCGATCCGCGACACCCGCGCCCGCCGCAGCCCGGCATCCTCGATCATCGCCTCGCAGAGTGTTGCCCGGTGCTCGAACGGAGCGGCGAGCCTCTTTCCGAAGGGATGCTCGTTCACGGGGACGAGCCACAGCTCGCCGACGGGCTCCGTGGCGAGCACGTAGGCCGCCGCGAGGAGGTGCCCGACGTGCGGGGGATCGAAGCTTCCGCCGAAGAGGGCGATCTCCATCCGACCAGCTCTAATACAGGAGGTAGGAAGCGCGCTTGGTCACGAACTCCGCGCACTCCGCCTCCCACGGCTCGCACAGGGCGTCGACGGTCTGGCCCGCCTCCACGGCGCCGCGGAAGGTGTCGCTTCCGGCGAGCAGATCGATTGCGGGGATGGTCTCGACGAACTCGTACTTCTCCGTCCGCCAGGCGAACTTCGCCGGATCCTGCGCGCGAGCGTGCACGATGCACGCGACGCCGAGCCGCACGGGCTCGAGCGCGCGGCGATCCCAGATGTGGATCTGCACTCCCTGGCAGCGCGCCCCGCGGTGCTTGTCCCAGGTGGGAGTGAAGGCGCAGGGACGGAATCGGACCCCTGGCAGCTGCTCGGCGTCGAGCGCCTCGGCGAGCTTCTGGCCGTCGAGCCAGGGCGCTCCGAAGAGCTCGAACGGCTTGGTGGTCCCCCTGCCTTCCGACAGATTCGTGCCTTCGAGGAGGCAGAGGCCCGGGTAGACGAGCGCCGTGTCGAGGCTGGGCATGTTCGGCGAGGGCAGGACCCAGGGGAGCCCCGTCTGATCGAAGAGCATGTCGCGCTGCCAGCCCTCCATCTGCATGACGCCGAGCTCGCAGTCGATCCCGAACTCTCGCTTCAGGAGCAGCGCGCATTCTCCGGCCGTGAGGCCGTGCCGGGCCGCGATCGGCCACAGGCCCACGAACGACTCGAAGCCAGGATGGATGATCCCTCCCTCGACGGCAGCGCCGCCGATGGGATTGGGCCGGTCGAGGACGACGAAGCGCAACTTGTTTCGCGCCGCCGCCTGCATGCAGAGGCCCATGGTGGCGAGATAGGTGTAGTAGCGGCTGCCGACGTCCTGGATGTCGAAGACGAGAGCGTCGAGGTCCTTCAGGTGCTCGTCGCGCGGGGTGAGCGAGGCGAAATCCTGCCCGTACAGCGAGTGCTCCGGGACGCCGGTGCGGGGATCGACGGTCCCGTGCACCTCCTCGAGATACTGGACGTCGCCGCGCACGCCGTGCTCGGGGCCGAACAGCGCGGCGAGCGTCACACCCTCGGCTTCGTGGAGCAGATCGGCGAGATGGCGCAGGTTCGCGTCGACGCTCGTCGGGTTGCAGATCGCCCCCACGCGGAGGCCCTTGAGCGCTCCCTGCTCGATGGCGCGGACTAGCCCCGTCTCGACCATTCAGTACGCGTTCCGCGAAAGGAATCCGAAGGCGATCGTCCGCAGAAGGATGCGCAGGTCGAGGAGCAACGACCAGTGCTCGATGTAGTAGAGGTCGTACTCGACCCGCTTGGCGATGCTGGTCTTGCCGCGCAGGCCGTGGATCTGCGCCCAGCCGGTCATGCCCGATTTCACCATGTGGCGAAGCTGGTAGCGCGGGATGCGCCGGCGGAAGCGGGCGATGAAGACGGGCCGTTCCGGCCGCGGACCGACGAGGCTCATGTCCCCGATGAGCACGTTGAAGAGCTGCGGCAGCTCGTCGAGGCTGGTCCGCCGCAGGAACGCTCCGATTGCAGTATTGCGCGGATCGGCGCGCTCGGCGAAGCGGGGCCCTTGCTGCTCGGCGTCCGCTCGCATGGTGCGGAACTTCAGCATCGCGAACGCCTTGCCGTCGAGCCCGACGCGCTCCTGGCGGTAGAGCACGGGTCCGCGCGAGGTGAGCTTGACCGCGAGGGCGAGCACCAGGAGGAGCGGCGCGAGGACGGCCAGGAAGAGCGTCGAGAAGAGGAGGTCGAAGGCGCGCTTCGCGACGGCGTTGATGCCGAGGACGCCGACGGACTGCAGGTTCACGATGGGGAGCCCGCCGAACTCCTCCAACCCTCCGAACAGCGTCGCGTACTGGTACACGTCGGGTACGAGCTTCACGTCCACCGTCGTGTCGGCGCAGGTCTCCATGATCCGGGGGAGGAGGTGGAAGCAGCGCGTGGGCAATGCGACGAGCACCTGATCGACTTGCTGGCGGAGGAGGATCGGCCCGAGGTCGCGAATGGTACCGATCACTTCGGTCGCCGCGATCTTCATTCCCACCCGCGCGCGGGTGAGCGAGAGGCAGCCGACGGGCCAGAAGCCGAGCTCGCGATGCGCGTCGATCTCCGCAAGGACCTGCTTCGCCAGACGGCCGCTCCCGAGGACGAGCACGTAGCGCAGGTTGTAGCCGCGGCGCCGCAGCGCACGAAGCACCTCCTTGAAGAGGAATCGCATGAGGCCGACGCCCGCGAATGCGAGCACGGTGAAGAGCGCGAGCGCTCCGCGGGAGTAGCGGTCCTGGCGGAAGAAGTAGGTGACGGTGACGAGGAGGATGCCGGCGAGCGCCGTCGCCTTGAAGACGCCGAACACCTCGTCGAGCGCGGTGCTCTGCCGCTGCGCCCGGTAGAGGCCGACGCTGCGCAGGCAGAGCGGCCACAAGGCGCAGGCCAAGAGGCCTACGGTGGCCGTTTCCCGGTAGGGCGGGATCTCCGGATACGGGAACGCCTCGGGAAAGCCGAAGCGAAGCGCGTGCGCCGTCGCGAACGCCGCCGCCACCACCAGAACGTCGAGCAGGACCCGAAGCGCGGTGAAGACCTGGTGGTGCCGCTTGAACATGGAGGCGCTCGGGAAGTACCGGGAAAGGATCCGTTCTGCAAGCGGACGCGCACGCCGTTCGCGGCCGCCCCTCCGCGAGCGCCGTGCCTCATCCCTCGGCGGGAACGACCCTGTAGTACAGGAGGTCTCCGTTGAGGAGCG
>JBJMQD010000336.1:0-5962 GCA_045802855.1 Myxococcales bacterium | reverse complement strand
GGCGTCTCGTACACCGGCCCCGCGCCGAGGTAGCGCGCGCCGGCGCGCTCGGCCGCGATCGCCTGGCCGACGTCCCAGACCGAGACCCCGAGCAGGAGCCCGGCCTCGAGCGCGCGCTCGATGCCGTCGTCGTCCTGCCCGAGATGCACGCCGTCCGCGTCCGCGCAGCGGGCGACGTCGGGCCGGTCGTTGACGAGGAGGAGCGCCCCGCGGACGCGGCAGAGGGCGACCGACTCCACCGCTATGCGGAACAGATCGCCCGCGGGGGCGTCCTTCAGCCGCAACTGCACGACTCGCGCGCCTCCTTCCAGGAAGGCCGCGACGAGGGCGAGGGGCGTCGCCGTGGAGCCGCCGTCCACGATCGCGTACACCCCCTGCAGGCGGGAAAGTCGTTCCGCGCGCACCGGACCCTGCACCATAGCCCAGCCTGTGTTAAAGGATGCAGCAACTCAAAGGAGAGCGAAGTGGCCGACAAGCATCATGATCTGCCTGTTCGTCAACTCGACCGCCGGGTGGTGGAGCGGTACGTCAAGAAGGGCATTCTCGACGAGAAGGAATACCTGCATTATCTGAAGACGCTTCCCGATCTCGCCGACAAGGCGACGAGGATCGAGACCGAGTTCCAGACGGAAGGCGAGATCGGTCCCGCCCGGTAGATCCGTGTATCGGTGGTTTCTCGCCTGCGCGCTTGCCGCGACGGTCGGTATGGCCGCGCGGGCAGGCCCGCAGAGCCCCGCACGGCGTACGGCGGTCGTCGCGGCGGTGGACCGGTCGCGTCCCGCGGTGGTCAACATCAACGCCCAGGAGGTGGTGAAGGTGCCCGCCTCCGAGGACCCCTTCGACGCCTTCTTCGGAAGGTTCCGCCGCAGGGACGAGGTGCGCAACTCGCTCGGGTCGGGCTTCGTCTTCGATGCCGCCGGATACGTGCTGACGAACTATCACGTGGTGGCGCGGGGCTCGCGCATCCAGGTGAGCTTCGCTGACGGAAGCGACTACGTCGCGAAGGTGGTCGGTACCGACCCGGCGGGCGATCTGGCGGTATTGAAGATCAACGGCGATCGCAAATTCCCCATCGCGCCGCTCGGCACCTCGAACGATCTGATGCTCGGCGAGCCGACCATCGCCATCGGCAATCCGTTCGGCCTCAACCAGAGCGTCAGCCTGGGCGTCGTCTCGGCGCTCCACAGGACGGTACAGGCAGAGAACCGCAGCTACTACGACTTCATACAGACCGATGCCTCGATCAACCCCGGCAACAGCGGCGGCCCTTTGCTGAATGGTGATGGCGAAGTGATCGGCGTCTGCTCCGCCATCTACGCAAATGCGCAGGGCATCGGATTCGCCATTCCCATCGACCGCGCGCTGCGGGTCGCGCGCGAGCTGGTGAAGAGCGGCGAGCTGGCCTCGAGCTGGTGGGGATTCGAGGGAACCACGCTCGACCCGAAGGAAGGCGGGAAACCGGGCGCGTCCGTCACGCTGGTCGAGCCGGACTCTCCCGCGTCGAAGGCCGGGCTGCGCAAGGGGGACCTCATCGTGCGGATGGATCAGTCGCCGGTCCGCGACGCCGACGAGTTGCGCTTCCTCCTTCGCGACGTGCCGGTCGGCTCGCCGGTGACGCTCGGGATCTTGCGTGGATCGGAGAAGCGCGACGTGTCCATCACCGCGGCGCCGCTCACGCCGGAGCGCTCCATGGCCGCGTTCCAGGCGGCCACCGGGATCCGGCTCGCGCAGGTCTCGCCCCGGGACGCGCGGGAGGCCGGCTACGATGCTCCTCGCGGCCTCGTCGCCATCGACAGCGTCGAGCGCAACTCGAGCGCCGCGCGCGCCGGCCTTCGCCGCGGCGACATCGTGGTAGCGGTGAACAGCGCCGAGGTCGACACTTTGAAGGATTTCGAGAAGGCGATGTCCCAAGCGAGGCGGAGCGGAGCGGCCACTCTTCTTTTGCGCCGCGGCTACCGCCTCTTCGAGCTCGATCTCGATCTGGGGTGACGTGATGGAGCGCAAGCCCGGTCTCGATTTCAACGCCTTCGTCCTCTCCCTCGGCTCGAGCGCCCTCATCCACCTCGGCGAGGCGCCCGACCCGGAGAGCGGGAAGACCCAGGAACCCGACCTCGCGCTCGCGCAGGGATCGATCGACCTCCTCGCGCTTCTCGAGGAGAAGACGAAGGGGAACCTGACGCCCGACGAATCGCGGTTCTTGCAAACGATGCTGTACGACCTGCGGATGCGATTCGTCTCGGCGAAGGCGCACCCGAAGCCGAAGATCACGCCGCCGCCGGCTGAAGGGGAGCGCAAGTAACTACCGCGTCGTGATCAGGACGATGGCCGCCGCCGCGCAGGCGAGGCCGAGGGACTGCACGGGCTGTAGCTTCTCGCGGAGAACCAGCCTCGCGAGAAGAACGGTGCTCGCCGGGTACAGCGAGGCCAGGGTGGCGACGAGGCCCAGTGGACCTGTGCCGGCGGCGACGACATAGAGCGCGTTCGCGAGCACGTCGATCGCTCCGCAAGCGATGACGAGCGGCAGAACCGGCCTGGGGACGGCGACGCGTACCCTGGCGACGACCGCGGCGCAGGCGAGCGCGGCGGTGGAGACCGCGCGGGCGACGAGGAGGGGCCACAGTCCGGAGGTGGTACCTGCGCGGGCGAGACAGACGAGGAAGCCGCCGATCGCCACGCCGGAAGCGAGCGCGATGAGGATCGATCGATCGCGGCCTCGTGAGCCCTCGCCCGCGTCCTCGTGGCGGCTGATCAGCCCGACCGACAGCACGGCCACCGCGATGCCGCCCACGGCGAGCGGACGGGGGCGTTCTCCGAGCGCCACCGCGACGAGCACCGGGACGGCGATGGAACAGACCGCGGTCACCGGCGCGACCACGCTCACGCGTCCGACCGCGAGCCCGTAATAGAGAAGCGCGACGCCAGTGCCTCCGGTGAACCCGGCCCCGATCCCCCAGGACACATCCGCGGAAGTCGGCATCCCGGAAGAAAAGAACGGCATCGCCGCCGCCAGGCAGACGAGTCCCGCACCCTGGGCGAGCGCGGTCGCAGCGATCGCCGCCGAACGCCGCGCGGCGAGACCGCCGAGGAAGTCCGCCGTGCCGTAGAACAGCGCGGAGACGAGAGCGAGGACGAGGGACACCGGGATCTCCGATCAGATACTACCGGGGACGTCGCTTCGCAGCGATTCACGAGCATGTACATGTTCCATGGGAAGATGTACATGCCGTGGAGGAGGGAGCAATGCCAGCGCCTGCGCTCCGTCACAAGCACGTCCGGATCGATCAAGCCAAGCTCGCCAGGGCCAGGAAGGTCCTCGCCGCGCGGACTGATACCGAAGCCCTCGATCGGGCTCTCGACCTGGTGGTGAGCGAAGCGGAGATCGACAGCGAGCTTCGGCGCATCGGCGGGAAGGGAAGTTTGAAGAAGGTCTTCCGCTAGGAATGCGGCGCGTGGTGATCGACACGAACGTCTATGTCGATTGGATCAACGGCAGACAGCACGAAGACACCGTCTTCCAGCGCGACACGGTCAAGTATCTGAGCGCCGTGGTCTTGATGGAGCTGCGCGCGGGCGCCTTCTCGCGGCGCGATCTTCGCTTCCTGAGCGCCCTGGAGGCGACTTTCGAAAGGGCGGCGCGCCTCTTGGTTCCTTCACGAGCCGTCTTTGCCGAAGCCGGCGACGCATTACGTTCCCTTCAAGCCGGCGGCTACCGCATCGGAGCCAGCCATTCCATCGCGAACGATGTCCTGATCGCGTTGTCGGCCCGGTCGATCGGGGCGACCGTGGTCACGCAGAACGAGCGCGACTATCGGGCCATCCAGGCAGTGAGGCGCTTCAGGCTAGCGATCGTTCGCGTCTAGTCGTCTCCCCACGAACAGACCGTACCTGCGTCCCGCCGCCCCGTCCTCGATCACCCACCCCACCTGCGCTCCAGCGAACCGGTGCGGGCCGAGGCCGCACTCCTTCGTGAGCAGGAACCGCAAGAGGCGGCGGGCGCGGTCCGGGTCGATTCCGAGCCCCTGCGCGAGGAAGACCGTGGACGCGGCGCTGAACTCGTCGAGCGGGACGCGGCGGCCGTGATCATCCTCGGTGGTTCCGCCATACGAGAGGTCGGTCCGTCCGAGCGAAGCGTCCATCGACCCGAAGACCAGCGCCAGCCGCTCCACCCGGCCTTGCGAATCTCCGGTCGCGTATAGCTCGGCGAACGGGGCGCGGTAGACGCCGTCGCTACCGCGCACGAACGCCGAGGAGAGGAGCGCATTCGCTCCCAGGCGCGAAACCTGGGATCCGAGTAACGAGCGGTGGGCCGCTCTGCGGGCGGCGTCGCGGAGTCCGGAAAGGCGAGCGGAGAGCGCCGGTTGGGGGCCGATGCGGGCGAGCAGCTCCGCGAGCTCGCGGGCCGCGCCGTCGTCGTCGCCGAGCGTTTCGAGCGCGGCGGCGAGCTGGGCGCGCGCTCCGGCATGATCGGGATCGAGGGCGAGCGCCTCGCGCTGCGCGAAGGCGGCGAGCCCCACCTCTCCCGCCTCCAGCAAGGCGAGGCCGCGATCGTGGCGCGGCTCGGGATCGCGGGGCGAAAGATCCGCGGCGCGTCCGTACCAGCGCGCGGCGGCTTCCGCCCTTCCCGCCTTGTGCAAGAGGCGCGCGGCCTCGTTCACGACGCGCGGCCGCTCGAGAGGCGATGCCCCTGCCGCGGCGCGGTCGAGGACGGGCTCCGGGTCGCCTCCTTCGGCGAGAATCCGCTTCGCCTCGTCGAGCGCCGTCATCGTCCGAGCCCCGCCACGAGGAGCGAGGCGAGGCACTGCTCGTCGTCGATGTGCTCGCCCGCCCCCACGGCGGCGGTGCGCCGCTCCGTCGTGTAGACGCAGGAGAGGTGGACGACGTCGCTGGCCTGCACTTCCAGCGGCGTCTCGTAGAGGAAGAGCCGCTGCCCGTTCACGTCCCAGTGATCGAAGCGGGCGGCGCACTTGCGGTCGCCGCCGCGCGCCACGTCCACCTGCATCGCCTGGCCGAGCAGGCGCATCCGCGGCGCGATCCCCAGCACCGTCACGTCGGAACGCGTCTGGGCCTCGGCCGTCACCTCGACCCGCTTCAGGCCGGGAGCGAGGCTCAGCCTGGGCGGCGATACCTCGATGAAAAGCGCCTCGTGCACCGCGGGGTCGAGCTCGAGCTCCACGCGGGTCCGGGTCGGCGTGTCGAGCCCGCTCGCGAGCACGTCGTAGTGTACCTGCATCACCACCTTGCGGGCGGCGCCGAGCCGGATCCCGAAGCCCTCCGGGATCCGCTGCACGTCCGAATCCCACGTCCAGCTGGTGACGAGCCGCGCGCCAGCGACACGGCTCGACCCATAGCACGAGTAGCCGGGTCCTTCCTCGGCGCGATCGCGCGCCTCCGCCTCCGCTTCGATCTGCGGGGTGTCGAGCGCGTACAGAGTGATCTGCGCGACGGACCGCGCATCCGTGGAGACGACGCGGAACGCGGTCACGCGCGTCTCGCGGACGAGGTGCGGGTCGGCGACGAAGCACCGGTCCGCGTTCGGCCCGACGCCCGGCTTCCAGTCCACTCCCTGATCGACCACGGCTCCCGCCGGTCCGAATCGGGGCTCGGCCGCCGGGTGCAGCCGCGACTTCGAGCTTCCCGGGTCGGGTGCCTCGGTCCATTTGATTATCTTGTTCAAGTCGTGGTTATCGAGCCAGAGCGCATCGCGAAACGTGCGGCAAGCACCGGAATTGTCGGCGAGCCAGGGCGGCATGTCGCGCCGCTCCACGGCCAGCCGGATCTCCTTCGCCGCGGCGACCGCCTGCGATCCCGTCTCCAGCAGAGGGAAACGCGCCACTCCGCCCGCTCGGTGGCAACGGACGCAGCTTCGCGCGAGGATCGGGCCCACGTCCCTATCGTAGGTGGGCCTTCCCCGGCAGCCAGCGATGGCCAGGCATGCGAGAGCGACCTGGAACGAGATACTACT
>JBJMQD010000276.1:0-6275 GCA_045802855.1 Myxococcales bacterium | reverse complement strand
CCTCACCCCCGCCGTGCTGCGCGCCACGTTCAACCTCGAATCGCCGCTCCACGAGCCGTTTCGGACGGGCAGCGACCTTTCCGCCGCCGGTGACTTCCCGGCGAAGTGAGCTCTCGATCGGCCAAGGCCGCCGAATCAAGAGCGCGAGCCCGGAACGCCCACCGGTGAACAGACGCGAAGCGGCAAGGAAGCGGCGGCGAGCGGATTCCCTGCGATGAATCGATAAGTCGTTCCGAATGGTTGCCGAACACCGTTCGACACCGAACCACAATAAGTGATTGCGTGCCTCCGTACCGGGTGGTACCCGCCCTCCCGTACGCAACCGCCGGTGGGGGCCGGTGGGGCAAAGCCGACGCGACCATGGTGGTCGCCGAGGGGGGGACAGAATGTACGTACCGAAAAAGAGCTCCAAGGCACGCCTGCGCGAAGCGCAGGACGCTCGCGACAACCGCCTCGACATCCTGAAGGCGCTTTCCCACGGACAGGTCTCGCGCCGCGACCTCGTCCGGATGGGCCTCTTCACCGGCGCGGGCGCGATGGTGATGAAGAATGGCCTCAACGTCTTCGCGCCGAGCGCCTACGCGGCAATTCCCACCGGGATGCCGCCGAGCCCGCTGTTCGGGGTCCAGCCGTTCTCCACGCCGATGCCGCGATTCGACGTCCTCGCGCGGCACCCGACCACGTTCCTGAATCCCGCGCCCACCGCGCAGGCGAACACCACCCAGCAGCCTTTGAACCCGGCCCTCGAAGGGGTGAGGCCCGGCGATACGGGGCCCATCGAAGGCCGGCCGCCCGGCCCCATCTGGGCGCACCAGGACTTCGCCATCCGTCCGCCGAAGGTCGCGGTGGTGGCGACGCAGGAAGGGGCGAAGACGAACACCGTCTACAACCCGCAGGTGCCCTCGAGCCTCAACTCGGGGATCGATCCGGCGGCGCCCATCCCGCTCAAGTTCCATCCGCAGTTGCCCACGCAGACGCCTTTGAACGTCTGGACCTTCAACGGCACCATTCCGCCCAAGCTCGTCATCGGCCGCTACGGCGAGCCCATCCTCTTCCGCCACAGCAACAAGCTTCCCTTCGACGTGCGGCAGAACGCCGGCTTCGGACGGCACACCATCTCGACGCACGAGCACAACGGGCACCACGGGGCCGAGAACGACGGGTTCACGGGCGCCTACTTCTACCCGGGCCAGTTCTACGACTACCACTGGCCGATCGTCCTCGCCGGGTTCCGCTCCATCAACACGGGCGCGACCGATCCGCGGGCCTCGAGCCCCGACGACTCCGGCGGCCTCGTCAAGATCCCCGGCGACTTCCGTGAAACCATGAGCACCCACTGGTTCCACGACCACATGTTCAGCTTCACGTCGCAAAACGTCTACAAAGGCAACGCCGCGATGTTCAACATCTACAGCGGCATCGATCGCGGCAACGAGGCCATCAACGACGGCGTCAACCTGCGCCTTCCCAGCGGGACGACGAACTCGTTCGCCAACCTCGATTACGACGTGAACTTGATGATCGCCGACAAGGCCTGGGACGCGGATGGCCAGCTCCTCATGGACATCTTCGACTTCGACGGCTTCTGCGGCGACATGATGACCGTGAACCTCATCTACAAGCCGTTCTTCGAGGTGGAGCGGCGCAAGTACCGTTTCCGCATCCTGAACGCCTCCGTGTCGAGGTTCTTCAAGATCGCGCTCTCCGACGGCTCGGCGATGATCCAGATCGCCAACGACGGAAACCTGCTCCCCCATCCCGTCGTCCTCACCGAGCTCGACGAGCAGGGCATCGCCGAGCGTTACGACATCGTCATCGACTTCTCCCGGTACGCCATCGGGCAGAAGGTCTCGATGGTGAACCTCTGCGAGCACCAGGACGGCAAGGGGCCGTCGAGGGACGTGTCGCTCGGCGAGGCGCTCGCGGGGACGTCCACCGATCCTTGCGTCGGCAAGTTCCTCGAGTTCCGCGTGGTCCGCAATCCGGCGAAGCCCGACGTGAGCCAGGTACCCGCCACGCTGATCCCGAATCCCGACCTGTCCGCGATTCCGCTCGCGCGGACCCGCGTGTTCGAGTTCAACCGCGGCGCGGCCCAGACCACCAACGACCCGGTCTCCACGTTCTTCGGGCCCTGGGGGATCGAGACCGACAACCGGGGCGGAACGCTCGCCGCCGACTTCGGCCGCGTCTCGGCGGCTCCCAGGTACGGCACCAAGGAGATCTGGACCCTCGTCAACGGCGGCGGCGGGTGGGATCACCCGATCCACATCCACTTCGAGGAGGGCCAGGTCCTGGCCCGGGACGGCAGCGCGGCGAACGTTCCCGCCTGGGAGCGGGGGCGCAAGGACGTCTACCGGCTGAGGCCGGGCGGAAGCATCACCGTGGCGATGCAGTTCCGCGACTGGGGCGGGATGTTCATGGAGCACTGCCACAACACGGTCCACGAGGACAACGCCATGCTCCTGCGCTGGGAGATCGACGATAGCGGGGCTCCCTTCCTGCGCCCGCTCCCGACGCCGATCCCGACGCCCCAGGGCGTGACGTTCGAAGCGCCGACCGACGTCCTTCCCACCGCGTTGTGAAAGGAGAGCAGACAATGAACACGCAAAGGCTGTCGATCGCTGCCGTCCTGCTGCTCTCGTTCGCCACCGCGGCGTTCGCGCTCACGCCGAGCGCGGTCAACGTGCCGATCGCCGGCACCGTCTTCGGGCTTCCGGAAAGCGTCTACTTCTCCGGCACGGCGCGGATCACCGTCCGCCCGGCCGAGAGCGACGTTCCCGGAAGGCCGGGGGCGGTGGTAGTCGAGATCGACCTCGGTGACCTTTCGGGGCGGGGCTTGTCGACCGGCACCGTGTACTCGGCGGGCGGTCAGGTCCACCTGACCCGGCGGCTCCTCCCCAAGGACGCCATCGAGACGACGCTCCCGTTCGCGGTCCGCGGTTCCGCGCCCACGGCTCCCACCCGGACCGCGGTCGCCCGGTTCAACCTCCAGTACGACATGGTGAGCGGCGCACTGACGACGGCGACCGCGAGCCTCGCCGCGCCGAACTGACGCTCGAGTCGAGGCGGTTGCCCGCATCTGCGCTCCTTATCGGGTGCGGGCAACCGCTGACGCCGAGCCCGCTCGATCTTCTCCCTTCGGGCGCCGCGCGGAGTACCATGCCAAAGGCCCGGAGCCACATCCATGGGAACCAAGAGGAACGGCGACCCCGCTCTCGCGTCTCGCCTGCGGAAGGTCCTTCGCGGCGACGTGCTCTTCGACGCCTTCGACCGAGGCCGCTACTCGACCGACGCGTCCATCTACCAGATCGAGCCCATCGGGGTTGCGCTCCCGAAGAGCGCGGAGGACATCGAGGCCGCCATCGCCGTGGCACGCGAGGAGGGCTTTCCGGTCATCGCTCGCGGAGGCGGCAGCTCGCAGAACGGCCAGACGCTGGGCGAAGCGCTGGTGATGGACACGAGCCGCTACCTGAACCAGGTGCTCGAGATCGACACGGCAGGTGGGACCGCCACCGTGCAGCCGGGCATCGTCCTCGACGAGCTGAACCGGAGACTGAAGGGCACGGGTTACTACTTTCCCGTCGACGTCTCCACCTCCGCCAACGCCACCATCGGCGGGATGACCGGCAACAACTCGGCGGGCACCAGGTCCATCAAGTACGGGATCATGGTGCACAACGTGCTGGAGGTGGAAGCCGTGCTCGCGGACGGCTCGCGGCTCGTCTTCGGCGAGGTGCCAGACGATCTGGCCGGGTCGCCGCGAAGGCTGGGCGAGCTGGCGCAGGCGATGCGGGCGCTCTACCGGAACAACGCCGAGGAGATCGCGCTCCGGATACCGAAGCTCTTGCGCAAGGTCGGCGGGTACAACCTCGAGACCCTGGGCGAGCCGCGGCAGAATCTCGCCAAGCTGATGGTCGGCTCGGAAGGGACGCTCGGTTTCTTCACCCGCATCAAGCTCAAGCTGCACCGCATACCGAAGCACAAGGTCGGCGCGATCTGCCATTTCAAGAGCTTCCACGACTCGATGGACATTACCCGGTTCATCGTGGAGCTGGGCCCCTCCGCGGTGGAGCTGGTCGACCGGACCATGCTCGACCTCGCCCGGCAGATCGGCACCTTCCGCGCCATCCTGGAGAAGTACGTCAAGGGATCTCCGGAGGCGCTGCTCCTGGTCGAGTTCGCCGGCGACGAGCAGGCGCCGCTCCTCGCCTCCCTCGATCGCCTGGAAGAGCTTCTCGCCGATCGCGGGCATCCCGGATCGGTCGTGCGCATGCACGACGCGAAGTCGCAGGCCGACATGACGTCCGTCCGCAAGGCCGGCCTCAACATCATGATGTCGATGAAGGGCGACGGAAAGCCCGTCTCCTTCATCGAGGATTGCGCGGTCCCGCTCGCCGATCTGGCGAGCTTCACCGATCGCCTGACCACCCTCTTCCGCAAGCACGGCACCGAGGGCACCTGGTACGCGCATGCCTCGGTCGGGTGCCTCCACGTCCGGCCCATCCTCAACATGAAGGACGAGTCCGGCGCGAGGAAGATGCGGGCCATCGCCGAGGAAGCCTTCGCCATCGTCAAGGAGTACAAGGGCTCGCATTCGGGCGAGCACGGCGACGGGCTCAGCCGCTCCGAGTTCCACGAGATGATGTTCGGCGAGCGCCTGGTGCGCGCTTTCGAGGCGGTCAAGGGGACCTTCGACCCGACGGGGCTCTTCAATCCCGGCAAGATCGTGCGCGCGCCGAAGATGGACGATCGGGCGCTCTTCCGTTACAAGCCGGGTTATCGAGGGTTACCGATCGCCACGGCGCTCGACTGGTCTGACGCGGGCGGCTTCCTCGCCGCCACGGAGATGTGCAACAACAACGGGAACTGCCGGAAGTTCGAGGCAGTCATGTGCCCGAGCTACCAGGCGACGCTGGAGGAGAAGGACGTCACACGGGGGCGGGCCAACAGCCTGCGCCTCGCGCTCAGCGGACAGCTCGGTCCGGACGCCCTCGTCTCCGACCGGATGAAGGACACCCTCGACCTCTGCGTCGCCTGCAAGGCCTGCCGCCGCGAGTGCCCCGTGGGGGTGGACGTCTCGCGGATGAAGATCGAGTTCCTCCACCACTGGCACGAGCGGCACGGGATCTCCGCCAAATCGAGACTGACCGCTTTCCTGCCGCGCTACGCGCCGCTCGCGAGCCGCCTCGCGCCTCTCGTCAACCTGCGCAACTCGGCGAAGCCGCTCGCGGCCGTGGCCGAGAAGCTCACCGGCATGAGCGCGAAGCGCAAGCTGCCGGCGTGGCGCACCGATTACTACCGCGCTCCGCCCACGAAGCAGGCGGGGCCCCAGGTGGTCCTCTTCGTGGATTGTTTCTCGCGATACTTCGAGCCGGAGAACGCTCGCGCGGCGCGAGCCGTGCTCGAAGCCGGGGGCTACACGGTGGTCGAGGACCGCTCGTCGCGGCCGCTCTGCTGCGGGCGCACCTTCCTCAGCGCCGGCCTCGTCCCACAGGCGCGCGAAGAGCTGACCCGGCTCGTGCAGGCACTCGGGAGCAAGGCGGAGCAGGGCACGCCGATCGTCGGGCTCGAGCCTTCGTGCCTCCTCACCCTGCGCGACGAGCTACCCGCGGTGGTGAAGGACGGCCCCATCGAGGCAATCGGAAAGCAGGCGATGCTCTTCGAGGAGTTCCTCGCCGGCGAATCGCGCCGGGGCACGCTTTCGCTCCCGTTGCGCAAGAACGGAGCTCGCAAGGCTTATCTGCACGGTCATTGCCACCAGAAGGCGCTCGGCACCATGCCCGACGTCGTGGCGGCGCTGGGGCTCGTCCCCGGACTCTCCCTGGAGGTGATCGAATCGAGCTGCTGCGGGATGGCGGGCTCGTTCGGGTACGAGGCGGAGCACTACGAGATCTCGATGCGCATGGCGGAGCGCAGCCTCTTGCCCGCCGTCCGCGCCGCGCCGCAGGACGCGCTCATCCTCGCGGACGGCACGAGCTGCAGGCACCAGATCGCGGACGGAACGGGCCGCAGGGCCGAGCACGTGGCGCGGGTGTTCGCATCCGCGCTCACGTAGCCCGCGCCTCACTGTTTGGGTTGATCCGCGCTCGTCGTGTCCTTCGCCGGCGAGTTGGTCTTCGAAGTGTCGCTCGAGCTTTCGCTCGCGGCGCCCTCGGTGCCCTCGGGTCCGGCGCCCCGCTTGATCTGGGTCTGCTTCGTCGTCTTGCGCGTCGTCACGCTCGCGCCGTCGGATGTGTCGGGGCTGGTGGTCGACATGGTGGACTTGCTCGTCCGCG
>JBJMQD010000019.1:0-25282 GCA_045802855.1 Myxococcales bacterium | reverse complement strand
CTGGCGGCGCCGAGGGCACCCCGGTCTTCGCTGGGGCCGCCGCGAGGACGATCTCGTCGAGGTCTTCCTCCAGGCGCGGCCGGCGACGGAAGGCGATCCGCGCCACGCAGGCGCTCGTGACGAAGAGGATCGCCAAGGAGCCGTAGAGGCGCCCGTCGCCCATCGCGACGAGCGTGTCGAGAAGGTCCGGAGGGCCGAGGACCGCGACGGCGCTAGCGACCAGCAACGTGAACCCGAGCCCCGCGGCGATGGCGAGGGGCCCAGGCCTGCGTTCGACGGAAGCGAATGCTCGTCGCAGCGGTTTCATCCTTCTCCCGCCTCTATCGTCCACTCGGTGGTGGGGATCCCGCAAGCCCTGGCGAGACCGAGGTCCATCTCGGGGCTGTGCGAGACGAGGACGGCGGCGCTCTGCCCCTCTCCTTCGCGGAGCCAGGCGAGGAGCGAATTCATCAGCCGCAGGTGCGCCGCGGGGTCCAGGGCACCGAACGGCTCGTCGAGGAGGAGGAGCCGCAGCCTGGCCTGCCCGGCGCGCTCGATCCGGACCACCTCGCCGGCAAAGACGACCCGCTGCCTCTCCCCTTCCGAGAGGGCGGAGATGGGACGCGCTCGCATCTCCTCCCCGAGGTCGGGACCGAACCAGCGGCGCACCCGATCCCGCTCGGCCGTCGAGCCCGTTCCGAGCACCTCGTCGACGGGCGTCTCGGCGGGGAACGCGCGTCCCGGGTCCTGCATCACGTAGCCGAGTTCGACCGGAGGAGCCGGCTTTGCCGGCGTCGCCAGTCGCGAAGGCCCGGAGGCCGGAGCATCGATCGACGGGTGCCTTCTGGCGATGGCGCGGAGGATGGTCGACTTCCCGCAGCCGGAGGGGCCGTGGAGCACGAACAACTCGCCGCCGCGCACCACGGCCGCGGGAGAAACGGCATACGGTTTGCCGCCGATGTCGATGCGGGAGCGGAGGAGGCGGAAGCCCGCTTCCAAGCTGGAGCTCTCGGCTCCTTCCGCCGCGCCGGAACGGGCATCGAGCAGCGTGTCCATCGCGGAGAGGTAGCCTTGCAGGCCGTGCGGCCGCGCCGTCGCCCCGGCCCACTGGCGCGCCGCTCCGGGACCCGAGCGGACCGTGAACTCGTGGGCGCGGCCGTCTTCCAGCCAGAGCACGTGGTCGGGAATCGCTTCGCCGGCGCGATCGCCGAGCAGCGCATCGAGGGATTCGGGATCGTGCGCCGCGAGGACGAGCGACGAGGCGCCGCCGAAACCCGGAGGGAGCAGCTCCCGCACGCAGTCGAGGAGCGCGCGGGTCCGCGAGGCGTCCTGGGCGGAGGTGGGCTCGTCGAAAAGGAGCGTGCAGTCGGGATCGCGCCGCGCGCGGGTCATGGCGAGGCAGACGACGAGCCTCTGCCTCTCGCCGCGGGAAAGCGACGAGACGGGGGTGAACGGATCGAAGAGGCTGCGCCGGAGCCGGCCGTCCCCCAGGCGGCCGAGGAGATCCCAGAGCACGCGATCGCCGCGCGGGTATATTTTGGCCGCGAGCCGCGCGACGTCGGTGCCCGAGAGAGCGGAAGGGAGGGCCTCGTCGGGATCCTGCGGAACGAGAATCGCGTTCTCGAGCTGCCCTGACCACGCCTTGAGGAGCGAGCTCTTTCCCGATCCCGAAGTTCCCAGCACCCATTGCAGCGAAGGACGGGGCGGGAGGCCGTGCGGGCTTGCGACGCCGTTCGCGAGCACTCTCGCTCCGACGCGAAGGGATCCGTCGCGAAGGGCGATTCTCGCCGCGTGGTGCGGGAAGGTCTGGGCGACGACGAGGAGGAGCGCGGCCAACACGACGAGGACGTGGGCGGCCGTAAGGTCCAGGCCGAGCGGCAACGGGATGCCGTCGGGGCCGATGCCGCGCAGGAAGAGGGCGGCCCCGAGCGACGGATAGGTCGGGAACCCCGGCGGCCGGAAGCTGTCGATGAGTGTGTTCGACAGGATGTCGATGAGCACCGCCGCGGCGGCGCTCCCGAGGAGGAGCGCGGCGAGATCCCGGCGCCGCCTCTGCCACAGGCCCTGTCGCAGCACGATCTCCCAGGGTTTCTCTCCGCGGATGGTGGCGGCCAGGAAGGAATCGCTCCTCTCCTCCGCGGTGCGGGCCTCTTCGAGGAAGCTCCACAGGCCCCGCCCGACGCAGAGGCCCAGCGCGACCGAAGCGGTCAGGTAGCCCGGCGCCATCGCGTAGAGCGATCGGTAGGCGAGCTGATCGTCGGGCCGGACGGCCAGCCAGCGTCCCGCGGCGAGGAAGGCGACAGGCGGACAGTAGAGCGCGCGCACGACCAGCGCGAAGGCGACGTACGGAACCGCGCCCGCGAAAGAGAGCGCGGCGCCGGTGAAGCGGGCGGCGCTCGTGCTGCCGCGAGCATAGAGGAACAGCCAGAGCGCGCCGCACAGCGCGGCCGTTGCCATGGCGCCGAGCGCTACGATCGAAGTGCCGGCGAGCATCATCGCGAGCGGCGGCTCGACGAGCCGGCTCGCGGGAAGCTTCCCCGTCCAGAAGAGGGCGACGCGGGCAGGAAAGAAGATCCCGCTGGTGAGAAGCACGGCGACGGTCGCGCAGGCGAACACGCCCAGCGCGGCGGCTGTCAGCGCGTCGGAAGGCGAACGCTGCGAGGAGGGAGCGACGACGCGGCGGGTGCCGCGCCGCACGAAAGCGACCAGCACCGCTCCGCCCCCGCCGAGGAGAAGGGCGAGGACCGCCGCGGCGATGGGATGAGGCTCGTCGCGAAAGACGAGCGCGACGAGCTGCGCGGAGCCGACCGCGCAGAGGGCGATGCCGATGGCGCCCATCGCGCGGAAACCGGGGGGGCAATGGCGGTGGAAGACGGCGGTGGTCACGGACCCCTCCGCTGCGCGCCGAGCGACTCGCGCACCTCCAGGAGGAACTTGTGGCCGAGGTACCACAGCACGACCAGGGCGGAAGCGATGAGCGCGCTCGTGCCGATGCGCTCGAAGACGGACGGTTCTGTCATGGCCGCGCGGATGAGCGCGCCGAGCCCGCTCGGCGCTGCGGCCGAGGTGGCATCCTGATCCGCCTTCGCGCAGACGAACACGGCGGCAGCGGCGAGAGCCGGAACGAGCGGCACGAGCCACTCGGTCGCGTCGAGCGCGGCGAGCCTCGCCACCGTCGTCAGGGTCCGCCATCGGCCGAGAGCGCCGAGGTGCTGCGCGAACGGACGGTTCGCGAAAAAGGCGCGGGCGGCGCCTCCGGGCAAGGCAGCCGCGAACCCGGCGACGAACAGCGCGGCGGCAAATCCAAGCCCGAGCGAGCGGCTCCGGTCGTAGAAGAGATCCGCGTCGAAGAGCGCGACGAGCGGCTGCACGAAAAACAGCCAGAGCCCCGCGATTCCCGCGACGACCCCGATGGTTCGCGCGCGTCGCGGCGCGACTTCGCCGAGCCGCGCGAGCACCGCCGCGGCGCAGGCGGCGAGAAGCGAGAGCGCGAGCCCAGCGAAGAGGAAAGGGAGGGCATCCGCCGTCCCTCTCGCCGCGGTGCGGAAATGGCTCCGGTCCGAGGCGACCGCCGCCCACGCCTCGCCCGGTCCGACCAGGCGCGGGAAGACGGCGGAAGATCGCGGAAGCTGCCAGTCGGGACGATGTGCCCAGAGCGCGAGCGCCGCGCCCTGGGCGTCGTTCTTCCCCGAGGCAGCGAGGCCGCGATCGGCGAGCGCGCGCAGGACCGCGAGGTCGAAATCGAGATAGGCGGAAGCGGAGGTCTGGATGGGGTCCTGGCTCCCCGTGCGCTCGAAGGAGGAGAGGACGAGCGCGACGAGGAGCAGTCCCGCGAACGAGACCGTGCCGGCGGCACACAGGCGTAGCGCCGAGGCGGAGGCCTTGACGAGGAGCGCCTCGGAGGCGAGCCGCGCAACTCCGTCGGTCGGCGCTCGGTCTTCCGCGGTCGCCCGGATCATCGGGACCCCGCCGCGTCGCCGGTCGCCGGTTGGCCGGTCGCGAGAAGGCAGGAACCCTTGCGCGCGACGGTGCACGCGAGTTGCTGCTCGAGCGCCGCGCGCAGGACGTCCATCTCCTGGCAGTGACCGGACCAGGCGGCGGCATTCAGCGTCCACCCGTCGCGATCGAGGGAGCTGCGCGTCGTCCCGAGGACCTGCGCTTCCCATTGCTCGAACCGCTCCAGCGTGGCGGTCTTCTTCCGTGCTCCGTCGCCGCAGCGGCCGGGCGCGGGCGGGGGCGACGCGGCTTCGACGGGTTTCTCCGCGGACGCGGACGCGGTGTGCGGCGCTGCCAGATCCCCGAGCACGAGCGATTCGTCGAGCGCCGCCGCGCGATCGAACGCCTTGCGCCAACGCGGATCGCCCGCGGCGAAGGCGCCCGTCACGGGAAACGAGACACCTTCGATGTCCGGCTCGCCCGTCTGCGGCTTCACCGACAAGAGCCACAGCTCGCACGAGTTTGCGAAGCCGAGGTCGCTCCTTGCGTCCGCGCCGGGCACGGCGGGCGAAGGCCATCCTTGCTCCGACGGCCAGCAGACCACGGAGAGCCGCACGGCCGCGCGACGCGCCTGCGCTCGGATCGCTTGATCGGTCTTGCGCCTCGGCGGCGCGACCGGCCAGCCCGGAACCGCGCCGGCGTCAGCGAAGCGGGCTGTGAGCGCGGGTGAAGGAGGCGCTCTGGACAGGCGGACCGCCGCGATCTCCACCCCCACATGCGCCGCGAAGAATCCCTTCGGGCCGGTCGCGGCGACCGCGCAATCCGGATCGGCTTTCGAGCGCAAGAGCTTGAGGCGCCCCGCGGCCGGCCAGCGCCCCCGGGCGTACTCGGTAAGCGGCTGCGCGAGCACGCCGGCCGGCACGTCGCAGACGTCGTCGCGCTCGCCCTGGCACTCCGAGCACCCGCGCAGGGTCGAAGGGTGCGACGCGTACTGGTAGGCGCGGAACCAATCGTCTGGCGCCGCCCGAGCAGAGGCCGGGAGCAGGAGCAGCGCGAGCGCCGCTCGCGCCCTCACGGCTGCGCGCTCCAGGCGGGCTGCGCCGTCCACGCCGAGAGGAGCCGCTCGAAGTACCAGGCGTCGCGCGCGGAATCGACCTGCGAGGCGGGAATGGTCACCGTCGCCGGGCGCAAGAAGGCGAGCGGATAGATGGGCGCTGGTCCGTTGCGGGCCACGTCCTCTTCGAGCTGCCGCAAGCTCTCGGCCCTCGTCTTGGGAACCTCTCCCGCGACGCCGAGCCAGGCGGGCGGCGGATAGACGATCGACGCTTCGTAGGTCGCGAGCAGAAGCCTTCCCGGAGACTCGCTCACGCCCTGTCCGCCGCTCAGGTTCTGGTTCCCGGCGGGGTGGAGCAGGGGCACGAGCGTCGGGTACTTGCGGTTGTAGTAGTTGCTCGCGACGGTGAGGAGGACGTCCCAGCTGGCGAGCGATCCGCGGTGCACCTCGGCGGCCTTGATCCCCGACACGGAGACGTCGATGTCCCTCCGCTGGGCGATCGAGGCGATGCGCACCGCCGCCTGCGCCCAGGGCTCCTCCTGCACGTAGACGAGGCTCAGCGGCCGGCAAGGGGCAGACCCCGTGTCGCCGAATGGCTTCGCCGAGAGCTTCTCCGGGCAGGCCCCGCTCGTGCCTTCTCCCGGGCGGGGAACGAGCCCAATCGAGGAGCGCGCCCGCGGGTCGCACGGAGCCCGGTTCTCTCCCGCAGAGAGGGGCTCGCGGAGGTCGCGCTGCAGCTCGAGCAGCCGGTCGTCGCTCTCCGAGGCGAGAGCGTTGAAGAGCCGCCGCACGCAGCGGGTGTTCGCGTCGCGACGGGCGAACAGCGCAACGAGCGACTCGAATCCGCCCTCGTCGGTGAGCGAGCCGGGAGGCGACGCTTGCGCCGAAGGCCCGTGCACGTTCCAGAGGGCGCGGAAGAGGCAGATCCCCGGCTGCTGCGCGCAGGAGAGCTTCTTCTCCGCTACCGACTCCGGCCAGAGCGGCTGGTAGCGGACCATCAGATTGGAGCGCGAGCCGTTCGCCTTCGGGACCGGAGCCGAGCTTTCCAGCGTGAGGTGGAGCGTGTCGAAGTCGGCGAGGTGGAAGGGGCCGGAAGCGCCGATGTGGTACGGGATCTCGTCGGCGGCGAGGTTCGTCAGCGCGGGTTTCAAGGTTCCCACCGAGGCGCGAAGCTGCGCGGCCATGCGATCGCGCTTCTGCTTGCAGGCCTCGGGCGAAGACAGATCGCAGCGGCTGAAGAGCGACGCCATCCCGTCCTGATCGAACGCCGCCCGCTGCAGCGAGCGGAGGAGGGGCGAGGCGCGGCCGGAAGCGCGCGGATCGAACGGGGCGAAGACCGGGAAGGCGAGGCTCTGCGCCGCCATCTCCGCTTCGCGGGGCCGGTCGACGTCGATGCCGCGGATGAAAAGGCAGATTCCCCGCGGCGTGCGGTCGAAGAACGATCGCAGTTCGCTCGCGGTGTCGGCGGACCCGGGAGCGATGAGGCCAGGCGCGTTCCAGGGCTGGGCTTCGACGAACTTCGCCGCGGTGGTCGCGGTCACGGCTTCGCTGACGAGCGTCGTGAGATGGACGCTCATGGGCACCGCGCCGCAGGCCGCCGGAGCGACCGACGCGGGCGCGCTCGCCTGGGCGAGGGCCTGCGCGTAGTAGAGGCTCGCGGCGACGTCGTCGGGCTTCACGTCCGCCGTCTGCCCCTGGAAGCAGGCGCCTTCCGCGCAGGTGCGCACGACGCCGCAGTAGAGGAGCGCGCCCGCGGCCTTGGTGAGCGCGCAGTTCGCGCCCCCTGTGCAGGCCTCGAGACGCCCCGGTTGCAGCACGGCGGGCGCCGGGTCTCCGTCCCCCGCGGGCCGGGAAAGCTGCAGCGCCGGCAGGAACAGCGCGTGATGGAGTTGCTCCTCGGTGAGCGTCGCGTACTGGCCCGGGCAGAGCGGCGCCACGTGCCCGCTCACCTCGTAGACGAGGACGTCGCCGACCTCGTCCACTGCCTGCGTCTCGCACCCGGGCGGCGTCCCCGAGGTGACGTAGCTCAGGTAGGCGTCGCCGACGTCGAGGCCGGCGCGGAGCGGGCACTTGAGGAGCACGGGGCCCGTCGCCTCGCGGACCTTGAGGACGGCGTGGTCGCCGCGCAGCGACAGGGTGGCTTGCTTGCGGATGGCCTTCGGCAGCCCCCGATTGATCCGCAGGGCCGCGAGCCGTTCGGTGAGCGACCACGGTAACGCCGGAGAGACGGGGGCGCTGCTCTGGACGTACGCGGCGCCGCTGGCGGCAGCGCCCGCGAAGGAGAGGAGCATGGCCGCGAGGGTGCGCAAAACTAATAGTCCCGCCGGCGGAGGCTGAAGAAGTAGAAGACCTGGTTCTCGACCGTGGGCGTGAGCGCCACCTCGAACACGTCGTCCGAGCGGCGGGACACGTCGGACGGGTCGGCTAGATCGGCGACGCGCTGGTAGATCCGCCCGAGCTGCGGGTGTCGCCCGAGCCGCTGCACGGTTTCGCTGCCGTAGCGGAACTGGTGCGAGCTCGCGATGGCGACGAGCGTCCCGGCGTCGGGGAAGCGGTGCAGCGTGAGCCGCACTCCCATGTGCGCGTCGCAGCTCGAGAGCGTCACCGTGCTCGGCGCCTCGGGCCGGCGGATGGCGACCTCCTGCGGCTGGTCCTCTCCCGGCAGGCGCGGGGAGCAGATGGGCCCGTCGAACTGGCCCGCGGGCGCTTCATTGCGCAAAAGCGCGAGGGATTCACACGCCTCGCGCCCGCACCGATCGAGCTTCGAAACCCACTCCTCGCTGAACCCGAACGGCGGAGGAAAATCGAGGAGCTTGCTTCCCTCCGGCGCGGGAGCGGCGAGCTGCGGGCGGGCGAGGGCGAAGGTGCGCCGCACGGAAGCGGCCACCTCCTCGGGACACTTCCCGGAGCGGGCGGTGCAGAGCCGATCGGCGATGGCGTGCCGGTCGAGCGCGGTCCGGTAGGCGTCGCGCAGCCGCTGCCGGATCTCCCGGGCGGAGAGCGTGCGCCCGTCGCAGACGAGAGGCTCGGGAAGGAGCTGGAGGAGGTGCGTCCCGCCCTCGACGAAAAGCTTGTACCCGGCGACGGAACTCACGTGCCGCTGCACGTTCGGGACGTCGAAGAGCTTGCAGTAGAGCCTCGTCATGGGCGCCGCGAGCGTCTTGGCCATCGACTCGTCGCGGGGCACGTCGAGGTCGCGGAAGATGGCGTCGAGCCGCTGCGCGACCTGGCCCAGCTCCTTGTCCTCGAGGCCCTGGAAGAGGCCGGACGGATCGATCGCGGGTGCTTCGCAGAGGAGCGCCTTCCCGCTCCGGGCCATCGAACGGGCGGAGCGGACGTCGGTTGCGCGCGCGACCGGCAGCCGCCCGCGCGAGTCGGCGCCGAGGAGTTGCGCGACGATCCGTGCGTCTTCGTCCGGGTCGTGGACGGGAGCCGCCCCGAGCCTTCCGATGCACTTGCGTCCGTGCCGGGCCGCGCGCCATTCGCGGACGCGCAGGGAGGCGGGACGGGAGAGCCCCGGAATCGGAAGGGCGACATCCGGCCGCGGATCCACCCAGGCGAGCCGCGCCTCGGCGTCGGCCAGGTCGCGGATCGGCGGAAGCGCGGCGACGTTGCGATCGAGAGCGGCCTGGTCCGGGGAGAGAGCGAGCGCGACCCACAGCGCCGCCGTCGCCTGATCCTCGGCGGGGACGGTGGCGATCTGCTCGACGAGCTCGAGGTTCAGCGCGCTCGTCGCGAGGCGCGATCCAGGGCGCGCGCCCCGCAGCGTCGAGGGCCAGCCCATGGCGCGGGCGGCATTCGCCGCTAGCGGCTCGTGCGCGATGGCGTCGGCCGTCTGATCCCAGGCGCGGAAGACCGCCTTCGCGTCGGGGAGCGGCGGGACTCCTTTCGCATAGAGACGGGCCCTGGCGGAGTCGAGCGACGAAAGCGCGTCGGCGACGGACCCTACGAACGAATCGATGGGCGCGCCGCAGCGTCTCGCCTCCTCCGACATCTCGCCGGCGAGCCGCCGGAGCAAAGGGCTCGGCCGCGACGCTGGCTCCCTCGCCTGGGTGGCGAAAGCCGTCTCGATCGCGGAGGCGTCCTTCAGGGCATTGATGAAGAAGGCCTCCACGCCCTCCTGCGCTCCGAAGAGCCCCGTCAGCTCGATGTCGACGCGGCAGGCCCTGCACTTGCCGCGCGGCCAATCGGAAGGGGCGCCGCCCGGACGAGTGAGGACGACCGTCAAGTCGGTCTGTCCCGGCGGCATGGTGACCTCGAGCACCTTGTCGAACTCGGCCGGGCCGTCGGACTGCAGCGACAACCCCGCTGCGAAGCGCGGATGCCGCACGAGGACGCGCAGCTTGCCCAGCACGCGAGGGATGTCCTCGATGGTGACGCGCAGGTCGGCGAGGTCCCCCGTGGGGGGAATCTGCACTTCCTGCGAGACGAGCACGCTCTCGCAGCGCAGGTTCGAGGACCCTCGCGGCGCGGGCGTCCAGTTGCGCACCGACTGCGTCGGCGCCGACGCGCATCCGCTCAGGGCGAAGAGGAGCAGCAAGAGGACCGACACCGCCACGACGACGAGGGGCGCGCGGCGCCGCAGACGCCACGACGCGGTCCACGGATGGATTCCCGGCTCGACGGCGAGGCGAAGGAGCGTGCGGCCCCAGGAGACGCGCGCGAGGCCGTCTTCGGCAGTCGAGCCCGGAACCCGGGTCGCGATCACCACCCGCGATGCCGGTGCCGGCCCGGGGGAGGGTGCGGGTGCTTTGGATGCGGGAGCAGCCCGGGCCGGCACCTGCACGCTCATGCGACAGCTCCGGGGCTCATCTGATTCAATCCTTCGCGAGCAGCTCCGAGGCCTCGAAAACGCGCTGCAGCTCGGCGGGGAGCAACGGTACGACCGCCGCCGCTCGGGCCGCAAATTGTTCGGTGCAGGACGGAACGTCTTCCGGGAAACCGCGGGCGGAGAGCCGCGCTTCGATGGTGCGGGCGGAGAACTGGGTGCGCTCCCTCGGTCCCTTGCGGCGGTTGCGGGTACGCTCGACCGCGGCGAAGACGGCGAGCGGGTGGGCGTCCGGGTTCAGCGCCGAGACGCTTTCCACGTCGAGGGCGATCTCGGACTCCTCGTCGCGGGCGCCGACGAGATCGTCGAGGACGGCCGCCTCGGCGGCCGGGAGCTGCTGATCGAAGAGCCGGGTCTGGCTGGGGTCGATTCTGCCCCGGAAGTCGGCCCGCTCGGATTCCGTCCAGAGGCGGGCGAGCGCGACGACGAATTCGGGATCGAACTCCCGGATGGCCCACAGCGAGCTTCCGGCAGAGACGAGCGGGACGGACAGACGCGAGAGCGCGTCGAGGTACTGGCGGCGGCGCTCGGGCCGGGTCCGGCCCGCGGGAGCGAGGATGAGGATGGGACGCGGGCCGTCGCGGAAGCCTTCCGGCATCGCCTCGAGCGCGCGAGGGCCAAGCTCGAGGAAGACGTCCTCGCCGAGCGGCTTCGCGAGCAGCAGGTGGCGGACGAGGAGCAGAGGCTCCGCCCGTTGCGACAGCCACGGGGTCAGCACCTCGCGCTCCGCTCTCTTCAGGCCCTGGAAGTCGACGAGGCCGAGCCACGGGCCGCTGCCGTAATCGAGGGCGGGCCTTCCGCGGATGCGCGTGCCGGGTCCAGGCGCGCCGGCGGCCGCATGGGCCCCCGCGGTCACGGAGAGCATCCTCGCCCAGGTCGTCGCTACCTCGAGCGGAACCATCGCCACCTCGCGCAGGGCTTGGGCCCTCGCGTCTCAAGCAAAAAAACCAGGCTGCGCAGCCGTTCGGCAACAAACAGGATCACGGCGCCTCCGCGAGGATGTCGAGGAGCGGCGCGAATCCGGTCATGTGCGCGAACTTCCTTGCGGTTTCTGCCATCTCCCGGATTTCCGTGTCGCTCGCCGGGCCGGCTCCGTCCTCCTGCAGGAGTCCCAGACCGCCGGGCCGGGCCCTCCCGGTGCGGCGGCAGATCGCCGAGATGCGGGAGACGAGACGCGCGCAGAGCCCGCTCGCCTCCGAAAGGCCCTTGCGGACCTGGGTAGCGGCGGCGACAAAGTCCTTCACCCCGGCCGCAGAGAGGTCCCAGGCGGAAGGAAGCGAGGCGCGGATGGCGTCCGCTCCGGACCGGACGTCGAGGGGACCGGCATGGAACAAACGCAGGGCTGCCCGGCGCTCGGCAGCCGGCCGCGATGCCCACCCGGGACTCGACATGCGCAGGACGAGCGAGATCGCCACCCGGGCGGTGAGCTTCGGCTCGGAGGGAATGCTCGCGTGCAAGAGCCCGAAGAAGGCCCATTCCGGAACGCGCGCGAGCGACGGACGATCCCGCGTGGCGGAGGCGAGTCGGGGCCGCACGCGCACCTCGATGCAATGGAAGGCAAGCGCGAAGGCAGGGTCCGCGACAAGCGCCTCCAGCTCGCAGGCGGCGGTTTCCGGCGACCTGGTCTCCGCGCGCTCTTCCGCGGGGGCGTCGGATTCCTGATGGTGCCGGTCAGCGGCTTTCGGCGGGGGCTCGCCTTCCAGATCGAGCGCGATGGCGGAAACGGCGTAGCCCGGCAGCGCCTCGAAATCGTGCAGCCAGCGCTCGAGCTCGTTCCAGAGGATGCGGTCGATCTCGTCCGGATCGTCTCCGAGCTTCTCCCCGAGCGCGGCGCGGCGCCGCTGCAGCATCTGGGTGAGCCACGGACGCAGCCGGGGTGTCTTTCCTAGCAGCGAATCCCAGCCGTCCTGGACGAAGTTCGAATCCGGACACGCGGACGGCGGCGGGAAGGGCGCAACGCCACCGGTGTATGACGCGAGACGGCGCATGCTCAGGTCCGCTCCAGGAGCTCGCGCCCGTTCTGCTCGAGCCAGGCGAGGAGATCGGGTAGCCGCTCGCGGGCGCGTTCGAGGACCTTCGCGCGCTCGGCGGCGGAAAGCCCGATGCGATCGAACGCGGGCGCGCTGTCGTGGCAGGTCAGCGTCGCCCGCACGAGGCCGGACATGGTCTCGAGACCTTCCCCGTCCGGAACCGACCGCTCCGCGCCGGCGACGAGCAGCCGGACGGCGAGGTCGTCGGTCCTGTCGGGCAGCCATTCCGACGCCCCGAATCCCGCCTCGGCGAACTCGCGGGAGAGGCCTCCGGAGGGTCCGCCCTTGCTGCGGCGCTCGCTCGCGGTGAGGGTGAGGAGGGTGAAGAAGGCGAGCCCTGCCATCTCCGGAGAGACGGCGCCGTTGCCGGTGGGAAGGATCCGCCCTCCGCCGTCGGTCCAGGGCCAGAGCGACGCGGAGGCGGAGCTCGCGAACCGGGCAAGGAGGGCGCGGGCGTGATCCAGGGTGCGGTGGGCCTCGACGTTCTTGCGCAAGCGGCGGCGTGCGTTTCCGGAGGCGGCCTGCACGAGGCTCGGGAGGTACGCTCCGCGGGCCTCGGCCCCGCCCGCGCCGCGACGTCCGGTCGGGTGCGGAGCCCAGAGCCTATCCTGCACGGCGGCCCAGGCGGCCTCGTGGGCATGGCCGCCTTCCCGGAACGCCGCGTAGACCGCCTGCGAGATCTTCAGCACTCTCACCAGAAGCGCGGCGAACGGCTCTACGCGCAAGGTCCGGGCGTCGACGCCGTGCAGCACCTGACGGACGATGGCCCGCGGCAGCCGCGATCCGAGGAGCCGCTGCGCGGTCTCTTCCAGCTCGGAGCTGGCGCGGAGCAGGAACCAGACGAGCTGGTAGCCCTCCGCGCTCCCCAGATCGAGGGCCGCTTCCGCCAGCCATTCGCGGGTGGCGATGGGCACGGTCGGACGCGGAGATCCCTCCACACGCCAGCTTCGGGCATCCATGGCGAGCGGGATCGCTCGCGCTGCCTCGGGCCCCAGGCGGTCCCGCAACGACGCTGGAAAGAGAGCTTCCGCCTCTACTCCGGAGCGGCGTCTGCCGCGCGTATTGGCCCGCACGAAGTACGAGGCGAGTGAAATTCCACACGGGTGATGGACGTCGCGCGCCTCGTAGGCAGCGCGGAGGCAGGCTTCGAGATGAGGTAGCGGCTGCATCTATCGTTATGACTCTGTTGCACTGTTGACGAACATGGTCCTAGTTGCGGGTGGGCCTCCATTGGACTTTCGGGCAACCGCTGGCTTCAAACGTGACCGCGGGACGCCCCTTGGCGGTCACCGCGGAGACCGTTTAGGAATGGTACGGGGAGAAGGGGGAGAGCTTTCAGTGCGCATCGAGCGACCGGAGAGTCCGGCCGGCGGAGTCGCCGGAACGGAAGCAGCCTGCGGCGGGTTCCGCATCGCCTTCGACGGCGATCGCCCGCTCTTGCGGCTGATCCCGGGAGAGCGCCGGCTCGCCTCCGGGATGCCGGACGCCGTCCTCCGAGGGTTGTCCGACGCTCCCGCGCTCCTCGCTTCCGCGCTCTCGCTCCTGCCGCCGCCGCGCCCGTACGACCGCGTCGAGGTCGCCCTCCATTCCGGCGAGCACACGACGGGCGAGGCGATGAACATCGGGTCGGGGTGCATCCGGCTCTCGCTCGGAGAGGCCACGAGCGAAGGCGAGGCGGCGGGCATCGCGCGCCACGAGGCGCTGCACCTCCTGCTGGCGCGCGCTCTGCGCGGCGGTGAGCGCTGGATCGATCCGGAGCTGGCGTTCGCGGACTGGATCGTCAGGGCCATCGAGGGATTCGCCGATCCGCGCGTGCCGCGGTTCCAGACGCCGCTGCCGCGGATGCTCGATCCCGTTCCGGCCACGCGTCTCGAGGTGCAGAAGCGCCTCGCCACCATCGCGTCGTCGCCGCAGACCGCGCGCCGGTATTTCGGAGAGCGGCTGTTCGCGGAGCTGACACGCATCGCCGACGATGCGGGCGCCGATACGGCGCCCGCCGTGCCTGCTGTGATCGTCGAGCGGCAACTCTGGCTGGTCGAAGCGGCGATCGGGACCTATTACCTGGAGGCCGCGGGCACGCTGCCCGTCGAGGACGCCGATGCGTTGCGGCCCATCGTCCTCGACGACTGGCTCCTCGACTACGAGCAGTACGCCCGCGCGGTCTCCAATCCGCCTTCGGGCGCTGGGCACGTCTTCCGCCTCACCGACCCCGGCTGGAGCTCCGATCCCGTCGTCCGCCTCTCCGTCGCGGCGCAGGCGCTCCAGCGCGACGACGGATGCTTCTTCACGGGTCCGGGTTCCCGCGCGGACGAACCGATCCTCTGGAAGAACCGCGGGCACGTGAAGCTTCCCCTGCTTCCGGGGCGCGTCCGATCCTGCCCCGCTCCCATCCACGCCTTGCGCTCGGTCCTCCGCGAGATTCCGGCCGCGTCGCGCGCGCTCGAGATGGTGGACGACGCGGCGCGCGGCGAGGCGCAGCATTTCGAGGCGCGGGCGCTGTGGCCGCGGATCCTCGCGCGGCTCCTGGCCGCGGACCTGTCCTCGGCCGCGGAAGCGGACAGCCCCGTTCCCGCCGTGCAGATCGTCGACGGCGACGACGCGGCGGTGTCGCGCGAAGTGTTCCGCGAATGGACCGCGGCGGCGGATGCGCTGAGAGTGCTCGCGGGGGAACTGGGCGTCTTCCTTCCCCGGATCCTCGGGCCGCAGCACGTCGCGGTCCTCGCGGACGCGCAGCCGGGCCTGTCCTCCGTCGTGCTCGTGCACACTTCACCGCTGCGAGCGGAGACGCTGCGGGAGGCGAGGCTTCTCGCGGCGCGCAGGCCGATCCGGGCGGCCCTGTTTCGCGATCATCTCGATCGGGGAAGACCGTACGAAGAGGTCGGGGACCTGCCGCCGCCGCTCGATCCGCGCTATCGCGAGGAGATCTGGGTCGCCGGGGCCGCGCTGCCAGTGTCGCCGTGGGACCTCGTTTCGCTCTCGGACCAGGCGACGGCCGGAGGCTTCCTCACGACTCCCGTTTCCCACCTGCTTTCGGCGACGGCGATCGGGATGGAGGAGTGCCACGCTCCGCCTCGACCCGCTCCTTCGCCTCGCGCAGGGCACGACTGAAGCGCACGGCGTACGACGCGCTGGAGGACGGGATTCCTACGGTGCGCAGATCGCTCGCTTTCGAGAAGGCGAGCGGCGCGCGGCCCCAGTTGTAGGCGAGGGCGGCGAAGGTCGCGGGGTCGAGCTTGTCTTTGCGGAAGCCCGCCGCGCGCAGCGTGCGGTTCTTGCCGGCGGAAGCGTAGCGGGGGACCCAGCGTCGCAGCCCGGCCTTGTAGATCCGGGCCGCGGCGATGGCGTTGATGCGCGGATCCCAGAGCAGCTCGACCGAGGGAAGCTGGAAGACGCGCGCCCAGGACTGGCTCACCTGGAAGGGGCCCAGCTCGCAGGCCCTCCCGATCGAGGGGCGCAGGTCCGTCTCGGTGACCGCGAGCGCCTCGAGGGCCGCGGGATCGACGCCTTCCTTGCGAGCCACGTCGTGGATGAGGCGCCGCAGCCACTCCCGCAGGCGCGGATCCGGAGCGCCCTGCGGACCGCTCACGGAGGCGCAAGCCTCGTTGTTCGGAGGAGCGGGCTTTGCCTGCGTCGCCAGTCGCGCAGGCCCCGAGGCCGGAGCATTTGGAAGCGCGAACGCGGCGCAGGGCGCCCCGAGGAGGACGCCGAGCGCCGCGAGCGCGTGCGCCGCTTTGCGCATCCGGGTCAGCGGTACGGATCGGAAGTGCTGGCCGTCGCCGCCCGGCGGGATGCGCTCGCGACCGGAGCGACCGGCGAGGGCAGCATCCGCGGCGATCCTTGCCCATCCTGCTGCGTCGCGACCTCGGTGGCGAGGCGGGCGGCGGCACGCTGGGTGACGGCCGCCATCACCCGGGCGCGGAGCGCGAGGAGGCTCGCCTTGCGCCGCAGGGCATAGAGGCTGAGCCCACCGTCAGGACCGCCAGCCTCGAGCGTGTCCTTCACGAGGCCGGAGATCTCGTCCTGCAGAGCCTTGTCGGCCGGATCGCCCTGCTGGCACGTGTCGGGAGCGAGGAAGCAAGCGGAGCTGGTGAGGCGCTCGTCGCGCTCGGCCGACTTGATCTGCTCCTCGGCCTCCTTCGCGAGAGTGCTCCCGGTCTGCTCGCCGCCGCTCGCGCTCGAGCTCTGCGCGCCGTCGCTGTCCATCGCGTCGACATCGCGGAGGACGCCTTCGTAGATGGCGCGGGCCTGCTCGAGGTCCTTCTTGTACGCGGCGAGGAACTTGGCGTGCGCGGCTTGCGTTGACCGGGTGTGCCCGCCGGAGGCGTTCACCTCCTGCTTCCAGGTCTGGTAGAGCCTGCGGGTCGCTTCGCTGCGCTCGACGCCGGCGGCCTGGCCGAGCTTCACCCAGGCGCGGCTCACCCGCAGCGCGGGGCTGTCTTCCGTCTCGGACCACTTTCCATCGGCCGGCTGCTGGACGGTGGGAAGGGGCATCGGCGGCAGCGGATAGGTCACCGACTCGGTGGTCTTGATGGGCGCGAACTCGTCCGCGGCCCGCGCCTGCGAGGCGGCGAGGAGGAGGGCGGCGGCGAACAGGACTGTGCGGATCATGTGCATCTCCTCGGGCTCGCTCAGTTACGGGAGTCGTTGCTCGAGCGCAGGACCGGCGCGAGCATCTGGAGGATCTGTTCCTGGTCGGACGGCGGAGGCGGCGCCTTCGTGCGCTGGAGGGCCGCGATCTGCGCCCGCGCGTCGGCGAGCTGCTTGTTCAAGTCCTCGATCTGCTTCCGGTAGGCCGCGGATTCCTTCTGCGCGTTGCGGGTGCGGGAGATCTCGCGCTCGAGCTCCGCCTTGGCCACCATGGCGATGTTCTTCGCTCCCGCGACGGCGGTGCCGAGGACGTTCGGACCTTCGGGGCTCTTCGTGCGTGTCGCGACCGGAGCGGGGGCGGGCTCCGCGACTCTCGGGGCTTCGGCTACGGGAGCAGCGGCCTGCGGCTGCGCGGGGGCGGCCGCGACCTTCGCGACGTCGGCCTTCACGGCCGTGTCCGTGAGGGATGCGGCGCGAACGGCGCCCGCCGTCACGTCGCGCCGCACCGCGAAGAGGAGGACGGCGACAATGACGGCGCCGCCTACCACGAAGGGCCAGGCGCGCTTTGCTTTGGGAGTGGATTCGATCGGCCGGAACTCGGGGCGTTCGGTGGACATGTCAGTCTCCTCAAGGATTGCTGCGCGCGGCGGCGGCCATGGGGCGCACCGCCTGGACGCCGCGGAGGAAGCCTTCGTTGATCGACTCGGCGGTAGCGATCGACGTCTCGCCCGCGAGGAAGGTGGTGGGGGGCGCGTCGTTCGCGTGGAGCACCCAGACGACGAGGAAGCCGCGCGAGCCGGGATCGACCGGCGTGCGCAGGGGCGCGGCCATCTTCGGGCAGCGATCGCGCATCAGGCTGACGGCGCTCGCGGCGGCGTGGCGCGCGTCCTGGTCCTTGTCCTGGGCGAGGAGGCCATAGGCATCGCGCAGCTTCTTCTGCGCGTCGCTGCAGGCGTCGGAGCCCTGCTTGACCGGGTTCGTCAGCGCACCGCAGGCCTGCAGGACCGCGTCGATGCTCCCGCTCGAGCGGAGCGCCGAGTGGGTGACGCGCCGGGCGGCGGTGCAGCCTTTGTCGATGAGGCGCGGCTGGCCGTAGTAGACGCCCGCCTTGAAGAGCGGCAGCGCGAGCGCGGAGGCGAGCACCTGGCTCGAGTTGTTGACGACGTCGTCCAGCTCCAGCGCGGTGAGCCTCGACCCGAGGGAGCGCTCCTTCTCACGGCGCCGGATGAGGTTGTAGGCGCCCTGATCGCTGTCGATGGGGCCGAGCGGCGCGATCTGGGTCGAGAGATCGGCGTCGAGGCCGTGCTCCCAATCCTTGTCCGGGTTCGGTGCGACCTCCTCGTGGGCGCAGGCGACCGCGAGCGCGACCAAAGAGAGGATCGAGATCTGCTTCAGCATGACCGAGCTCCTCCGTATCCGTGCAAGCAAAAAAACCGTTCACCAGAACCGCTCACCGAAGCTGCAGCGGCGGCAACAGGGTTCCCTTGACCGCATCGAGCAGCGGTCCCTCGCGGCCCTTGGGGTAGACGGGCCAGGACACTTCCAGGACAGAGCCGATCCGCTGCTTCCAGGCGACGTCGAGGTCGTCGAGGAACCGCTCCGCGCGGGCGAGGGCATCGACCCTCCCGGCCGGAGCGCGCGCGGTCGCGCTGGTCGTTTCCAGGCGGAGCGGCTCGCGCAAGAAGCCTCCCGGGAGGCGGAGCGTCGGAACGCCCTCGGTGCGCGCCCCTGCGAGCGTGAAGCTCGCGAGCTCCGGCGGATAGAGCGACACGAGAGGGCGATCGTACTCGGCGCAGACGGCGACGATGGGCTCCGTCCCGCGGCCAACGACCGCGCCGTCCTCCTGGCGGATCGCGACGTTGCTGACGAGAAGCGTGAGCGCGTAGAGATCCCCGGACCAGCCCAGCGTGGACGCCTTCGCCGCGTTGATGCGCAGGGGCAGGGAGAGCGGCGGGGGCGTCCTCGCGGCGATGTTCATCGCCTCGTCGAAGGCGCCGGTACCGGTCGACGCGAGCGGCGGAAGCCCGAGGAGAGCTCCCACGCGATCGAAGGCATCGCCGTCGGAGGGGTGTCGCTCGCGATGGGTCCTGAGGAGGACGAACAGCTCGTCGGTCGTCACGCCGCCCTCCCGCGCGACAGTGCCGCCGCGGTCGCCTCGAGGAGCGCGTGGGTCTTCGCCGCGTCGGTCTGCAGGCGCTGCGCTTGCGTTTCGGTGACGGCGAGAAGGCTCTTCAAGGTGAGGAGCAGCACCTCGTCGGGATCGCCGCCGCGGGCGTCCATGGCGTCGAAGTCGAGGCGGCGAGCGGCGAGGACGATGATCGGCCCGACGAGCATCGGGAAGGTGCCGCCGACCATGAGGAAATAGGCGTAGCTGATCTCGCGATACGCGGAGGCCATGGTGGCCGCGAGCGTCTCCGCACCGGCCTGCGTTCCCATCGCGTCGCCGAGGGCGCCCATTCCCAGCGCGCCGAGGAGCGTGCTCATGCCGAGGCCGAGGCCGGGACCGAGCAGCATCATGGTGAGCGCGACGGGGCGGACGTGCCGCTCCCAGATCTCGGCGCGGCGGGCGGCGCGGATGCGGCGCACGTCGGCGGACATGGCGGGCGAGAGGCGATCGGAGCGGGCCTTCCAGGCCTGCGCCACGGTCCAGCCGAGCATGCTCATCTGGACGAGCGTGATGGCGAGGAGCACCGGCGCGCCACCGTACGTCTCCACCGAGTAGTGGCCGAAGCGGGCAAGCAGTTCCATGCACCCGCAAGCAAAAAAATCCGAACTGAGGACAGACCAACGTGAACGTGCACGTGAACCTGAACGTGAACGTCATTTGAAAAGCCTTCACGAGCACGTGCACGTTCAGGTTCACGATCTGGGTGAAGCGCGGGGGTTTTTTGCTAGCACGGCGTGCGTGCAGCGCTCCTCGTCGCCTCGCTCCTGCTCCTCCTGCCGCGACAAGGAGCGATGGCGCGTGCGCCTGCGACGAAGCCTGCCGCCAAGGCGAAGGCCCAGCGCAAGCCGTGGCTTTTCTTTCCCATCGACGTGCGGCGCTTCGATCGCGTCTCCTCGAAGTTCGGCGTCCGCAGGATGAAGGGCCACAAGGAGCTGCATCGCGGCGTCGATCTGGTCGCGCCGCCCGGCTCCTATGTGGTGGCGGCTCGCGAGGGGCGCGTCGCCGACACGGGACACGCGCGCGCCTGCGGCTGGTTCGTGACCGTCGAGCACGCGAACTCCTGGCGGACTGTCTACTGCCATCTGCGGGTGGACCCGCGCCGCCTCGGGATCGAGAAGGGCCTCTTCGTTCCGGTGATGGGAGTCGTCGGCGAGGTGGGCAGCACGGGTCACTCGACGGGGCCGCACCTGCACTTCACGCTCCTCGACGACAGCGGCAAGGCCCGCGATCCCCTGCTCGCGCTCTACACGCCGGCCGAGACCTTGCGCGCGCTCCGCAACATGAGGCTCGCGCAATGAGCGCCGCGGAGGCGGCGTCGAGAGCGTGGCGGCTCGTGCGCACGGCGGTGCCGCCCGCGCTCCGCAGCGCCCGCGCTCCCGTTGCCGCCCTCGCACTCGGTGCGCTCTGCGCCTGCGCCGTCGCCGCGCTGGTCGCGCCCCTGGCTCTCGCCGGCGGCATTCCGGTGCAACAGGCGGCGGGCCGGTTCCGCGAAGACCTGCGCGCGTACCGGGCCGCGCCGCCCGATCTGCGCGCCTCGCCGCTCGTCTGCTTCGCCGCCGCCGGCTACGAGGATCGCAACCTCTTCCGCCGCGCCTGGTGGGTGCCGCCGCTCAGCCCGACGGGTCTCGCCCGCGCCGTCGCCCGGAACCTGCGCGGGATCCCGGAGGGCGGATCCACGATTCCCCAGCAGATCGCCAAGCTCTACCTGCGCGGCGGCCAGCGGGGCACGCTCCGGGACAAGATCCGCGAAGCGCTCTTCGCCACCTGGCTCGTCCGGCAGGCGCCCGCGATGGAGCTTGCCGGCCTCTATCTGAACCTCGGAGCCGGGGCTTCGGTCGGCGGCGAGCGGCGCCCGGCGGACGGCCTCGACCGGCTTTCCCTGGCGCTCTTCGGGCTCCCCCTGCGCCGTCTCGCGCGCGAGGATCAACTCGTTCTCGCCGGCGCTCCTCGCGGCGTCCGCTGGCTGCAGGCGCACCCGACGATCTCGGCCAATCGCATGGCCGCGGCCCGCGCCTGGCTCGTCGCGCGGGGCGACTGGGACCCGAACGTCCGGTCCTACCTGGATGATGGCGTCGATCCGTCCTCCGCGTTCCGCTTCGTGGAAGGCTGGACGGAGCGGGTGGCGAGCGGCGTGCTGCCCTCGGCGGACCTGGACCTGGTGGCGGCGATCGATCCTTTCCGCGATGGGCTCGGCTCCGCGCTTACGACGGAGTTTCCCGGGACGGGCGTTCGCGCGGCATTCGCCGCCATCGGCTCGGACGGCGCGGTGCTGGCCCGCTCCGGCGCGGAGTCGGCGCTCATGGCGGTCAACTACGGATCGATCGCCAAGCTCGAGGCGCTCGATCTCGCGGTGGAGGCGTTCGGGCCAAAGCCCGTCCGCGAGTTGATCCTCCCGCCCGGCAATTGCGTGCGCTGGATCTGGGCGACGAAGGAGCAGCGCCGCTCGCATCCTTCGAGCTACTGCCCGACCGACGTGTTGCCGGCGACGCATCCCATGTCGTTCGACGAGGCGGTGGCGCGGTCGGTGAACTCGCTCACGACGCGGCACGCGGTCCTCCTGCCCGTCCTCCTGCTCGAGCGCCGCCCGGACCTCTTCCGCGATCTCTCCGCAACCGTTCCGGCGGAGGAGCGCCGGTCGCTCGATTCGCCGGCAGATCGGGCGCTCGCGACCGGGCTCTTCGCCCAGCTCGGTGAGACGATCTCGCCCGAGCAGGTTCCGGAAGAGGTCTCGTACAGCGCCGCCTCTGTCGCGCTCTTCCGCTACCTGAAGGAGCGCCGCGAGCGGGCTGGACTGCCGGCGGAGCGGCTCCCCGACGATCCCACCTCGCTCCTCGGCAACTCCTCGCGGGCGACGCCGGAGCAGATCGGGTCGTACCTGCATCGCAAGCTGTTCGTGAACGACGGATCGTGCACGCTCACCGACACGGGCGCGCTCCTCGCGCTGCGCCGCAAGGAAGGAACGCTGCGGTGGCTCGCGCAGAGGTGGCCGAAGCTCGTCCTCGCCGGGAAGACCGGATCGTCGCCGCACGACGACTCGGCGGTCGCGGCGGTCGGCATCTGCCTCGACGCGCGGCCGGTGGTGCTGGTCGGAGCGCTGCGGCCGCTCGAAGGACCGCTTCCGACGGGGCTGCGCGGGTCGGTCGTCCTGCGCGGGCTCGACGCGTACTTGAAGGAGCTCGTGCGGCTCGAGCGGCGACCGACGTCGGCGCTCTGGCCGGCGTGGGTCGAGGAAGAGCTCGCCGACAAGCAGGCGGCTGCGGGAATCGCGCCCGCGCCGGCTGCGACGCCCACGGCTGCAACGCTCGGTGCTGCGCTCGCAACGAAGGGAAAGCCATGAGATCGCGATCGGGACACTCGGGATTCGAAGAGATGGAAGCGCTCATCTACCGGCTCTTCGCCGAGAAGCAGTTCGCGCTCGCGCTCCTCGCCCTGGTGGCGGTGGCGCAGCTTCTCTCGGCGCAGTTCCTCCTCCTACGGCTCTCGCCTCCGCGCTCGCAGGCCGCGGCGGCGCCCATCGCCCGCCAGCGCGTCGACGTTCAGTGCGCGGACGGGGGCGCGAAGATGCTCTCCGGCGACGCGATGAGCCGCGAGGCGACGCAGGGCAAGGTGGTCGTGGTCCATCTGGGTGCCTCCGCGGATGCCTGCCTCGCGCAAGTGACCTCCGGCAATCCGTCCGAGCTGGTCGTGGGAGTGAGCGCCGATGCCCCGGCTGCGGGTCGCTGAGCCGCCGCGCCTGTTGCGGTCGGTGTCGATTCAAGCGGCGGGCTTGTGTGCCGCCGCCCTGCTCGCGAGCATCCCCTGGATTTCCCGCCACGCGCCGAAGGAGCCAGCCCCCGCGCCGAAGCCGGTAGAGCCGAAGAAGGAGCAGCGCATCCGGGTGATCCGGATCCCCCGCCCGGAGGTGGTGCGGACCGAGACGCCCCGGCCGCAGCCGCCCGCGCCGAAACCGCCGCCCCCGAAGGAGCCGCAGCGCGCCGAGCCGAAGCCGCCGCTCCCGAAGGAGCCGCCGAAAGTGATGCAGGCGGCGGCGCGCCCCGAGCCCGCTCCGCCGCGGCCGATCGCGCAAGTGGCGCCCGACGTGAAGGCGGTGAAGGGAGTCCCCCTCCACATCTACGTTCCGTCGTCGCCCGAGGAGCTGGCCGCGCACCTGCGCCATTCCGGCGGCTGCCTCGTCGTCTCGAACCTGTCGGGCGACGACCAGGGAGTCCTCAAGGTATTCGGCATCGAAGGGTCGCGTGCCGTCGAGGTCTCCGAGATGCCCTGCTCGGGCGCCCCGAGGCGGTTGAGCCCGACGCTCAATGCCGCGCTCGGCGATCCCGTGGGCCGCGTCCGCGCCGAGCTGGGTCACGGGGACCTCGCCTTGCAGGTCTACCTGTCTCCCGACCTCTACGACCGTGCGCAGACCGCGCTGGTCGCGCGCTTCGGTCCCGTCTCGCAGGAGGAGATGGCCCAGAAGGCTTCGGACGCCGGCTACGAGCTGAGCTGCTTCGCGGATCCGAACGGTCCGGTGCGCTGTCAGTGACGGCGTGTTACTGCCCAATCGAGCCCGCGTCGTTATGATGGGGCGCGATGACGACACTCGGCGGGACGTTCCGGATCGGCGGCAAGCTCGAAGTGCATCGCCTGGGGTTCGGGGCGATGCGGCTCACGGGACCTGGCATCTGGGGCCCGCCGAAGGATCTCTCCGAAGCAAAGCGTACGCTCGCGCGCGTACGAGAGCTCGGGATCGATTTCATCGACACGGCGGACAGCTACGGCCCGTTCGTGAGCGAACAGCTCATCGGGGAAGTGCTCGTCCCCTACCGGGGGATCGTGGTCGCGACCAAGGGCGGTCTCACGCGGCACGGCCCGGACATCTGGCGTCCGGTCGGGCGGCCCGAATACCTGCGACAACAGATCTTGCTCAGCCTGCGGTACTTGAAGGTAGAGAGCATCGATCTCTGGCAGCTCCACCGGATCGATCCCAAGGTTCCGCGCGACGAGCAGTTCTCCGCCATCGCCGAGATGCAGCGCGAGGGGCTCATCCGCCACGTCGGGCTGAGCGAGGTGACGGTCGAGGAGATCGAGGCGGCGGGGCGCCACTTCGAGGTGGCGACGGTGCAGAACCTCTACAACCTCGTGAACCGGCGCAGCGAGGACGTGCTCGAGCACTGCGAGAAGCGGAAGATCGGGTTCATTCCCTGGTACCCGCTCGCGGCGGGGAGCTTGTCGAAACCGGGAGGGCCGCTCGACTCGCTTGCGCGAAAGTTGTCGGCGACGCCGTCGCAGCTCGCGCTCGCCTGGGTGCTGAAGCGAAGCCCGGTGACGCTGCCGATTCCGGGGACCGCCAAGGTCGCCCACCTCGAGGAGAACGCGGGGGCTGGGGCTGTCGCCCTGTCGGACGAGGACTTTCGCGCGCTCGACGCGCTCGGCAGGCAGGAGTGGGCCGCTTCGCAGCCGCGGACGTAACGTCTACGGGCCGCGCCCGACGGTCCGTTCGCCGAGCGCCTCGCGGACCGCTTCCGCGAGATCGGCGGCCCTCTGCGGCTGGAGCTCCGTGATGGTGACGCGGATGGCCGGAGGAGATTGCAGCCGGTAGCGGGCTCCGGCGCGGACGCAGAAGCCGCGGTCGAGGAGGCCGCGCACGACGTCGGCCTCGCCCGGGACGGGAATCCAGACGTTGAGGCCGGTCGCGCCGTGGGCGGGAATTCCCCGGGCGGCGAGCTCCCGCAAGAGCGTTTCGCGACGAGCCGTGTAGGTCTTGCGCGCCTTCACAAGCGTGGCCTGCACGGAGCGGCTCGCCAAAGACGCCGCCGCGACGCGCTGGAGGTACCCGGAGATCCAGCCGTCGACGAGCCACTGCTCGCGGCGGAGGCGATCGCAGGTCTCGGCATCGGCCGCGGCCACCGCGACGCGCAGGTCAGGGGCGATGGTCTTGTTGAAGGAGCGGACGACGAGGAAGCGGGCGCGGCCCCTGCCAACGCAGTCCTGGTACGGCGCCTCCGCGAGGAGACTGCAGTAGTCGTCGAGAAGGACGGCGACTTCGGGATGTGCAGCGAGGACCGTTCTCAGAGCGGCTGCGCGGGCGCGAGTCAGCGCGGCGCCGGTCGGGCTCTGGAACCGGGGGGCGAGGACGATGGCGCGGGCGCCGCCGCGGAGCGCCTGGGCAAGCGATTGCGGGAGCATTCCCTCGTCGTCGACGGCGACGGGCACGGGGATCATCCCGTGGGCGCGCACGCTCGCATGGTGCTCGTTGAACCCCGGATCCTCGACGGCGACCTTGTCACCGGGCGCAGCGCAGGCGTGGAGCGCCCGGTAGATGGCCGCGATGGCGCCGCTCAGGACCACGAGGTGCGAGCCGTCGATGCCGTCGGCCTCGAAGTCTTCGCGCATGCGGCTTTCGAGATCGGGATCGACGTGGGTCGAGCCGTAGCGGTCGCTGCGCGGCGAAATGCTGGCGAAGATGTTCTTCAGCTCCGGTAGGAGCGCCGGATCGAGCTCTGCGACTTGCAGGTCGAGTGTCCCGGGCGGCGCGGGAGTGTCGGTGAACTCGCGGTGGGAAGGGCGGGGGAGGACGCGGGTGCCGCGGCGGCGGTCAGTCGAGACGATGCCCTGCGCGCGGAGCGCCTTGTAGGCGGCCGCCGCGGTGCCGGCGCTGACCTTCAACGTCTTCGCGACGGTGCGGACGGGAGGGAGGAGCGACTCCGGCGCGATGCGCCCGT
>JBJMQD010000246.1:0-24951 GCA_045802855.1 Myxococcales bacterium | reverse complement strand
TCCGGCGTCATGTCGTGGATGAGCTTCGTCGCCGGGTAGATGGGCACCGTCGCCGAGTTGCCGAACAGCTTGATCGCGGGCATCAAGACGAGCGAGCTGAGGATTCCGCCCGCTCCCATCGTGAGCGCGATGCGCGTGCCGATGATGTAGCCGACGCCGAGAAGCTCCGGTCCCACTTCCAGCGAGATGTTTCCACCGTCGTAGGTCTTGCCGAAGATCTTTTCCGGGATGTCCTTGAAGAACCCGAACGCCTTGTAGAAGAGCGCGAACAGGGAACCGACGCCGAGGCCCGCGAACACCGTCTTCGCGGTGGTGCCGCCCTTCTCTCCCGAGATGAGCACCTCGGCGCAGGCGGTGCCTTCCGGATACACGAGCGTCTTCGCTTCCTTGACGATGAGCGCCCGGCGCAGCGGAATCATGAGCAGGATTCCGAGCAGGCCGCCGAGGACGGAGACCAGGATGACCTGGCTGATCTCCATGTTGTAGCCGAGGATGAGGAGCGCCGGCATGGTGACGCCGACGCCGAAGGCGATGCTCTCCCCCGCGCTCCCGGTCGTCTGGGTGATGTTGTTCTCGAGGATGGTGGCCCGGCGGACCCGGAACGCCTTCGAGAATCCCCGGAAGATGGTGATGGAGAGCACTGCCACCGGAATGGAGGCGCTCACCGTCAGGCCGACCTTGAGGACGAGGTACATCGAGCTCGCGCCGAAGAGCAGGCCGAGGAGCGTGCCGACGATCAAGGGCACCGGCGTCAGCTCGGGAATGTCCTTGTCGGCCGGGACGAAAGGCTCGTGGACGTCCTCGACCTCGACGATCGGCGCGCGATCGACTGTCGCTTTGCGGCCTGCTTGCGATTCCGGAGCGGCGATGCGCAGCGACATCAGGGAGCGTACCGGTAACACACGGGGTGGAAAAGAGTCACTGGTGCGTTGCAGTTCGTTTGGATCCTAGAATCTGGTGTGCCGAACGTCCGGTTGGTCGCCCGCCCCGACCCCCACATGGTGGAAGTTCCCCTCGAGTTGGACGCCGAGCTTCCCCGCGAATTCGAAGGGTCGGCGCTCCTCGCGTCGACGGGGCTTCCTCGCAAGGTCCGGCTGAAGGCGCAACGGGATCAGCTCAAGCTGTCGACCGCGTATCGCGCGGATCAACTCCTTGCCGACATCGTGCGGGTCGCGATGCAGGCGACGCCCCGGGACCTCGAGCGCGTGCAAGCCGCGGCGCGCGCCTTCCTCCGGGCCGTGCGCGAACGGAGGCAGGACGGCGCGAGCCTGCGCATCGAGTCGGGGGAGCGGGGGCGGATCGAGATCATCGAGTCGATGCCACAAGGCCCGACTCGGGCGCCGCGCTCGCAGCCTCCGCCACCTCCCGCGGAAGGGACGGGGGTCCATCCAGCCGCGGACATGGAGGCAAAGCTCGCGCGCCTTCTCCCTCTCGCCGACGCGATCGGACGTCTCGAGGAGCGCATCTCGCGCGCCGAGAGCCGCATCGCGGAGCTGGAATCGCGGCCGGTCGGCCCTTCGACGTCGCCGATCGAGGGCCAGAGGGGCCTCTTGCGCAGGGCCACCGCTGTCGACGCGTACGCGGACGGACTGCGCAAGGAGCTTCACGCGAGCATCTCCACGGAGCTGGAAAAGGCGGTGGTCGCGACTTCCCGCCTCGACCATGCCGCCGGCCTCGCGCTCGAAGCGGAGCGCACTCTCGGGGAAGCGGCAGTCCAGCACTCGGACGCTCTGCGCGCGGCGTCCGCCGAGGCTACCGCTCGCGAGGAGGGCCTGCGGCGCTTGCAAGAGGAAGTCGATCTCTACTCCGGGGGTGACATTCCTCTCGCGGAGCGGCTCGTTTCCCGGTTCCGCGACGGCCAGAAGCCCCTCGAGGCGGCGGAACCGCTCGAGGCCCTGGCGAAGGCGCTCGCTCTCGCCCCCGGTCCGGAGGAGGATCTCTCGAAATGGCTCCAGCGCGCGGCGCCCCTGTGCGGGTGGACGTTCCTGGAGCCGAGTGCGAACGACCCTGTCGACGCCGAGCTTCACGAGGCTCGCGAGCCGGGTGAGATCGTCCAGCGCGTGCTGGTGCCAGGTATCAAGCGGAGCGACGGATCCCTTCTGCTGCGTGCCAGGATCGTGGCGGCCGCGCGCGGCGCGGAGAGCGCCGCACGCAGCACCGTGGAGAGTGTGTCAGCGCCTACCCAGTGACTCCGCCAGCGACTCCGCCCAATGCTCCGCCCAGCGCGCCGAGCAGCTGGTTGAGCACGCCGACGAGGTTGACCACGTTGTTCAGCGTGTCGAGAGCGGTGCACACCAGATTGCCCACCGGGCTCGCCGTGTCTCCCGCGATAGTGATGCCCACGGGTTGCGTCGTGACGATCAGGCCGGCCACATTCAAGTTTACGGCCCCTAGCTGGAGGTCCAATGCCGTGCAAGTCGCAGCAGTTTGCTGCGGGGACGCGGGAGCTCGCTGTAGCGCCGCGCGGCCCGCCGTTCCGCCGCTCTGAGGGGAAGCGGTGACGGGAAGCGCGATCGGACCTGCCAGCGCGGAGCCCGTGCCCGCGATCGATCCGCTCACGAACGCGACTGCCACGGCCTGCCCGTTCCGTACCTCGAACCTCTGGACGAAGAGCGTGCCCGAGAAACCGCCGGAACCGGTTACCGGCAGGACCAGCCTCGCGGCATTTCCTTGTTTGTCGTCGTTCCCATTACGGTCAGCTACCGCAGCGGTCGCTAGCAGAAAAACACCGAGCGAGAGGACGGACCTCACGAGAGCGTGCCTTGTCATGGTGCTGCCCCTCTCCGCCACCAGGGAATCCGGAAAAGCCGGAGGTCCTGCAGCGGATGCGGGAACCTTGGGCTACGCAGGGCTATGCGCAACCCGGAGGTTTCATTATCGAAAGCGCCACGTTTTTACCGTGCGCGCGCTTCCTGTACCCACCGTTCGACGTCCTCGAGCTTCCGCGGAAAAGCGGACGTAAGCAACCGGTAACCCTTCTCGGTAACCAGCACCTGGTCTTCTATGCGCACGCCGAATCCCCGCTCGGGGATGTAGACGCCCGGCTCCACGGTGATCACCGCGCCCGCCGGAAGCGGGCCCAGGTAATCGCCCGCGTCGTGCACGTCGAGCCCGACGAAATGGCCGAAGCCGTGGATGAACTTGTCGAGGTACCCGGCCTTGCGCAGGGAGATCTCCGCCGCTCGCTGCAGGTCCTGCATCGTCGCCCCCGCGCGCACCGCGGCGAAGATGTCCTCCTGCGCCTGGTACACCGCCCGGTACGCCTTCGCCTGCTCGTCGGTGAACCGGCCCGACACGGGGAACGTCCGCGTCACGTCGGCGGCATAGCGCCCGTACTCCGCGGCGGCATCCACGACGACTAGATCGCCGTCGCGGAGCATCCGCGAGTTCTGATCCCAGTGCAGGACGGCGCCGTTCTCGCCGCTTCCGACGATGCTGCTGTACGAGAGCCCGGTCGCTCCCGCCGCGAAGAAGGCGTACTCGAGCTGGGTCTGCACGTCGCGCTCGGAAACTCCGGAGACCGTGGCGCGGGCGGCCGCCTCATGTCCTTTGCGGGTGATGGCGATGGCCTGCTCCATGAGCGCGAGCTCCTCCGGACCGTGCGCCTCGCGCAGCCGCTCGAGGAGCTGGCGCTTGTAGACGAGCTTCACGCCCAGCGCCGCGGCGGCCTTGCGGAGCGCCGCGACGTCGTTGCGCTCGTCCTCGAGCGAGGCGGGGGCGAGAATGGCGAGGCACCCCGCCTCCTGGCCGATGGCGATGAGCCCCTTGTCCCCCTTCCCCCGCCTCACCGCATCGACCCCGAACTTCTCCTTGAGCGCGGGACTGAGCGGATCGCGAGGCCCCGTCCACCGTTCCGCCTCGGGATCCCTGGCGCGCAGGAACAGGATGCTCTTCACGAACTTGCCCTTCGGGTGGAGCACGATCCAGCCGCCCTGCTCGTTGACGCCCGTCAGCCAGAGGAAATCCGAGTCCTGCCGGTAATCGTCCGTGACCCCGGCGGCCTCGCCCTGCGCGGCGAGCGCGGTCGGGCATCCGTCGAGCTCCTTCATGACCCGGGCCTGCCGGTCGCGGTAGATCGCCGGGGCGAGCGAAGGCGGCGTTTGCGGATTCGGATGCGGAAATGCGGAAGCGGCGAGGAGGAGAGCGATCATGGCGGCGAAGGTAGCACGCGCTCTCCGCTCGAAAGCCGAGGCACGGATGACGTGGGCGCAGGTCCGCGCCTTTCGCGCCCGCCGCCACTTCCTGGATGCGCGCGCCCCGGCGGGCTCCCTCCTTCCGGTCGTCGCGCGGCTTTCCGGGCTTCACGCCCAGCTCCTCTCGTCCGCGGAGCTGTCCGCCTGGGCGCGCATCGACGACCTGGGCGCCGGCGAGGTCACGAAGGCGCTCTTCCGCGATCGGACCCTGGTGAAGACCTGGGCGATGCGCGGGACGCTGCACCTCTTGCCCGTGTTCGAGCTGGGCCTCTGGTACGCCGCCCTGGGCGCCTTCGGACACTTCCTCGAGGACCGCTGGCTGCGCTGGGCGGGTCTCACCCAGGCGCAGCTGTTCCGCATCCTCGATGCCATCCCCCGCGCGCTCGAAGAAGGCCCGCTCAGCCGCGAGGAGCTTGCCGCCGCCGTCGGGCGACTCACCCGGTCCCGCGCGCTCGGCGAGAAGGTGCGGGAGAGCAGCTGGGGCATGCTGCTCAAGCCTTCGGCCTATCGCGGGGAGCTCTGTTTCGCGGAGAGCGTCGGGGCGCGGGTGCGGTTCGCGCGGCCGGATCGATGGGTCCCTGCCATCCCGGAAGCGCCTTCCCGGGAGGACGCTCTGCGCGAGGTGACGCGCAGGTTCCTCACCGCATACGGGCCCGCGACCCGCGAGGACTACTCGCGCTTCTGGGGGCGGCTGACGCTCTCGGAGGCGGGGCGCCGCATCGCCTCCCTCGGCGACGAGCTCGCGGAGGTGGATCTGGAAGGAAGGCCCGCCTTCCTGCTCCGCTCCGACCTCGAAGCGGCACAGGACGCGCGACCGGTGAGGAGCGTGCGCCTCCTGCCCGCGTTCGACCCGTATGTCGTAGGTGCTTCGCCGCACACGGCTGGGCTCATGCCCGGGAACTTCCGCGCGCGCATCTACCGGCCACAGGGCTGGTTCACGCCCGTGGTTCTGGTCTCCGGCCGGATGGACGGCGTCTGGAAGCTCGAGCGAAAAGCCCGTTCGATCGCCGTCGAGATCGAGCCGTTCGTCGCGTTAGCGGGCTGGGCCCGGCGCGGCGTGGAAGAGGAGGCGGAGCGGCTGGCGGCGTTCTTCGGTCTGCCGCTCGCGAAGGTTCGTTGACTTCCCCGCGACCGTGTTCTATGTGCCCCCGGCTTCGGACGGGGGACGGAATGGCGCGAGACCTCGGCACCAAGTACACGTGCTTCAAGTGCGCGACGAAATTCTATGATTTGAAGAAGCCCGCGCCCACGTGTCCGAAGTGCGGCGCGGACCAGCGCGAGGCCCCGATCCCGAAGGTTCCCACCACTCGCCAGGCGCGGGCCGCGGCGGCCGCCCGGGAGGAGGAGCTCGCGGCGGCGGAGGAAGAGGAGCTCGAGGGCGACGAGGACGAGGAAGAGGAGGCCGAGGAGGAGCCTTAGCGCCTCAGGCGGCTCGTTCGACGCGGCTGGTCTTCAGCCAGTCCGGGACCTGGTCCTTACGGTAGATGAAGATGGCGTCGTAGGGGCACGCCTTCTCGCACTCGCGGCAGCCGGTGCAGTTCTTCTCGATGACCTGCACGATGCCGGCGAAGCTCGCGGGATCGGCGACCGGCACCATCTCCAGCGCCTCGAACGGGCAGCGCTCGACGCACTTCTCGCAGCCCGTGCAGCTCTGCTCGTAGACGAACGCGATGGGGCGCTCGTTCTTCTTCAGCATCCGCTGGACGTTGCCGTACTGGTCGAGAATGGCGTCCACCGGGCAGACCGGCCCGCACGCGCCGCAGTCGATGCACAGGTCCGGCGAGATCAGGTGCAGGGCTTTGCGCTCGCCCGTGATCGCGTCCGTGGGACACCGCTTCACGCAGGCGGTGCAGCCGATACAGGTTTCGATGATCCGATAGGCCATGCCGTTCGTATGGTACACGGCCAGCGGGCCCGCCGCGAATGCGGCGTTCGGTCGCGCCTACGTCACCCAGTGCGGCAGGTGGTAGAGCATCAGGTAGACGAGCACTCCCGTCACCGAGACATAGGCCCAGATCGGGAACGTCCAGACCGCGATCCGCCGATGCCGGGGAAACTCCGCGCGGACGGCCGAGAGCCACACCGTCCGCAGGACGAGCGGCAGGGCGAGCATCGCGAGCACGGTGTGCGACCCGAGCAGCGCGAGGTACGCCGTCCGGATTCCCCCACCGAGCGGGAAGCGGTGGACTCCGGTCAACGCGAGGCGGGTGAGATAACCGGCGAGGAAGAGCGCCGACGCGGTCAGGGCGGTGAGCATGAACGCCCGGTGACGTCGCAAGTTCCGCCGGCGGATGGCGAGATAGCCGGCGAAGAGCGCGCAGGCCGAGAAGGCATTGAGCACCGCGTTCACGGAGGCGAGGCGGTCCCCCGCGCTCATCCCCGCCCTGCCAGCGATCGCGCGTCGCGCAGGATGCGGCGTAGCCCCTCGTCATCCGCCACGTAGTAGCCCCGCAGGTGACCCTTGGCGTCGACCAGCACGAGGCGGTCGCCGTGCAGGATCTCGAAGGCCTGCTCGCGGAGCGAGGCTGGGGCGATCTCGGCCGGCACGCGCCCCAGAGCCATATGGAAGCCGCCGACGACGGTCCGCTCCACGTCCTGTTGCGGTCCGGTGACGAACTTCCAGAGAGAAGTGCGGGCTCCGGAGATGCGGGCGTACTCGGCGAGCTTCGGCGGGGTGTCGCGATCGGGATCGACGGTGATCGAGAGGAGCCCGATGTTCTCCGCCGGATCGAGCCAGTCCTGAAGCATCCGCATGCGGGCCGTCAGGCGTGGACAGGCATCGGAGCAGCTCGTGAAGATGAAGTCCGCGACCCAGACCTTTCCGCGGACCTGGTGCGCTCCGAAAGGCTTCCCATCCTGATCGACGAGCGAGAAGGAGGGGAGCTGCCCGAGGTCGGGCAGTTCCGGGGCGCGCTGCGTAAGCAGCAGCGGAGCGACCGGAACGGCCAAGGCGAGCGCCGCGAAGAGAAGCCACAACGGAGACAGGCGCAGGGGCCCCGGCGGAGCTTTCCGCTTCGCCTCCGGCGCGGCATCGACGATGAACTGCGACATCGGGCGGAGGCCCTCCCCTGCTTGGACAGCGAGGGATGGAACCATCGCGCCGATCCGCGCCCGGCCGCAAGTCGCCGTATGCTGCGGCCTGCGGCCTCCGCCCGTCGCAGGCGAAGCCCGCTCCTCCGTCAGGGGCCTATCGGGTTCCGGATTCGGCGCTGCCTGGCGTCTTGCCGGCGGCGTCGTTCGTCGGCTCGTCGCGCTGGATGCCGGCTTCCGCCGATCCCGGCGTCTTGCCAGGGTCGACCTGCCGGTCGTTCTTGATCACCTTCACCTCGCCGTGCTCCATCGCAGGGCGGTTGTCCTTGGGCTTGCTCACCATGAGCGCCTCCTTCCGCGAACGTAGGCATGGCCGGGCGGCGCGGTATCTTCGCGGCCCATGAAGAACGACAGCGACGTGGTGGTGGTGGGCGCGGGACATAACGGCCTGGTCGCGGCGACCTTCCTGGGCCGCGCCGGACTCTCGGTACGGGTCGTCGAAGGGAAAGCGGTGGTCGGGGGCGCCGCCCGCACGGAGTACCCGTTTGCGCGCGCTCCCCGGCTCGGCACCTCGACGGGCGCCTACCTGCTCGGGCTGATGCCGCCCGAGCTCATCAAGAAGCTCGGCATCGACGTGCCGCTCCTCCGCCGGGATCCGCACTACTTCCTGCCCACCACAGGGAAGAGATACCTGCTCTTCGGCTCGGATGCGGCAGCGACGCGCGAGCAGATGCTGTCGTTCTTCAGCGCCCGCGATCTCGCCGCGAACGACGCGCTGCAGGCCGAGGTGGCGCAGCTTCGAGAGGACGTGCACGCCACCTGGCTCGAAGAGCCCCTCTCCATCGAGGATACCGCCGCGAAGTACGTGCGGCCCGCGCTCCGGTCTGTCTTCGTCGACCTGTGTCGCAAGCCTGTCGGCGTTTACCTCGAGCGGTTCGGTTTCCAGAGCGATCTGCTCAAGGCGATGTACGCCGTGACCGACGGGTTCGCGGGACTCACCGGAGCATGGGACACGCCCGGAACGGGCATGAACTTCCTCGTCCACAACATGTGCCGCCTTCCTGGAAGCGACGGGACCTGGATGATCGTGCGCGGCGGGATGGGAACGGTCGCCCGGCTCATCGGCGACGAGGCCCGCAAGGCGGGAGCGATCATCGAGACCGGCCGCGCGGTGGCGAAGATCGACATCTCCGGGAACGCGACGAACGGCGTCGTACTCGAGGACGGCACGACCATCCGCGCGCAAGCCGTCGTCGCCGCTTGCGATCCGTTCCGCATGCGCGACCTGGTCGGCGACGGACACCTGCCCGCCTGGTACGAAAACAGGCTGGAGAACTATCGGCGCGACGGCACCACCATGAAGGTGAACCTCGCGCTGCGCGCCCTTCCCCGTTTCACCTGCCTTCCCGAGGACCGGGGCCAGTTCGGTTCCACCATGCACCTCCTCCCCGACGAATCGGAGGTGATGGGCGCCATGAATCGGGCCTTCGCGGACGCGAGCGCGGGCATCCTTCCCGACTTCCCCACCATCGAGTGGTACGTCCACACCACCGTCGATCCCTCGCTCCGCGACGCCGAAGGGAGGCACAACTCGGCGCTCTTCGTGCAATGGGTTCCCTATCGCTTGCGGACGAGCACCTGGGAGGCCGAGGAGCAGCGGTACGTGCGCCATCTCCTCTCGATCTGCGACCGATTCGCCCCCGGGACGAGCGACCTGGTGGTGGACGCCTTCCCGCTCCCTCCTCCGAAGATCGAGGCGCACTTCGGGATCACCCGCGGGCACATCCACCACGTCGACAACTCGTTCGGGTTCGCCGACCGGTTGCCGTATTCGACCCCGATCCAGGGTCTCTACGCCGGGAGCGCGGGCTGCCATCCGGGCGGTTCGGTCATCGGGGCGGCCGGCCACAACGCGGCCGCTCGAGTGCTGCGGGACCTCGGATTGCGGCTTCCTGCTTGAAAATTGCCGGGGGGAGGCTCCATGCCAACCATGAGCGTGCGCAACCTTTTCCATACGTTCCAACCCGCACGCAGAGACCCTTTCCGGGCGAGGAGGCGCAAGCGCGGTGCGCACACGGCGCGGCATGACGGGCGACGGCATCGCGCTCTTGCGGTGGCTCGCCCGCAGCTCGGAGACGGGCGCTGCGGTGCTCCGCAAGGGCCGCCTTTCGTGCACCACGGGGCGTTTCCGCGCGCTCTGCCGGCAAGCGGGCGAATGGCGCTGGATCGCCGGGGCGCATGCGCACACCCGTTATCCGGACTTGAAGGCGCTGCTCGTGGGCGAGGCAAACGCGCTCCTGGCGTCGGACGTGGCCACCCGCACGCTCCGCTTCGACACCCCGACCTGCGCCCTCGACTTGCGTCTGGAACGGCTGCGCACGGCCCGCGGCGAAGCAGTGGTCGTGATCGCCCACGACGTCACCGGCCAGGTGCGCGAGGAGCTGGAGCGGCTGCGCGATCGCGAGACGAGGCTGCACGAGCAGCGGATGCACGCCATGGGCGTCGTCGCTTCGGGCGTCGCGCACGACCTGAACCACGCGCTCAATGTCATCGCCCTGCGCATCGCGCGGCTCCGGGCGGATCCCGGATTGCGCTCCCAGATCGAATCGCTCGAATCCATCGCCCGCCGGGTCGAGGAGGCGGCAGGCACCGTCGCCCGCCTGCAGGACCTGGCCCGGCGTCGCCGCGACCGTCCCAGCGAGTCGGTCGATCTGACCGCCGTCTTGATGGGCGTCGTCGAGATGGGCCGGACCGACTTCGATCGCCCTGGTCCGCGGATCGAGATCAACGCCGACGTTCCGCCCCTCCCGCTCGTGCGCGGCACCGCGGCGGAGCTGTCGCACCTCTTCAGCGACCTGCTCCTGAACGCCAAGGACGCGATGCCGGGCGGCGGCACCATCGAGGTGCGCGCGCGCGAGGGGCGCTCGGGCGTGGTGGTGACGGTGAAAGACGAGGGCCGCGGGATTCCGGAAGAACACCTGCCGCGCGTCTTCGATCCGTTCTTCTCGACCAGCGAGACGCGCGAGACGGGGCTCGCCCTTTCCATCGCCTACGGCCTCATGCAGCGGCTCGGCGGGAGCATCTCCGCGACGAATCGCGCGGGCGGCGGATCCGTCTTCACCCTCGAGTTTCCGCTCGCTTCCCGGTCGGCGCGGCGCGCGGCGGAACAGCAGAAGGACAGCGGCCAGAGGCTCCGCGTCCTCCTCGTCGACGACGAGCCCGACAACGTCGAGGTCCTGCAAGAGCTGCTCGCCCTCGAGGGCCACCACGCCGAAACCGCGACCAGCGGACGGGCGGCGCTCGACCTCTTCGCCTCGGGCCACCAGTACGATGTCGTCCTCTGCGACGTGGGCATGCCGGAGATGAGCGGGTGGCAGGTCGTGCGCGAGTTGCACCGGCTGGAGCCGGAGCTTCCCATCTACCTGCTCACCGGCTGGGCGAACGAAATCGGCGAGCACGATCCCCGCCTGCGCAGCGTGCGCGGAGTCCTGGCGAAGCCGCTCGACCTGGACGAGCTACGCGCGATCCTCGCGGGCGCGGGCGGACCGCCGCCGGGTCACGAGCACACCGCCAGCAGCATGGCGTCGTGATCCGCCCCGACCGGGGTCACCGTTCGATCCTCTCGATCGGCCGGACCAGGACTTCCGACCCTTTCGGGGCGCCATCGGGTCCGCGCTCGGCGACGTCGCGGCGGATCGCCTCGGCGTCGAGGGGCATGTCCGAGAGCACGGCGACGAGGCTCGCGCGCTTCGCCGGACCGACCCAATCGAACGGCGCGCGGGCGCCTTTGGACGGACCGGCGTAGAGGATGGTCGCGTCGTGCCCTTCGAGAAAGAGGATGACGGTCTGGGAGCGATCCGGCGAGGCAAGCTCGAGCTGCAAGGGACCGTTCGCCACCGCGCCGTCGCGCCCCACGGTGACCACGTCCTTGCCGATCTGCTGGAAGAGCCGCGCTGACGCGCCGCCCTTCGTCCGGACCCGTTCGTCGTCGCGCCCGGTGCGGCCGATTCCGATTCCGACGAGCAGCGCGGCGGCCGCGGCGAGCGGAAGCAACTTGCGCCACGTCCTTCGGGGCGCGCGTGCTACGGCGAGCTTCTCGGCTGCGTCGCGGACCTGATCCTGGAAGCTCTGGCTGCCGCCGCAGGCGCAGGCGGCGACCAGGGACAGGGCGAGAAGCTTGCGCATTCGTGGTTCCTTCCTGATTGCGGGTACGTTGTTTCCCGTTCTCAGGGCAATAGACGAAGCAGGGCCAGGAGGATGGAAACCCGCCCGCAAGACCCCGGAATTGTTGGCGCTCTCGACGCCGCGACGCGCGCATGCTGAGGTGCGCGCGATGCCCACTTGCCCCTTCTGCGCCATCGTCCGCGGCGAGATCCCGGCCTCCTTCGTCCTTCAGGAGGAGTCCGTCTGCGCCTTCCTGGACACGCGGCCCGTCTTCAAGGGCCACGTACTGGTGGTTCCGCGCGAGCACACCGACGACCTCCTGTCGCTCTCCGCGCCGCTCGTGTCGCCGGTCTTCACTGCGGTCCAGCGCGTCGCCCGCGCGGTGGAGAAGGCGCTCGACGCGGACGGCAGCTTCGTGGCGGTGAACAACAAGATCTCGCAGAGCGTCCCGCACCTGCACGTCCACGTCGTCCCCCGCAGGAAGGGCGACGGCCTGCGCGGGTTCTTCTGGCCGAGGACGAAGTACGACTCGGACGAAGAGCGGGAGGGGTTCGCGAAGAGGATCGTGGACGCCATTCAGTAGGCGCGCTCGCCACTCAGAGGCACAACCGGAGCGGCCCGGCCGGCGGAACCGGGTGCGGATGTGCTCGCGGGCGAGGGACAGACCCGGCTCAGTCGTCGTCGTCTTTGCGCGAGGCGTCGCCGATTGTGGGTCCAACGGGCTGCGCGTAGACCGCGGCCGCGCCGTGCAGATACACCAACTCCCCGCCAGCCTTCCCGGCAGAAAGCGCCAGCGCTGCCGCTGCCACCGTACCTGCGGTAGCGCCCGCCGCGGCCCAGCGAAGTGCCTTCTCGCGCTTCATCAGGAACAAACCGGCGATGCCCACCGCGAGCGAAACACCGGCAGCGACCATGAACCGCTCCGCCGCCTCCTCGTGCTCGTGGACGCGCGCTTTGCCGGCCACACGCTCGATGCGCTCGCCTTCCTTCTCCCCGGTTTCGAGCGCGACGAAGCCGGCGCCGAACACTACCGCCTGCAGCACGACCACCATCCAGAACGCGCGAGGGGAAATCCACGCGCGCCATAACGCCACTGTCACGCCGAACGCGACCAGAGGAAGCACCAACGAAAGCCCCAGCGGGATGTGAACGATTGCCGGATGAAGCGGAACCTCGCCCATTGAACTCGACCTCCCGGAACGTTCAATAACGGGGGCACCGGGCACGCGCCTCTCACAGACGCGGCGCGTTCTGTTCGCTCGCGCTTTGTATGCGCGGTCGATACACGCAAGTCTTTCGGGGCCATGGTGCGAACTGCCGAAATAGGAGTGCCAAATGCGGCTCGCCCGAAGCCGCCGGCGTCGTTACGGGATCGTCGGTAACCGAGGTGGAATCCGATGACGCAAACATGGATGGATCCCTGGCTCAATCTGTGGTCGCGCTTGCAGGGTCCGCTCAGCGGTGACGTCAGCCAGGGGTTCCGGATCCTGTCGCCGACGATCGTCAATGGCCAGGGCGATCCGAGGGTCGAGGCCGACATCGTGGAGAACGTCGTGACCTACGGCAAGCAGCTCGGCCAGATCACCGACGTCCTCCTCGAGTTGACGACGCAGACGGGTTTGCGCGAGAGCAAGGCGCTGCACGAGCTGAAGTCGATCGCCCAGAAGATCGAAGCCAAGAAGCAGGAACATAAAGCTTCGGCGTTCGAACGGGCACTCAACGCGCTCGAGCACCTCGCGAAGGCCGACCCCGACCGGTACGAGCTCCTGATCGCGGGATTGCGGCCGAAGCAGCCAGATCCGGCCTCGCTCGGTTGAAAGTCAGCTCTGCATTCTGACGGAGTCCGCTTCGGGCGACACTCGCCTCGACATCCGCCTTTCACGGCGACCGTACCCCGCCGGATTTCAAGGCGCGATCGTTTGCCCCGGGGCGAGCCACACTTGCTCGGGTTGCCTCGCGATGATGGACCGCGACCGATACCGCCGATTCGACGGAGGGCGCCCGAACCTTCGTTCCGAGTCACCGTCGAAGTGACCAATCGTGAGCCCCGGGGCCCGGGGCGAGTCGACCTCGCTCACGATCGGCACCACTCCTTCGACCGGACAACCGATCGCGCGCCTGGCGCCGACGTCGGACGCACGTGCTAGTCCTTCGTCGCCATGCAGCGGATCAAGGGAGACAAGGTCGACGTTCTCGCCTGGGCCGATCCCGCCGAGATCGAGTCGGTCGCGCTCGATCAGTTGCGCAACATCGCCAGCCTGCCGTGGGTGTTCCACCACGTGGCCGCGATGGCGGACGTGCATTATGGCAAGGGCGCCACCGTCGGCAGCGTGATCGCGATGAAGGACGCAGTGTCCCCCGCGGCTGTCGGGGTCGACATCGGATGCTTCCCCGGCGATACCCGTGTCCTCCTCGCAGATGGCCGGACGGCGACGCTCCTCGACCTCCTGGGGAAGAGTTGCGAAGTCTTCTGCTGTACGCCAACCGGACGCGTCATGATGAGTCGCGGCATCGCGCGGAAGACGCGATCGCGCGCCCCGCTCGTACGCGTCGTCCTAGACCATGGAGAGGCGATCCGGTGCACGCCGGATCACCTCTTCCTGCTCCGCGACGGCACGTATCGCCGCGCCGACGAGCTGTCGCCGGGCACTTCATTGATGCCGCTGTACACGAAGACGGACAAGGACGGTTATACGCTCGTCCAGCAGAACTACTCGGGTCGCTGGCAGAAGGCCCACTGGGTCGTGGCGCGGTCAGGGCTCCTCGGGCGCGTTCCGCGATTCGCGGGTCAGCGCACCGTCATCCATCACAAGAACTTCGACCCTGCAGACAACCGTCCGGAGAACCTCGAATTCCTCGGCGCGAACGATCATGCGTCGCTACACCGACGGCTCATCGAGCGAAACGAGCATTGGCAATCCGAAGAATTCGAGCGAAGGCGCGTCGCGGCCCTCGCTGCGAAGGCACTGCGACCCGAGGGACGGCGCTTCTATGCAGAGCGCGGGACGCGGAACATCTTGCGGTACATGTCCGAACACCGCGACGACTTTCTCGCGTCAGTCGCGGGAAATGGCGTGCGAGGCGCGCCTTTCCTCGACAACTACAATCGGAGCGAGCGCGGACGGGCCAAGAGCAAAGAGTTGGCCAACCAGCTACGCAACTGCGAACGCTGCGGAGCGCAGGTCAAGAGCTTCATCGGGCTGCACAACCACCGTAAGTATCGCCATGGCTACAACCATTCCGTCGTCTCCGTCCATCCGCTCGAGGAGCGCGAGGACGTCTACTGCCTCGCGGTCGAGCAGCAGGGCAACTTCGCCCTGTCCGCCGGCGTGTTCGTCCACAATTGCGGCATGGCTGCGGTCCAGACCAGCCTCACCTCGCACGACCTTCCCGATTCGCTGCATGGGCTTCGCAGCGAGATCGAGCGCGCCATCCCGGTCGGATTCGAATCGCACAAGCGGCCCCTCGACCGGAGACAGGATCGGAAGCTGTGGGAGGAGTTCGACGAGCTGACCCCAGCGGTGAAGGACCTCCTCGGGAAGGCGCGCGGCCAGCTCGGGACGCTCGGCGGAGGCAATCACTTCATCGAGCTTTGCCTCGACACGGAGGACCGCGTCTGGCTCATGCTCCATAGCGGCAGCCGCAACATCGGAAAGTCGCTCGCCGAGATCCACATCGGGCGGGCGAAGAAGCTGGCGCACAACCGCGACCTGCCCGACCGCGACCTTGCGGTGTTCCTCGCCGGGACGCCGGAGATGGAGGAGTACCGGCGCGACCTGTTCTGGGCGCAGCGCTACGCCCGCGCGAACCGCGAGGCGATGCTCGACCTCTACCAGGACGTGCTGCGCAGGTTCCGTACAGAGGTGCAGTTCGGCGAGGCCGTGCATTGCCATCACAACTACGTCGCCGAGGAGGTCCACTTCGGCCAGAACGTCCTCGTCACCCGCAAGGGCGCCATCCGCGCAGGCAAGGGCGACCTCGGCATCATCCCGGGATCGATGGGGACGAGCTCGTTCATCGTCCGCGGCCTGGGAAACGCCATGAGCTTCGAGAGCGCCTCCCACGGCGCCGGGCGGAAGATGAGCCGCGGCCAGGCCAAGAAGCGGTTCACGGTGAACGACCTGCGCGAGCAGACGAAAGGCGTCGAGTGCCGCAAGGACGGCGGGGTCCTCGACGAAATCCCCGGAGCTTACAAGGACATCGCGAAGGTCATGGAGCAGCAGAAGGACCTCGTGGAAGTTGTCGCGCAACTCCGGCAGGTCCTCTGCGTCAAAGGCTGACACGGCTGTCGCGGCGACTGTCCGGGAAACCCCCAGAGCCGGGAGATTTTCCCGGTCAGGAGGGCGACAGTCGGTGCCAAACCTCCGGAATCACGGGATGGCACATCTGAACGGCCGTAGGTGTAGTCCTTGCAGAGAAGGGAAGCATGAGCGTCCTCAAGACCATCAGCCTCGTTGTCGCCGGCGCGCTCTTCGCGCTGGCCGGCAGCGCCGTCGCCGCCGTCCTCCTGTAGGCCGCGCGGGCGAAATCGGCCGTCCGCGCGCAGGAATCGCGTGCGCTCGCGGTCGATCGGGCCCACCGCGATCGAGCGCCACACAAACGTCGCGTTCACGACACGGCTATGGCATACCTCCGCGCGCGCTTGCCGGCGCGGAGGTTCCTTGAGCGGAAGCCTGCTCGTCATCGTCATAGCAACCGCGCTCCTGTTCGATTTCACGAACGGTTTCCACGACTCGGCGAATGCCATCGCCACGTCGATCTCGACCCGCGCCTTGAGCCCCACCGTCGCCCTCGCCATGGCGGCGGTCGCGAACATCCTCGGAGCGCTCATTTCGACCGAGGTCGCCGCGACCCTGGGCAAGGGCATCGTCGAACCGGGCGCGGTCACACAGTCAGTGGTCCTTGCTGCCTTGATCGCGGCGGTCACCTGGAACTTCGTCACCTGGTATTTCGCGATCCCCTCCAGTTCCTCCCACGCCCTGATCGGCGGCCTGATCGGGGCGGTCGGGACGGCCACCTCCAGTGCGCAGATCAAGTGGAACGGGATCCTGGACAAGGTGGTGATCCCGACCGTGACGTCGCCGCTCATCGGCCTCTTCGTCGGCGGAGTCCTCGCCGTCGCGCTCTACTGGACGTTCCGCCGGTCGAGACCGCTGGCAGCCGCGATCGGTTTCCGTCGCGCCCAGACGATCTCCGCGGCGCTGATGGCGTTCAGCCATGGCTCGAACGACGCGCAGAAGACGATGGGGGTCATCGCCCTCGCCCTCCTCGCCGCCGGGCGGATACCCGAGTTCAACGTGCCGCTCTGGGTGAAGCTCGCCTCGGCGGGGGCAATGGGCCTCGGGACCTTCTCGGGCGGCAAGCGCATCATCCGCACGCTGGGAATGAAGCTCGTCAAGCTGCAGCCGATCGACGGCTTCGCGGCGGAGACCGCCGCGTCCGTGGTCCTCCTGGGGACGGCCCACCTCGGGTTTCCCGTCTCGACCACCCACGTGATCACCTCGTCGATCATGGGGGTTGGCGCGACCAAGCGGCTGAGCGCGGTGCGCTGGGGCGTCACCTTGAACATTTTCGTCGCCTGGATCATCACCCTCCCGATGGCCGCGGCACTCGCGGCGGTGACGTACAAGGTGATCGCGGCTTGGGCGGGCCGCTGACGCGAAGGAGACGGCCATGGCGTTCAGCTTCCTCCCGAGGGATGACACTTTCTTCGATCTGTTCGATCAGCTCGCGTCGAAGGCGCTCGAAGCCGCCCGGGCGCTCGAGGAGACCTTCGAGCGCTGGGACCGGCTCGACGAACGGATCCGGAACATCAAGGACCTCGAGCACGCCTGCGACGACATCACTCATCGCACCTTCGACAAGCTCAACTCCACGTTCATCACGCCGCTCGAACCGGAGGACATCCACACCCTCGTCTCGCGGCTCGACGACATCGTCGATCACATCGACTCGGTCGCCGGAAGGCTCCTCATCTACCAGGTGAAGGCGCCGACGGAGGAGGCGAAGCTCCTCTCGCAGGTGCTGACGAGGGCGTGCGTCGAGGTGCAGAAGTCGGTGGCGGGGCTGCGCAACATGAAAGACCCGGAGATGCTCCGGCGGCTCTCCGTCGAGATCAACCGGCTGGAGAACGAGTCGGACGACGTGCTCCGCCTCGCCCTCCGGCGCCTCTTCGCGCAGAAGAACGACGTCCTCGAGGTGATCAAGCTGAAGGAGCTGTACGAGAAGCTCGAGACGGCGGTCGACCGCTGCGAGGACGTGGCGAACGTCATCCAGACCGTCGTGCTGCGTCACGCCTGAGTCAGGGACCTAGCTCGGCCGCGGCGAGCACCTTGCGTGAGCGCTCCTCCTGCACGAACGCCACCAGCCGCGGAGCCTTCCACGACGGGTCGACGGCGGGTTGGACGGTGAGCTCGAACGACGCTCCGGAAGCGGTCCCGACCGCATGGAGCGAGCGGACCACCGCGGCGTGGGAAAGCGTGCGGCCCTGGTTCTCGCCGCGGAGGACCTTGCTCGAGAGGCCATCCTCCACCACCGCGAGGAGGACGCGCGCATCGGCGTGGGCCGGAAGCTCCTGGCCGGCGATCACGACTGCGTTGCCGCGCCGCTCGAGACGCAGCGTTCCGTGAGGCTCGCTCGCGGCGTGCGCCACGGCCGAGCGGATGGCCTGCTCGTCGCTTCCGAGCACCCCTTCGCGCCCGGCGACGACCACCTGGGGCGTGTAGACCCGGCCCCGCGCGACCAGAGGGGCGTACTCCTCCTGCCTTTCGCTGAAGAGCGCGTTCGAGAACGGATCCTTCCATCCGAGCGAGTCCCAGTAGTCGACGTGCTCGGAGAGGGCGACGACGGTCGCCCCGGGAACGGGTTGTGCGAGGCGGAGCTTCGCGAGGAGCGCATCGGCGGGAGGGCAGCTCGAGCAGCCTTCGGAGGTGAAGAGCTCGACGAGGACCGGAACGGGAGAAGCGGCGAGGATCGCGGCGACGAGGAATGCCATGGGCCCCTTGGATGTCGGACCCCGCAGGTAGGGTGCGCGACATGAGTGAGGCACCCGGAAAAGACACCGCCCAGCTCTCGTTGCTCGGCAGCGCGGCCGTTCGCGACCGGGTGGTCGTCTCAGACGCCTTCGAGTTGCTCGGCACCCTCCCCGACGAATCGGTCGACCTGGTGGTGACGGACCCGCCCTACGAGTCCCTCCAGCTCCATCGTGCCCGCGGAACGACGACGCGGCTCACCACCAACTGGTTCCATACCGTCCCGAACGCGCGGCTCCCCGAGCTGTTCGCCGCGGTCCATCGCATCCTGCGGCGCGACCGGCACTTCTACCTGTTCTGCGACGAGACGACGGCGGACGTCATCAAGCAGCAGCAGGGCATTGGCGAGGAGCGGCTCCCGAACGGCTCCCGTCGCTCGCGGGCGGGGTTCTTCTACTGGAAGGAGATCGTCTGGGCGAAGACGACGCTCGACGGGACGCGCATCCGCGGAGGCACGGGATATCACTATCGCGCGGCTTCGGAGCGGATCCTCTTCTTCGAGAAGGGCAAGCGGGCTCTTTCCGATCTGGGAATCCCGGACGTGCTCCTCGCGCCCCGGTCTTCGGTACCCGGACCCGCGGTGAAACCGAATGCCATCGTGCGGACGCTGATCCTGCAGAGCAGCCTTCCCGGCGAGATGGTGATCGACCCGTTCGCCGGAACGGGCGTCGTGGGGGTCGAGGCGCGCGCGCATGGCCGGCGGTTCCTGCTCGGAGACATCGACCTCGCGTGGCTCGATCCTTCGCTGTCGGATGTCGCGCCGCCGGGGGTAGCGCGAGCGTTCCGGAGCGATGTCGACCCGAGCGAGCCGCCCGATCTGGAAGCCCTCGCCGAGGCGCCCCCTGCGGTTCGCGATGCCGCGGAGGCAGCCGGCTGGCTCGATGGCGGAGGGCCGACGGAGGAGTTGCGCGAGCTGCTCCGGATCCGTCCCGTCGAACGCGAAGCCGCGTTGCGCAGGTCGCTGCGGGCGCCTCCTTCGCCGGAGGAGCCGCACCTCTTGCAAAGCTGGCGAGCGTGGGCGCTGCTCGACCGCCCCATGAGACCGGAGAACCCATGAGACCTCAACTGCAGCTGACCGGGTTTCCCGTGCCGGCCGAGGAGCCGCGGCCCACGCCGGAGATCCTCGAGCGGCTACGCGCCTGGGACGCGCGGGGAACGGACGGGTGGGTGGTGGCCGGCCAGGATCCGGCCCCGCTCTCGCTCGCCGAATGCCGCGCGCTCGCCGGTCTCGTCGACGACCTGGAGCTTTCCGCCGCCGAGTTCGAGCGGCTCATCGCCCTCGTCGGTCTCGGGCTGGGCCTCGACTACCGCCGGAAGCTGGTCGTCGGAAAGACCGTGTACGGGCGCGACCGCGAGGTGGACGTGCTGTTTCGCGACGCGCGCAACGGCAACCGCCTCGCCGTGGAGGCGAAGTACCAGCGCGTCGCCGGAACCGCGGACGAGAAGCTGCCGTACGCCGTCCTGAACCAGCAGACGCTGCCGCTTCCAGGGGTGATCGTCTACGGCGGAGGCGGCTTCCACCTCGGCGCGCTCCACTGGCTGTGCGCGAACACGAAGGCGACGGACATCGCCCGGCTGCCGGAATGGCTCACGGTGTTCTTCGCGCTGTAGCGTCGTCGAGGGTGTCGAGGGCGGCGAAGCCGAGCCCTCGGAGGGCGGAACGATCGACCACGAAGCCTAGCGGGGCGCCGACGATGGGCCACATCCGTAGCGCGCGTGGGAGCCAGCCAAGACCGAGGCGCCGCAGGATGGCCCGCAAGAGCACGGGGTTCAGCCGGGCGATGATCCGGGCCGGCAACGACCCGGCGATGACGCGGCCGACGGCCTCCGCGCCGGCACGCAATCCGGCCGACTTGGCCGCGTCGGCGAATCCGGCGCCCGCCCAGAGCGCGTAGAGGCGCAGCGTGCCCCGATCGCCGCCGGTCTCCAGCCCGTACACGGCGAGAAGCGCGAGGAGCAGCTCCGCCTCGAAAAACAGCGCCGATGCCATGCCGGCCGGAAGGCCTACCGGAAGGGTGACGAGCGCCAGGATCGCGGTGACGCCCCCCGCGAGACCGGCGCGGTTCGCCTGGCTGCGGACGAGGCGCTCGCCGAGGGTGCGCGGATCTTCGCCTGGGTATCGCGCGCGGAGCTCCTCGGCGCGGCGGCGGGCGCGGACGCGGGCTTTCTCGAGGAGGGGTGCGACCCAGGGAGGGACGGCGCTGCGAGGTTCCGGCGCGGCGCGGGCGCGCTTCTTGCGCGGCCGCGGGCGCAACGTCGCCCGGGGCCTGACCTTGCGCGCTTTTGCGGCCATGGCGGGATCCTACTCCACGGAGGCGCTCAGTATTTCATCGCCCACCTGGAGGGAGTCGAGGGTCGATTCCCCTTCCTGAAGCTCGGCGAACGCCGTGTACCGCCCGTCGAGGTGCGGCTGCGCGGAGTGGCAGACGAAGAGCTGGCTGCCGCCGGTCTCCGGACCGTTGGTGGCGATACCGGCCGTGCCGCGGCGGAACGGAAGGGGCGTGTGCTCGTCCGGAATCGCCCAGCCGGGACCGCCGTCGCCGTCGCCGCGCGGGTCTCCACCTTGGACGACGAAGTCCGGCACCACCCGGTGAAAGCTCAGCGACCGGTAGAACCCGCGCGCCGCCAGCGCGGCGATGACCGCCGAGGTGAGCGGCGCCTCGCCATCGCGGGAATGGAGCTCGAGGGCCAGGTCGCCCGCGGTCGTACGGAGCCGTAACATCCGCGGCCGCCGCGTCTCGCCGGGAAAGCCGGCCGCCGCCTCGTCGGGAATGGCCGGCGAAGGCGCGGGGACTGCCAGCGCCGGAGCGCCGAGCGCGCGGAGGGCGTCCGCGATGGACCGGTGGAGGAACGGAGATGCGGTCGGCACGAGCGAGAGCAGGAGGGGCGCGGCCCGGTCCTTCGCGCCGGTTGCGCCGAGAAGCTGCGCCAGAGCGGCGAGAGCGTCGGACGCGGGATCGCCGGCGCCTTTCGCCTTCCCGCCGAGGAGCCGCTGCACGGCCTTTTCCGCGGCCGGAATCGAGGCCTGCGCGACGGCGAACTCTTTTGCCAGCGCGGAGGCCGCGTCGGCGACGACGAACGGATCGCGATCGTCGAGCAGCACGCGAAGCTCGTTTGCGAGAGCGGGACCGGCGGCGCCTGCGGTCTGCGCGCGGACGCGGGAATCGGAATCGTGGAGCGCGGCCACCGCGGCGGGCCGGACGTCGGGATCGGTCTCGGCGAGCTCGGCGGCGAGGATTCCCACCCGCATGCGCGAGCGCCATTCCGGCTCGAGACCCGCGCCGCAGCGAGACGTGCGCGAGATGCGGCCCTCGATCCGGTCGAATGCGAGCGCCGCCGCGCACCGCCCCGCGGCCGTGGATGCCCGGGTGGGTCCGGAGATCGACGCGGGCTCCGGGATCGCCGTCCGATCGACGCGGGCAATCGCGGCGGCCTCGAAGATCGCCACCAGCGCATGCGCGAACCGGGCCGCGGTAGGGTCGCCGCGAAGATCGGCGACCGCCGGCGGTATCGCGGCGGTGAGGAGGCTACGCGCCTCGCCCGCACCGAAGCGCACGGCGAGTCCGGAATGGCCCGTCGTCGCCGCCCGGCCGAGCTCGCCGAGAGCCCGCGCCGCCTCCACCCGGACCCGGACATCGACATCTCGGAGAGCGGTTTCCAGCCTGCGGGGATCGCCGCCTTGCTTTCCCCACGCACGGGCGGCGAGGGCGCGGACCTCCGCGTCGGGATCGGACAGCAGCGCGGCGAGTCCGCCGGGAGGCGCCGTGCCCGCGATGCGCCCGAACGCGTACGCCGCGCCGTAGCGCACACGCGCGTCCGGGCTTGCCAGAGCGCCGGCGAGGGCGGACCCGGCGCGAGACGCGACCTCCTCGTCGGTGCCCTTGGGGCCAAGCCGGGCGAGGACCCCGAGCGACGTGGCCGCGGCGCCCGCGACGGCAGGATCCTTCCCGCGCAGCGCCTGGGCGAGCGCGTCGAGAGCCGCTGCGGAGAGCGACGCGTGACCGAGCGCGCGCGCCGCCGCGGCCGCCGCGGGGCAGGACGAGGCGAGGCAACCGAGCAGCGCGGGCTCGCCGCCTTCGATGCGGCCGAGCGCCCAGGCGGCGACGCTCGCCACCGCCGGATCATCCGCGAGCAGTCGTGTGAGCGCCGGCACGGCTTCGCGATCGCCGATCCGTCCCGCGGCGAGAGCGCCCCGCGCCCGCGCGGCAGCACCGGGTTCCGCGAGGAGCGCACGGGCGCCAGCGCCTTTGGCGCGCCCTGTTTCCGCCGCGAAAGCGATGTCGTCCGGGCGGACCCGCTCCGGGGCCTTCTCGGGCCCCGCGCAACGGGTCAACGCGACGGCGCAGAGCCCGACCGCTAAGGCTCGCAGAGCGATCCCTTGCACTGCGTCCGCTTGAGCTCTGCGAAGGTCGCGGTCGTGGCGTCGTAGCGCGATGGGAGCTTGCCGGAGTTTGCGTTGCTCGCCGCGAAGACGTACGTCCCGAGCGCCTCCCATTCCTTGATCTCGCTCTGATCCTCCTGGCGCCGCACGATGGCCTGCTCCGGGTTCGTGTACACCTGGCTTGGATTGGCAGGATTCTTCAACTGCACTCCTGCGAGCGAGGCGAAGGTCGCGACGTAGAGACTGGTGGCGACGGTATAGAGCTTGAGCCCGGAGACCCCGTTCCACCCGTTGTTCGACAGCAGCGCGGGATTCGTCGCGTCGAAGATGAGGGTCGCCGGACCGTCCGGAGCTTTGGGATCGTTCGCCTGCGAGATCTGCAGGACGCGCCCAGCTTGCGGATTTGTCGCGTCCGCCGAGTTGAAGATGGGCCGGTCGGTGTCGTAGGTGAACTTCATCCCGGACGGAACGAGGAAGAACTGGGCGTTGCCCGCGGAGGTATAGGCGAGTCCCGCGGTCACCTCGAATGCGGCGCGAAGCTCGAAGCCCGAGATGGCGAAGCGGGTGAGCGGGTAGCCGGGCGTGCCGGACGTCTTCGAGCCTCCCAGCGGCACGGCGCGGAAGAGGTCGCCGAATCCGAGGACGCCCGTCTTGCCCCGCTCGAGCTTCGAGACCCGCAGGACGCCCGCGCCCTCGACGGCCAGGTCGGTCCGTCCGGTGACCGGATTCCCCTGCACGTCGATGAGCGGGTGCGTCGGGTCGTTGGTGGCGGAGAGCATCGCGTCGGCGGCCAGATCGAGGAGCGCCGTCTCCCGCTGCCCGCCCGCGTTGTCGACGTCGAAGGTCAGTTGCGAGAGCGGCGCGAAGAGGAGCGACCCAGCCGGGCCGCCCAGGGGCGGAATGGCGCCGTTGATGTGGAAGAGGGTCACCTGCATGAACGAGAGGGGCCGCGGAGTGCTCACGACCGTCGCCGTCTCCACCGCACTGTACGCATCGGTAATGACCTTGTTGACGTCCGCGTCGGCGGGGGCAGTGCGGTCGTCGACCGGCGCGATTCCCGACTCGTTCATGTCGAACGAGACCTTTCCGTCCTTGTCGACGTTCAAGGCGATCCGCCCGACCGCGTCGCCGAATCGTCCCGCCTGCTGCACGAGGACGTTCCTGCCGGTCTTGTCGTTCGCCACCAGGAACGCCTTCACCTGGGTGTGGGAATGACCGCTGACGATGACGTCGATACCCGAGACGTGGTGCGCGATCTGGGCGTCCTCGCTCGCGTCGAGGGTCTGGGGATTCGTGGGATCGAGCCCGGAGTGGCTGAGCGCGACGACGACGTCGGGCCGGGCCTCGTTGCGCATCCGATCGACGACCGCCTGCACGTCATTGAAGAGGACCTGCAGCGAGGCGGCGAGGTTCGACTCGCCTGCCAGCGAATTGACCGAGAAGGTCACCGGCGCCTTCAGCGGAGCGACGTTGGCTGCGTCGGCGCCGACGATGCCGACGAAGCCGACCTTGAGGCCGTTCGCGGTGGTGAGGACGAGATACCGGTGGATCGGGCTCGACGCGGAAGTCCCGGTCTCGTCGAAGAGCGCGGCGAGAGGCGCGTCGGGCGCGCCCGCCACTCCGGAGAAGTGGATGTTCGACGAAACGATGGGAAGCTTGGCGCCTGCCGCCGTCGCGGCGTTGACGATTTGCGCGAGGATGTCGGGGCCGAAATCGAACTCGTGGTTTCCGAGCGTGGTGACGTCGTAATGGAGGAGGCTCAGCACCTTGTAGTCGGGAGCGTTCACGGTCGCGGGAAGCTGCGCGAGGGTGCCGATCAGGTTGTCGCCGGCGGAGACGGTAAGGGTGCTCGCGCCGCGGCCGCTCGCCCGCTGCCGTTCCTGGGCGAGAATGGTGGATCGTCGCGAGGCGCCGCCCACGATCGTGCCGGTGCCGACGTGCGCCGGATCGATGGGGAACTCGTCCTTCTCGGGGCCAACGCCGAGCAGATGGGAATGCTCGTCGTTGGTGTGGAGGAGCACGAGTCCGCGGCTGCTTTCGGAACAGGCGGCGCCGAGCGCACAGATGGCGATGCAGGCGATGCTGCGCATGGTGATCCCCCTCGGAGATGGGTCTTCGGACACACCATCCCAGGCCTGTCGATGTCAAGCGG
>JBJMQD010000234.1:0-14609 GCA_045802855.1 Myxococcales bacterium | reverse complement strand
CCCGAGGTCCCACCCAGAGCGCGCAACAAAGCGTTCGTGCTCGTCGAGCGGGTCGCTCTCTGCGCGGTCCTCGCGGTCACCATCGTGGAAGCGCCCCTCGTCTCGAGCGCCCTGCCCCGCGAGCTCCTCTGGCCGGCCATCGCGCTGCAACCCTTCCGCATCGCGAACAGCTACGGGCTGTTCGCCGTGATGACGAACGAGCGCTTCGAGATCGAGTTCCAGGGATCTCGCGATGGGCAGACCTGGACGCCCTACCCGTTCCGCTTCAAGCCGCAGGACCCGGCGGCCGCGCCGGGGATCTACGCTCCGTACCAGCCCCGGTTCGAGTGGAACCTGTGGTTCGCTTCGCTCGGGACGTTCCGCGAGTATCCGTGGGTCGTCCAGACGGAGGCGCTGCTTCTCGACGGAGAACCTTCCGTCCTGCGCCTCTTCAAATCGGATCCGTTCCACGGAACGCCGCCGTCGCGGGTGCGCGCGATGCTCTGGCGCTACTGGTTCACCACCCCCGCCGAGAAGCGGAAGACGGGCCGGTGGTGGAACCGGGAGCTGCGCGGCAGTTACGCGCCGGCGCTGCGCAAAGGAGCCGACGGGCGGCTCGAGATCGTCCCGGGCTAATCCGCCGCGGTTCCCTGCTCGGCGCGCGTTTTCTCGCTCGCCGACGCCGGCTTCAGTGCGCCGAGAGGCGGCGTCGGAGCCGGCGCCAGTCCTGCGAAGCCCACCGCGGAGGCGGCGGCGGACTCCAGAGCGAAGCGGGAGAGCCCGCGGGCGAGACCGACGCGGGGCCCGTCGACGCGGACCTCCGCATCCGCCGAGATGTTCGAGGCAGGGTCCTTCGCGGCGTCCTGCCAACAGGGGGTCTGCATCTTGAGCACGTTCGCGAAGCCGGGCGCGCCATCCGACCAGGAGGTGCTCCAGATGACCGCGAGCGCGCCCGACGCCGTGCGGACGATCGTGTACGCGTCGCCGCTCCAGGTGGAGACGAGATCCCGTGCCACGTTCTCGTCGATGCAGCTCGCGAGGGCGAGACGCGATCCGACTTCACCCATCCGGCCCTTTGCCACGACCGACAGGCTCGGCGGCGCGGCCGGAAACGGAACCGGCGCGGGGTGCTCCCCGGCCAGATAGACGTCGGGGTGGAGGACTTCGTGCATCGTCGAAGGCGCGTTCTGGAACATCCGGTTGACGAGGGCCCACCCGCCGCGGCGATGGACCTCCGCGACGAGCTCGAGCCCGGCGACGTACGGGGTGAGGAGCTCCTCGCGAACCACCGCGGGCGCCTGCAGGAGGAGGGGCGAGAAGCCGCTCTGGCGCATGAGGTCCTGCGCCGTCATCCCCTTCATCGCCTGGGCGGCCACGGAGATCACGGCGTCCACCGGCTTCCCCGCCCGATGGGCCGCGACCGCGATCATGGTGGCCTGGGCGTCGCCCTCGAAGAGCGAGAGCCGGGCGAGGCGGAGATCGTCGTCGACGTCCCCGTTCAGATCCGGAATCCCGAAGTGCTGATCCTGCAGCGCGTGCTCGATCTCGTGGGCGAGGACGAAGCGGATCCCGTCGGGACCCAGGGAGGCGGCGGAATCGGGAACGTGCGAGCGGACCGTCAGCGCCTTCGTCTGCGGATCGTAGAACCCGGCCACCTGCTCGTCGAGGACGGAGAGGACGATCTTGCCCGGGTCGGCGGACGCGGGAGCGAGGTTGAAGGCGGTCCAACGGGCCCGCTCCTTCGCCACCGCCTTCGCGGTCAGCTCCTGCTCGGCCTTCTGGCGGAGCGCCTTGCCGAAGAGCTCGTCGTCGAGGAGCATTACCCGGAGGGGACTCTGCCGTTTCAACCCGCGCACTTCCTCGACCTCGGCCACGGTCTCCCGGATGAGCGCCTCCATCGACTCCGGCTTCGCGGGCTCCTGCGGAACGAGGGGCGCGGCCGGAACCACCGGTCCCGGCGCCGTCGTCTGCTCGGCCTTCGGGCCGCCCGGGATCCGCAGGATGCCGGTAGGCGTCGCTTCCCTGCTCGGAGCGGCGAGCCCGAACGATTCCCGCAGCATCTTTTCGATCTTGGGCCGGGCCTCGGAGCGGACCTCGGCGGGAGTGAACCCCACGAGACGCGCCGAACCGACCGGATTGCCCCCGGCGGCGACCAGCGACCAGACGACCGCGAGCGCGCCTTCCATCTTCCTCGTCGTGGAAGTGAGGACGTGCGTCGCGGAGAGCTTGCGCGCGGCTTCCGCGGGAGAGAGATGCGAGCCTGCGTGGAGCGAGTCGGCGGGAACCAGCCCGCTCTCGCCGACCACTTCCACGACGGCGGCGCGGACCTCCTGTTCGAGGGCGGAGGCAGAAGCGGGGTCGAGCGCGGAGGTCTCCATTGGAAGCACGGCGATCGCGCGCTCGTGCGCCGCCGGCGTGGCGGTGCCGAGGAGAAGGCAGAGGGCGAGAATCATGAGCGGAATCTAACGCGCGAGACGGGTGTGGAAAAAAGCGACGCCGGTACGGCACATCGGCCGGACCGGCGTCCATCCCCTCCAAGCCTCATCGGCCCCGGTGCGCGTCGCGCCGGAAAGGACACCGGGGCGCGCACCAGCTTCCATATTTGGTCTCACGACCAGGCGGGTTCGGGCAAGGGTGCAAATGTGCAGACGCCAATCGTGATGTAGGCTCCCGGCCCCGAGGTGTGACTCGCACGGATGAATGCCGAATCGAGCCCACACGTCCATCGTGCCGCGGAGGTGCGTCGATGACGAAGAGAATCCTCATTTATTTCGCTCTCGTAGCATTTTGCGCCACCGCGGCGGAGCACCAGGCGAGTCCCCCGCAGCAGCAGCCACCACCGCCTCCTCCGGCGGCGCGTGCCGCACAGCCGACACCGCCGCCTGCGCGTGCCGCACAGACGCAACCGACGACACGCGCCCAGACCGCTCCACCGGCCCAACGAACCCAGGGCACGGCCGCCCCGCAGGCCGCCCCGAAAGCGGCCCCGTGCGCGGCGGGGTCCGACTGCTCCGAAACGCTCAAGCAGATCGCCCGCGAAGACCAGCGGCGCGAAGCCCAGGCGCGAGAGGCGCAGGAGCAGGCGCTCCGCCGCGCTGGATCAAGTGCGTCGCTGTGCGCCCAGGACGCGTGCGGCGCGTGCAACGGAACCTGTTTGCGACCTGCGCCGAACGCGGCGTGCGCCTGCAACCGGAAGTAGTGATCACTTCGAGAGCAGATCGATCGCAGCCTTCGCCACTTCGAGGAGCGGCACCGACGTCGGGCGCTTGGGTGCCGACGCCGCAAGCTCGGACGCGAAATCCGGCTCGACCGTCAGCGTCTGCGCCGAGAGATGAGCGATCAAGGTCCGCAGCCACGCCGCGATCCGCTCCATCTCCTTGCCGGCCTCCCCGCACGTCTCCTCGAACTCCTGGTCCCTGAGCGCCTTCGCCGCCTGCGTCGCCATGTTCCAGGCGACGTGCACTTGCTGCGTGAGCAGGCTCAAGTCGTGCACGTCGCGCAGCAAGCCGATGGATCCGACGCGGCTGCCGTGAAAGAGCGCGCGCGCCACGCGGCGCGGACCGCCGTCGCGCATGCGGCCGTACTTCTCGACGAGCGGAGCGAGCCGGACCAGGTGGGCGTTGCACCACTTGGAGAGGAGCGTTGCCGTCTGCCAGATCTCTGGATCGCGCGCGTGGCGGGCGCTCACCGCCAGGAGCGCGCGGGAAAGCTCTTGCTCGGCTTCCACGAGAAGGCCGAGGCATCTGCCGAGCAGGATCACGAACGCTTCCCGATCTTCCGCATCCTGGCCGCGGCGTACTTGAAGGAAGGCTGCTTGCTCACCGGATCCCAGGTCGTGAGCGTCAGTTCGTTCGCGGCGTGGTCGCCGTAGTGGAACGGCATGAACAGCGTTCCCTCGGCGATGTCGCCGACCCGGGCCGGCAGGATGAGCTTTCCGCGGCGCGTTTCGATCTCGACGCCGTCGCCGTCGGAGATCCCGAGTCGCCGCGCATCCGCCTCGCTCACCTGGACGAAGGCGACGGGCGCCGCCTCTTGCAGCACTCTCGATTTTCCCGTCTTCGTCCGCGTGTGCCAGTGGTACACGAGCCGCCCGGTCGTGAGCCAGAACGGGTACCGCCGATCCGGCTGCTCGTGCGGCGGGTGCCAGTCCGCGGCTTTGTTGCGGGCACGTGCGGCGGGGTCGCGGGCGCGATACTCCATCTCTTCGATCGCCGCCCCGGTGACGAGGTCGTGCCCGTAGGTCTCGCAGACGTCCGCGCCCGTGGCAAAGACGCCGTCCTCGTACAGCCTGGCCCTTCCCTCCGGATGAGCGGCATTGCACGGCCACTGGATTCCAGACCGGCCCGTCAGCTTGGCATGGCTGAGCCCGGTGTAGTCGCACGGCCTGCCTCGCGTGACTTCGCGGAACGCCGCAAACGCGCCCTCGGCGTCGGTCCATTTCACGAGCGGAGCGCCGCTGTCGTCCCTCAGGTCCATCGCTCTCGCGTAATCGAGAAAAATCTGCAGGTCGCTCTTTGCTTCGCCGGGCGGGTCGATCGCCTTGTGCGAAACGTGCACCGTGCGATCGGCATTGGTGAACGTGCCCGTTTTCTCGCCCCACAGCGCCGCCGGGAAGACGACGTCGGCATGCTCAGCCGTCTCGGAGAGAAACGCGTCCTGCACCACGAGGAAGAGCGACTCCTTGTCGAGGATGCGCCGGATGCGCGCCAGGTCGGGCAGCGACACGGCGGGGTTCGTCCCCGAAATCCACAGCATGCGGATGCTGCCGGTCTCGGCGAGCCGAAAGATCTGCATGGCGTGCGTCGGAGGCGCCCAGTGCGCGATTCGCCGCGGTTCCACATTCCACAAGCGCGCCAGATCCTCGACGTGACGCTGGTTGTTCCAGTTGCGGAACGCGACCAGCTCGCCGTCGGCGCCGCATTCGCGGGTGTTCTGCGCGGTCGGTTGTCCGTTCATCTGGAAAACGGTGCATCCCGGTTTGCCGAGCATCCCGCGGACGAGATGCAGGTTGTTCACCTGGACCGCCGCGGCCGTCGCCTGATGTGATTGATAGACGCCCTGGAGACAAGTGGAGACGAGGCGCTCCGCGCTCCCCAGCATCGCCGCGGCCTTCCGGAGGTGTTCGACGGAGATTCCCGTGACCTGGGCGGCGCGCTCGGGCGGCCAGCGGCCGACGGTCTCTTGCAGCTCGTCGAATCCCGCGGTGTGCTGGGCGAGGAACTCGCGATCGACGCGCCCGCTCTCCAGGACGAGGTGGAGGAGGCCGTTCAGCAACGCGAGGTTCGTGGCCGGCCGCGGACGGAGGTGCAGATCCGCCTCGCGGGCCGTGCCGGTCGTGCGCGGATCGACGACGATGAGGCGTGGCGGATTGGGGCCCTTGCGACGATCGAGCACGCGCGACCAGAGCACCGTTTGCGTCGCCGCCATGTTGTGGCCGACGAGAAAGAGCGTGTCGCAGACGTCGAAATCTTCATAGCTGCCGGGATCGCCGTCGGCGCCGAAAGACTCGATGAGGGCCATGGCAGCGGTCGCCGTGCAGAGCCTGGTGTTTCCGTCGACGTGAAGCGTCCCGAGACCAGCGCGCGCGATCGTCGCGAGCGTGTAGTACTCCTCGAGGAAGAGCTGGCCCGTGGTGTAGAAGCCGATCGCCCCGCTTCCCGTTTCGTGCAAAAGCTCGCGGGTTCGCTGCACGACCCGCCCCATCGCTTCTTCCCAGCTGGCGGGCCGGAGCTCGCCATCGTTCCTCACCAGGGGACGCGTCAGACGGCCCTTGGCGGCATTCGCCTCCCACCCGTGCAATCCCTTGGGCCCGAGGCGTCCGCGGTTGACGCGGTCCTCCGCCCGTCCACGCACTCCGACGATGCGGTTGCCTTTGACGCCGATGTCGAGCGCGCACCCGTTCGAGCAGAGGACGCAGCAAGACTGGACCCACCGCTCGGGCTCTTCGACGACGCGTTCATCGACCCGCGCGGTCCACGATCGATCGGTGGGTGTCCTCTCGCCCCAGATGTCGGCGATGCTGTCGCGCGATTCCCGCACGATCGCCGTCCATAGCATCCCTCCTCGGTTCGTACGACGCGGGGCGACGCGCGTCTGTCCAAACCGCCGCTGAGGGGGGCCTAAAGGGCTGGAGCCGACATCCGGACTTGAACCGGAGACCTGCTGATTACGAATCAGCTGCTCTACCAACTGAGCTATGTCGGCCGAGGCGTCGGCCTAGCGAAGGGTGCGAACCTCTAACAGCGCCCCGCCATGCGGTCAAGACGAGAGACGGACGTTTGACACGCGGCGCTAGCCGCGCAATCTGCAGCGCCCATGTCGCGCGCGGCGCCCCTCCTCTTCGCCCTGGCGGCGCTCGCGTGCAGCGCCACCGGATCGAGGAGCGCTCCGCAGGCCCGTCTCGCCACCGACCTCCCGGCGCCGTTCGTCGACACGGCGCTGCAGATCGTCGCGCGAGCGGGCGGGCCGCAGGTGGAACGATCGCCCGCCTCCTCTGCGGCGGCGGACGTTTTCTGGGACGCGGAGCCCTACGCGGCCGTCGCCGCCGCGAGCCGGGGCGAGCTTGCGCCGGTGCCGCAGAGCGCGTCGGACGTCCCACCGCTCTTCCGCGATCCGACGGGGACGTGGGTAGCGATCGGCGGTCGTGCGCAGGTGCTGCTGGTCGCAAAACAGGCGCTGCGCGGACGGGCCGCCCCGTCGCGGCTCTCGTCGCTTACCGATCCGATGTGGAAGGGGAAGGTCGCGCTGGTGACGCCGACCGCGGGCCCCGCGCTCGCGCACTTCGCAGCGCTTTTCCTCGCCTGGGGCGAGCGCCGGACCGAGACCTGGCTGCAGGGTCTCGGCCTCAACGACGCGCAGCTTCTCCCGGACGACGAGGCCGTCCGCAATGCGGTGGTCGCCGGCCGCGCGGCCATCGGCATCGTCTCCAGCGACGAGGCGGCGAAGGCCGCGGCGAGCGCGGCGAAGGTCGACGTCATCTATCCCGATCAGCGCTCGATCGGCGTTTTCGTCTGGCCGACGGCGCTCGCGATGCCGAAGAACGCGCCCCATCCCGAGGAGGCTCGAAGGCTGATGGAGCGGCTCGCCTCCCACGACATCGAGCAGCTTCTCGTCGCCCGCGCTCCCGGCTTCCTGCCGCTGCGCCACGGAATTCCCGTCCCGCCGGGCGTGCGGTCGGGGGCGAACCTGGTTGTCGTCTCGGTCAACCCGGCTTCGATCATCGCCGAGATCGCCCGGCGCAAGGAACGCATCGCCGAATGGACGGCGGCGATGCAACGCAAATGACGGCCGGTGCGGTCACGAAGTTCTTGCGCCGCGAGCCACCTTTTGGACACAGTATGGACATGACGTTTCGCTGGATCTCCCTGACTCTTCTTCTCTGCGCGGCGTGCCAGAAATCGGGTGCTTCGGCACCCGCTACCACCGCAAAGTCGTCGTCCGGGCAGGTCGTCGCCGTGAGCGTGACCGAAAAGGGGTTCGAGCCCGATCACATCGAGGCCGCGCCGTCCCAGCCGCTGGTCCTGCGCTTCACGCGCAAGGTCGATCCTACCTGCGCAGACGCCGTCCAGGTGCAGGGCGACGAAGTGCGGCACATGCTGCCGCTCAACCAGGCCGTCGACGTGAAGGTCAACGTTCCGAAAAGCGGCGAGCTCGCCTTCGCCTGTCCGATGGACATGTACCGCGGCGCGATCCAGGTAGTCGCAGGTCACTAGCCATGGACACCGTCCCGCTGCGGTTCGACGGCCGTAACGCGTTCCTCCGCGCCGATGGACCCGCCGGCGCGAAGACCGTGCTCTTCCTCCCTCCGTTTCCCCTCGACGGATCCTGCTGGAACGACTTCCTCGGACGCTGCGCCCGGGCGGGTCTGCGCGGCGCGGCCGTCGACGCTCCGGGGTTCGGCATGAGCCCCGCCGCCGGTCGTCCCGTGACCATGGACGATCTCGCCCGGCTCGCCGCCGCGGCGCTGGACGCTCTCGGCGCAAAGACCGCGACCCTCGTCGGCTGCTCGATGGGCGGGTACGCGATCTTCGCCTTCCATCGTCTCTTTTCCGATCGCCTCGCGGGAGCCGCGCTGCTCTGCACCAAAGCGAGCGCGGACACCGAAGAAGCGAAGCAGCGACGCGAGGACCAGGCGCGTGCGGCTCTCGCCCAGGGAGCGCGGGCCGTCACCGACGCGCTGCTCCCGAAGCTCGTGTCGCATCCGTACATCGAGCGCATGCGGGAGATCGCGGCGAGCGCGACCCCCCAGGGAATCGCGGATGCCTTGCGCGGAATGGCGCTGCGGCCTGATTCGACGTCCGACCTCGCGCGGTGGAAGGTGCCCGCCCTGGTCGTCGCGGGCAAGGACGATCAGGTGATCCCCGCGCCGGAGACCGACGCGATGGCGCGGGGCATTCGCGGCGCGTCCCATCTCGTCATCGAGGGCGCGGGCCACCTCGCCTTCGTCGAGAAGCCGGACGAAGTGTGGACCGCGATCGATGCGCTCCTTTCGCGCATTGACCGTGAGCCCCCGCGGCGCTAACGACAGAGCACCTTGGACCGCACCGAGCGGCTGCTCGACCTCGTCGCGCTCCTCCTCGGCGCGAGCGAGCCGATCCCCTTCGCCGAGCTGCGCGAGTCGTTCCCCGACGACTACGGCGGCGCGCGCGACGCGGCGGAGCGCAAGCTCGAGCGCGACAAGGCCGAGCTCCTGCAGCTGGGCGTTCCCATCGAGTTCGTCCCCCCGAAGTACGACGACGAGCGCGACATCGGCGGATACCGCATCGATCGCGGCGCCTACTTCCTGCCCGACCCGGGATTCACTCCCGAGGAAGCGGCGGCGCTGTACGCGGCAGCGAGCGCGGCGCTCGCATCGCGAGACTTCCCCTTCGCGCAGGATCTCGCCCACGCGCTGCGCAAGCTCTCGGTGGCGTCGCCAGACACGGCCTCGGGCGGCGAAGCCGCCGCGCGCGGGCTCCTCGTCGTCCGGCCCGGCGATCCGGGCCGCGCCGCCAAGCTCTCGACCCTTGCGGACGCGGTCGCCCGTCGCAAGCGCGTGAAGCTCCGCTACCGGACGCAAAGCACCGGAGAGGTCACCGAACGAGAAGTGGATCCGTACGGACTCGCGTTCCGGCACGGCGCCTGGAAGCTCGTCGGGTACTGCCACCTGCGCACCGACCAGCGGGTGTTCGCGCTCGATCGCGTGGAGTGGCTCGAGGTCAACGAGCAGAAACCCGCGCAACCCGACTTCGCCATCCCGGATGGATTCGACGCGGGAGAGGTGGCCGGCCTGCGGCCGTGGCTCTGGCGCGCGTCGGAACCGATGCAGGTGACGCTCCGGTTCGCACCCGGGAGCGAGCTGCTCGCGGAGCGCGCCTTCGACGCCACCAAGCGCACGGAGGCGACGCTTACGGTCACCAATCTCGACGGACTTCTTTCGCAGGTCCTCGGCCAGGCGGAGCGGGTGTTCATCGCCGCGCCGGAGAGCGCCCGGGCACGGGCCCGCGCCGCGCTGCTGGCGATCCGGGACGTCCACTCCGCGCCGCCCGTGGCGCGCGCGCTCGAGCCCTCGCCGCCGCCCGCTCGCGTCTCCGGCGAGGCGCCGCGTCAAGCGGACAAGCGCGAGCGGCTGCGCAGGCTCCTCCTCATCGTCCCCGCCGCGCGCCGGCGCCCCGGGATCACGGTCGCCCAGCTCGCTCGCGAGCTCGGCCTTCCGGTCGAGGAGCTTCTCGCCGACATCGATCTGCTCGCCATGGTCGGACGCCCGCCTTTCTCGCCCGACGACCTCATCGACATCAGCGTCGACGAGAGGGGCCGCGTCGCGGTGGCCCTCGATCAGTCCTTCTCGCGGACGCCGCAGCTCACCGCGCTCGAGGCCCTCGCGCTCGCCGCCGCGGCGCAGGAGACCGCTCCCGCCGATCCGGTGGTGATGTTCGGCGTGCAGAAGCTCACCGCTCGCCTCCCGCCCCGGGCGCGGGAGCTGTACTCGGCCCTCGCACATCGGGTGGTCGCGGCCGCGCCCGCGCCGCGGGGGACCGAGGAGATCCTCGCTACGGTTCGACGCGCGGCCGAGGCGCGCCGCGAGATCGCGCTCGAGTACGACAGCGGCGAGACGAAGGAACGCATCATCCACCCTCGCGCCGTCCTGCAACACCGCGGAGGCTGGTACGTCCATGCGCACGACGTCGGCCGCGGCGCCGCCCGGACCTTCCGCGCCGACCGCATCCGCAGCGCGCGGGAGACGGGCGCGACCTTCCCGGACATGGGTCCCCTCGATGCCGCGCTTTTCGAGCGCGACACGCTCTTCTTCCCGACCGGCGCCGAACGCTCCGTGACGCTTCGCTTTTCGCCCAGGGTGGAAGCGTGGGCGCTCGCCCGCCACGGAGACAACGCGCGTCGGATTTCGGGTGGAGGAGCGGAGGCGACCATCGAAAGCGCCGGGGTGTCCTATGTGGTGGCGCTCGTCCTCTCCTTCGCCGGAGAAGCCGAGGTCGTCGCCCCGCCCGACGTCCGCGCGGCTGTACGGGATGCCGCCGGGCGTGCGCTCACCCGATACGAGCAAGGAGAGGCCCGATGATCGCGCTTGCGCTATCGATGATTCTCGCCCAATCGCCCCAGCCTGCGCCCGCCCCGGTCCCTCCCCAGTCGGAGGGCAAGAAGGTCTTCGTCAAAGCAAAGTGCATCAAGTGCCACGGCGAGGACGGCAAGGGCGATACCGAGAAAGGGCAGGAGCTGAAAGCGCCGGATTTCACCAGCGCAGCCTTCCAGAAGGAGACGAACGATCAGGAAATGACCGACACGATCCTGAACGGCTCGAAGAACAAGATGCTCATGATCCTGATGCCGCCCTACAAGGACAAGCTGACCCGGGAGGAGGTCCAGGTGCTCGTCCGCTATGTCCGTTCCCTCGGGCCCGGCCGTTGACAACCCGCGGCGTTCAGACCTAAGAACCGGCCCCCTTTTGCGAGCCTCGGAGGCGCTTTTGGCCACGCGAGCGACCAGTCACGAGCACAAGCGTCCCACCGTCTACACCGAGGCGATGGAGGTGTTCCATCGCGCCGCCGACCTCATCGGGCTCGACCGCCGCGTGCGCATGGAGCTCGAGGAGCCGGACTACGAGCACATCTTCTACGTCACGGTGAAGCTGCACACGCGCCTCGTGCCGCTCGGGCCGGGCTCTGGTGGCGAGCAGGACAAGTACAAGGACCTGAGCGACAGCGAGCTTCTCCCCGACGGGCTCGAGCCGCTCCTCGACGGCAGCTTCGTCTTCAAGCGCCGCGCGCTCATCAACGCAAACGTCTTCATGCGCGACGGCGTCATCCGGCTGAAGGGCAAGGGGCTCTACAAAGTGCTCCCCGGCAGGCCGGAGCGATTCAAGGCTTATCGTGTGCAGCACAACCAGGCGCGCGGCCCGTACAAGGGCGGCATCCGGTTCCACCAGGACGTCTCGCTGGACCTCTTCAAGGTGCTCGCGGCCGAGATGACCTGGAAGACGGCGATCTCCGACGTCCCGTTCGGCGGCGGCAAGGGCGGCATCAAGGTCGACCCGAGATCGCTCTCCAGCGAGGAGCTGGAGGCGCTCGTTCTCCGCTACATGTACCGGCTCAAGCCGCTGGTCGGGCCCGACCTCGACATCCCCGCTCCGGACGTCGGGACCGATGCCAACATCATGGGCCTCTTGCTCCGGCAGTTCACCGACGGCGAGCGCGAGCGCCATCGCCTGCGCGGCATCGTCACCGGGAAGGACACGCGCATCGGCGGCTCGGAAGGGCGCGTCAAGGCGACCGGACAGGGTCTCGCCTACACCATCCAGGAGTGGTTCGCCGATCGCGGTTCCGTCCCCGCCGGATCGACGTTCACCCTGCAAGGATTCGGTAACGTCGGCTCGAACGCGGCGGAGATCCTCAAGGGGCTGGGATCGCGGCTTCTCGCCGTGAACGACGCGGGCGGGACCATCTTCAATCCGGACGGCATCGACGTGCACGATCTGATCTCGTACGTGTACGAGAACCCCTCCAACATGCGCCGCACCGTCGCCGGTTATCCGAAGGCCCAGCAGATTTCCAAAAACGATCTGTTCGACGTCGAGGCCGACATCCTCATTCCCGCCGCGCTGGGAGGCGAGATCACCGGGCCCGTCGCGGAACGGTTGAAAGTAAAGCTCGTCGCCGAAGGAGCGAACGGTCCCACGACGCCCGAAGGAGATCGCGTCCTCGCCAAGCGCGGCATCGAGCTCATTCCCGACATCATCGGGAACGCCGGCGGCGTCACCGTCTCGTACTACGAATGGATCCAGAACAAGCGGATGGAGCACTGGAGCGAGACGGAAGTGAACGGGCGCCTCGAGCAGGCCATCAAGAGCAATTACCGGATCATCCGGGACATCTCGCGAAATACTCCGCGCCGGACCGCTACCCACAACTCGGTTCGTTATTGCATCGGCCAGGAAGTCGACATGCGCACCGCGGCGATGGTGCTCGCGCTGAAGCGGATCGAGGCGCATTACCAGCTCGAGGGCTTCTCGCAATAGGCCGTGAACGTGAACGTGAACGCGAACGTGAACGAATGCTGCGTTCACGTGCAGGTTCACGTTCACGTTCACGAACAAACCGCGCCGCGCCTACTCCTCGCTGATGATCGGGCAGTTCACGATGAACCCGGAAGCCGCGAACGCCGTGCCATCCGGCGCGGTGATGAGCCCGTGGCTCGCGAGACCCTGCACGTCGCCGTAGTCCATCTGCCGGAGGTTCCTGCCCGACGACACGGCCGCCGGCGTCCAGGCCGCGAGGTGCACGTCCCAGAGCGGGCTATAACGGCCCTGCGAGGGGCTCCAGCGCAGAACGTTGAGAGGGTCTCTGCCGTCGAGGAGCGCCGAATTGAGTCCCTGCCTCTGCGCGTTCGCCTGCCCGGTCTGCCCGTTGACGAAAGCGGCGAGGCTCGCGCGCGAGGAGTGGGTGCTGTCGTCGTCGAGCGAAGGGGCCTCGTTCAGTCGCGGCACGAACGTGCTCCCTTCGAGAGCGGCGGCGACGTCGAGCGACGAATCCGTCGACACGTAACGGACGGCCTTGCCGCCGGCGAAACCGTGCGTCTCGCGGAGCGTCACCGTTCCGCCCGCGTAGTCGATCGAGACCACCTTGTCGTGGAGACCGCTCGCGTTCGCGACGTGCGGCGCGTTGCGGATGATCCCGTCGGGAAGCTGGATGAGCGGGCTGTAGAACTGATCGGCGACGGACCCGGGATTGGCGGCCGCCGGCGGGAACCCCTGCGGTCCCGCAGCGACTTTGTGATCGGGCGCGAAGTTCACCGTTCCAGGGAAGTCGACGATGCCATTCGCGATCGTGACCTTCTGCACGGCCTGCGAGCCGCGGGCGTGGGCGAGCTTCGCGACCTCGCCGGCGCCGAGCGCCTCTGCGTCCGCGCCGTCCGAGGAATTGAAGATCACGTACCAGACGCTCTGGCCGTTGCTCGTCCCGCGATAGAGCGGGAACGTCGCCGTGTCGTCCGGGTTCTCGACCGCGCTTTCGATGAAGAGGGTACGGCCCCCTCCGGCGCGGGCGGCGAAAGCGACGAAGAGAGCTGCGAACAGGATTGCTCGTCTCATGGCAAAGCTCCTCTCGCGCGGAAAGCCGCGTCGGCTTCCGGGCGCTATCGGGTTTGCGAGACGAGTGAGGGGATGCGGGAAAGCGTTACACCGCTAGTGAACGACGAGCACCGGCTTCTTGCAGATGTGGATCAGCCGGTGCGAGGTGCCACCGAGAAGCATGCTCCCGACGAGGGTGCGGCCGCGGCTTCCCACGACGACGAAATCGACGTCCGGGGCCTGCGCCGCCTCGGCCAGCACTTCCGCGGCCGGACCCGCGAGAAGCTGCGCCTGCACGTCGAGGCCGTCGTGGCGCAGCGATTCCGCGATCTCGTCGAGGACCGCCTTGCCGCGCTCGTAGACGCGCCGCTCGAGCTCCGCGACGTCGGGAAGGACCGCCGGTTCCGAGAAGATCGGCGGCGGGGGCAGGACGTGCACCACCGTCAGTCCCGAGCCGAGCCGCCGCGCCAGATCGGCCGCGCGAGTGGCGGCGCGCCGCGAAGGGTCCGATCCATCCACCGCCACGAGGATGCGCATGGACCAGGGAGGCTAGCGCATCCGGAAAGCGCGGTCGATGCGTCGCGATGGATCTTGCAACCGGAACTTGCTAGCGAGACCCCTGGAAGGAGTCTCGTCCATGCGACGGAAGGGAATCGTGCTCGCGTGCCTCCTCGCGACCGCGGGCTGCTACAAGGCGACCTTCCTCCGCGACACGAACGCGATCCGCGGTGTCGAGCGCGACAAGTGGGCCGATTTCTTCCTCTTCGGGCTCGTCGGCGAAGTGACCATCGACGTCGCCGAATTCTGTCCGCGAGGCCGGGTCGCCGAGGTGCAGACCGGCGGCAATCTCGGCACGGGCGTCATCTACGCGCTCACCCTCGGCATCTACACTCCGCGCAAGGTTTACGTAACGTGCGCCGCGGATCAGGGCGCGCAGGCGCGGTCCGTCGCGGAGGTCCGGCAGTGAGACTTTCCCGCGCAGCGGTCCTGGTCCTGGCGCTCTCGGGATGTTTCCGTACCACCGTCAAGAACGGCGAGCCCGTCTCCGCCGGCGGGACCGAGTGGAACGACC
>JBJMQD010000170.1:0-13378 GCA_045802855.1 Myxococcales bacterium | reverse complement strand
ATTTCATGCTCTTCCTGGGAGCTCCGCCACGAGGTCGGCAGAGCGAGAAGACGCGCGCCGGTGAACGCGTCTTCGCCTCCATCGGCTGCGCCGTTTGCCACACGCCTTCGCTGCGGACCGGACCGAACCCGGTGAAGGCGCTCGACCGCGTCGAGTACGCGCCCTACTCGGATTTCCTGCTCCACGACATGGGCTCTCTCGGCGACGGCATCGAGCAGGCCGCCGCGTCCGGAACGCAGATGCGAACGGCCCCATTGTGGGGCCTGCGGGTCGCGACTAGTCTGCTCCACGACGGCCGCGCGACCACCATCGAGGAGGCGATCCTGGCGCACGACGGACAGGGATTGAAAGCGCGGAATCGGTTCGAGGCGCTGCGCGATCGCGATCGGCAAGCGCTGCTCGCGTTTCTCGAATCGCTCTGACGACCGCCAGAGGGGGCCCCCATGAAAGCAGCCTCGGACCTTGCGGGACCCGTCGCGATCGACGGTGCCGAAGCCCTCGTCCGCCGGATGGCGGCTGGTGAGCTCTCGGCGCGCGAGGTCGTCGCGGCCCACATCGATCGGATCCGCGTCGTGAACCCGGGGTTGAACGCCGTCGTGATCCCGCTGTTCGAGCAGGCGATGGCGCAAGCGGCGGCGTCGGACGAGCGCCGCCGGCGGAGCGAATCGCTCGGGCCGCTCGACGGCGTACCCGTCACGGTGAAGGAGAGCTACGACGTCGCGGGAACGCCTACCACCGCAGGCGTCGTGGCTCGCGCCGGCCGGGTCGCCGCCGCTGATTCGGAGATCGTCCGACGGCTGCGCGAGGCGGGAGCCGTCATCGTCGGCAAGACGAACGTGTCGCAACTCCTGCTCTACAATGAGGCGGACAACCCTGTGTACGGCCGGACCGCGAACCCGTGGGCCGACGACCGCGCGTCCGGCGGATCGAGCGGCGGTGAAGCCGCGATCATCGCGGCCGGCGGTTCCGCGCTGGGCATGGGCAGCGACATCGGAGGCAGCGTCCGCGAGCCGGCGCACTCCTGCGGAATTTGCGCGCTCAAGCCGACGACCGGGCGGCTTCCGCTCGAAGGCGAGGCCGATGGATGGCTTTTCGGAGAGCTGGGAACCCTTCTCGCCCAGCCCGGACCGCTCGCGCGGACGGTCGGTGATCTCGCGCTCGCGTTCCGCGTTCTGGCGCGGCCGCGAAACGACAGCATCGATGTCGCCAGAGGCCCCACCGCGATCGGAGTTCGAGGGTTGCGGATCGCGATGTATGTCGACGACGGGTTCTTTCCCGCGGCACCGGCGCTTCGCCGCGCCACGCGCGAAGCAGCGGCTGCGCTCGCTGCGGCCGGCGCCGTCGTCGAGGAGTTCGCCCCGCCTGACGTGACAAGCGCGATGCGCATCTTCCTCGGCCTGCTCAGCGCCGACGGCGGCGACCGCCTCGTCCAGGTGCTCGAGCGAAGCCGGCAGGATCGGCGCGTGTCGGGGCTGCTGCAGGTCGCCAGGATGCCTGCGCTCGTGCGTCCGGCACTGGCCAAGACCGTCGCATTTCTTGGACAGCGGCGCCTCTCGGCGACGATGCGCTCCATCCAGCGCATTCGGGACGATCGGCGTTCGGCGCTGCTCGAAGAGCGCGAACAGTACAGGGCCCGCTTCATCGAGGCGCTCGACCGCTCCCGCTTCGACGCGATCGTCTGCCCACCCCATGCACTCCCGGCACTGCGCCACGGAGCGAGCTACTTCCTCGCCACCGCCGCGAGCTACGCGATGTTGTTCAACGTGGTGGGGCTGCCTGCGGGCGTCGTCGGCTCCACTCGCGTCCGCCCGGGAGAAGAGAGCGATCGCGCTCCGAGCCGCGACATCGTCGAACGCGCGGCGGCGAAGGTCGAGGCGGGCAGCGCCGGGCTGCCGGTGGGCGTCCAGGTCGCCGGCCGGCCCTTTTGCGAGGACGTCGTGCTCACGGTGATGGCGGCACTCGAGCGGCACTTCCGCGCGGGCCCCGACTACCCCGTGCTGCCGACTCACTCGGCATCGTCAATTCGATAGTGGAAGCGCCCGGCGCGAGGTGGGCGGCTCGAGCGGGATCGCCAAACGCCTTCACGTTCACCCTGCCCGCGCGCCGCTCACGGTGTGGTCGCCAAAGGTGAGCGTGCAGCCGTCTCCCACCGCCTTCAATGGCACGCCGCCGTGACTTCGGTCGCCGCGGTGTATTGCCGGTGGCTTTGCGGCTCGGTCGATTTGTGAAGCCTGCAGGGATCGCCACAACGCATGCGCTCTGACCGAGGACAGATTGCGTCACATCACATTCGATAATCAACATCCAGACGCGAGCCGCCTCACTGCCGGCCGAAGGCGCGTTTCGTCTCCTTCCTCCGTTTGGCGCCGCCGTCGGCCGGACCTCGCGGTACCGGTCGACCAGCCCCCGGCATCCCTGCGCGGCGTATGGCAGACCGCGCCCGCGGGCTGATAGCTTCGCGGAGAGGTGACGGCTCGTTCCGATGAGGAGACGGAAAGCACCTTATCGGTCCTTTCGCTCCCCCGTGCAGGCGAGTGCTCGACATAAGGAGGCGACCGATGAAGGCGATAGCGGTGACGGACCAGGCTGCGGGAACGGCCGGGATGAAGCTGGTCGAGCGGCCCGAGCCGCAGGCAGCAATCAACGACGTCGTCGTTCAGATTCATGCGTCCGGATTCGTCGGGACTGAGCTGACGTGGCCCTCGACGTGGACCGATCGCCTCCACCGCGAGCGAGCACCGTCCATCCCCGGGCACGAGTTCGCCGGAGTGATCACTGCACTCGGCTATGGCACCACGGGGCTGTCGGTCGGACAGCGGGTGTTCGGCCTCACGGACTGGTATCGCGACGGCACGCTGGCGGAGTACGCGGCCATCGAAGCACGCAACCTCGCGCCGCTGCCAGGCGACGTCGACTTCACGGTGGGCGCGAGCTTGCCGATCTCGGGCCTGACTGCGTGGCAGGGACTGCTCGTGCACGGCCGGTTTCGGGCAGGACAGAGCGTCATCGCGCACGGCGCGGCCGGCGCAGTCGGGTCGATGGTGACGCAACTCGCACGTGAATTCGGCGCCTACGTCATCGGCACCGGGCGCGCCGCCGACCGTCAGTCGGCGCTCGACTTCGGCGCGAACGAGTTCGTCGACCTCGAGAACGACACCCTCAAGGACGTCGGCGAAGTCGATCTGGTGTTCGATGTCATCGGCGGCGACATCCAGAAGAGATCCGCGCGCCTGATTCGAGCCGGAGGAACACTGGTGACTGTCGTTGGGCCGCCCGAGGCGCGGCCCGCAGACGGCCTGGCGGTCGACTTCGTTGTCGAGTCTGATCGCGCTCAACTGGGTGAGATCGTCCAGCGAGTGCGGGACGGCCGGCTGCGAACGAATATCGGAACCGTCGCATCCCTCGATGATTCCGTCGCGGCCTTCAACTCAACCGAGCGACACCCGGGGAAGACGATCATCCGCGTTCGTCCGTAAGGGCGTGAAGACGGCGGCTCTGGCCTATTCGTAGGCGATACGTAAACCCATATGGATCGCCTTCCATCCGCGCGAGCAACCATTTTGCGGTTTCATCGGGATCGGCGCGGGTCGCCTGCCGCGCCTTGATCCATCCGACATACAGACCTTCCGCGCTGGCGCGTCAGGAGATCCATCTCGATGAGCACCTCGACAGGGGCGATCACGTTCCCGCGACGGAGGAGGTCATCGCCGCGACCTGGGCGATGCGCGACGCACTTTCGCGCACCTTTGCTGCCAATTTGCTGCCAACGGGCTCAATCCCAAAAGGTGAGGCCCCTGACCATCCCGGGAACACCGAGAAAGATCAGGGGCCTCGAAATGTCGGGGCGACTGGATTTGAACCAGCGACCACTTGCACCCCAAGCAAGTGCGCTACCAGGCTGCGCTACGCCCCGGCACGGTCCCGCCGCTCGGGGTCACGGCGCGGCGAGGGCGGGGGAAGTATCACCCGCCCTGTCGGGCGTCAACGCGTCCCGTTGAGCGCCGCCTTGGCGGCGTCCGCCTCGGCGGCGTCATTGAGCTCGTTCTTCAGCACCTGCGACGGGCGGAACGTCAGCACGCGGCGCGCGCTGATCTCGATCTCCTGGCCCGTCTGCGGATTGCGGCCGACCCGCGACTTCTTCTCGCGGACGATGAAGTTCCCGAAGCCGGAAAGCTTGATCTTTTCGCCGCGCTCGAGCGTGTCCTTGACGGTGTCGAACACCATCTCGACGATCTCGGCGGCCTCCTTCTTGGAGAAACCGGCTTCTTTGCAAACGCTCTCGACGACGTCGGCCTTGGTCATGATGGATGTCACAGTAGCCGAAGGGACGAGGGACGAGCAAGACGGCCAACGTCCCCTTTCGCTCGTCATCGCGCAGGGCTACGCCATCGTGTGCGGGGCCCGACCACATCTCCGCCGCAGTCCCACAAGTTTAATGCAACAGGCGAGACGGAATCCAGCATCAAGCGCGGATTTCCGCTCCTAGACGCCCTTTCAGGCGGTCCTTCACCGCCGTACAGAGCGCGTCGGCTTCCGCGTCGGTCAGCGTACGGTCGGTAGCGCGCAGCGTCAGCCCGTACGCGACGCTCTTCTTCCCTTCCGGTACCTGCGCCCCGCGGTACACGTCGAAGAGGGTGATGTCCTCGATGAGCCCCTTCTCGTCCGCCGATCGGATCTCGCGCAGCATCTCCTCCGCGGGGGTGGTCGCGCCCACCACGAAAGCCAGATCGCGGGCGACGGCGGGAAAGCGCGCCACTCCGCCCATCTGCCGCAGTGCGCGAGAGCCCGCGAGCAGCAGTTCCCATTCCAGCTCGGCGGCCACGATCCCCGCGGGCACGTCGAACGCCTGCGCCACCCGCGGGTGGATCTGGCCGAGCGCGCCACAGGTAGTACCTCCGACCACCACCTCCGCCGAGGCGGCCGGGTGGAGCCACGACCGCTCCGCCGGAACGAAGCGCGCGCCCTCGATCGCCATCGCCCGCAGCACGTCCTCGACCGCCCCCTTCAGATCATAGAAATCAACCGGCTCGTGCGGCGCCGCCCAGCTTCGCGGCGCCCGATGCCCCGCCCCGACGAGCGCGCGTCGGCGCGGCTCGTCCGCCGGCCAGGCCAGCTCGCCGGACGGGTACGCCCCGCTGGGCCGCGCGCGGTAGACGCGCCCGAGCTCGTAGAGCCGCGCATCCTGCCCGCCGTGCTTCAGCGCATGCCCGACGTTGCGCAGAAGGCCGGCGACGAGCGTCGTGCGCATCGCCCCCTGCTCCACCGTGAGCGGATTCGCCACCAGGATCGGCTTTTCCTGCGGAATCAAGGCGGCGAGCTCGCGCTCGGCGACGAAGCTGTAGTTCAAGGCCTCGTCGAATCCTCGCGCGGCGAGCGCGGCGCGGGCCGCCGCGGTGACGCGCCTTTGCGGCAGGATCGCGGCCGTCTCACCCACGCCCGCCTTCGGCACCTCGATGGGAATGGTGTCGAACCCGCGCAGCCGCGCGATCTCCTCGACGCAGTCGATCTCCCGGGTCAGATCGCGCCGCCACGACGGAGCACACCAGAGCCTGCGCGTCGGATTGCCGTCGAGCGGCTCGAGCCCGAGCGACAAAAGGCGCTTCTCCACCTCGGCCGCATCGACCTGCGTCCCGAGCACCGAGGAGATGCGCGCGGGCCGTACCCAGATCTTCGCCAATGGCCGCGGCGACGGATACCGATCGATGGCCCCCGGCAGGACCTTCCCGCCCGCGAGCTTGACGATGAGCTCGGCGCAGCGATCGGCGGCGACCCGCGCCGCCTGCTCGTCGGCCCCGCGTTCGAACCGGTGCGACGCCTCGGTGTGCAGCCCGTGCCGCCGGGCCGTCCGCCGCACGCCGGGCGGATCGAACACCGCGCTCTCGAGAAGGATCCGCGTCGTTCGATCGGAGACCTCGCTCGTCGCCCCGCCCATCACGCCCGCGAGCGCCACCGGCCGCTCCGCGTCCGCGATGACCAGGTCGTCCTCGCTGAGCGTGCGCTCCTTCCCGTCGAGAGTCGTCATCGGCTCGCCCTTGCGCGCCCGCCGGACGATGATCCGCGCTCCCGTCAGTTTCTCCAGATCGAACGCGTGCAGCGGATGCCCGAGCTCGAGCAGCACGAGGTTCGTCGCGTCGACGACGTTGCTGATCGGCCGTACGCCGCAGCCGCGAAGGCGCTCCTGCAATGCAAGAGGCGACGGCCCGATGCGAACTCCCTCGATGACGCGAGCGACATACCGGGGACACCGCTCCGCGTCCTCGACGTCCACCCGCGCCGCAGCGTCGATGACGTGCTCCCCGGAATCGTCCAGGGACGACGGCGGCAGCCTCGCGGGCGTTCCCGTCAGCGCCGACAATTCGCGCGCGGTCCCGAAATGCGAGAGCGCGTCGGGCCGGTTCGGCGTGACATTGATCTCGAACACGGTATCGGGCAGCCCGAGAAGCTTTCCGATATCCACGCCGACCGCCGTTTCCCGGGGAAGCAGGAGAAGTCCGCTGTGATCCTCCGACAACCCCAGCTCCCGCCCCGAGCAGAGCATCCCAGAGCTCTCGATTCCGCGCAGTTTCGCCCGCTCGATGCGCATGCCGCCGGGGAGCGTCGTCCCCGGCCGCGCCATCGGCACCACGTCGCCGACCTGGAAGTTCTGCGCGCCGCAGACGACCTGGTGCGTTCCGGTCCCGTCGTCGACGCGGGTGACGGAAAGATGATCGGACCCCGGCACCTTCTCGGCCGAGACGATCTTCGCGGAGACGATCCCGCCCGGGAGCGTGCGCTGCTCGATCGCCTCCACCTCGAAGCCGGCCAGGGTCAGGCGCCGCGCGATCTCGGGAACGTCGAGATCGGTCGGGCACAGCTCGCGCAGCCAGTTGACGGAGATCCGCATCGCCTACCGCCTCACAGTTGCGAGAGGAACCGCACGTCGTTCTCGAAGAAGGCGCGCAGGTCGTCGACGCCGTGCCGGAGCATTGCCAGCCGGTCGATGCCGACGCCGAAGGCGTAACCGGTGTACTTCTCCGGATCGATCCCGACGCCGGTAAGCTCGTCGGGGTTGACCATCCCGGCGCCCAGCACCTCGAGCCAGCCGGTGAATTTGCAGATCTTGCACCCCTTGCCGCCGCAGAGCGGATGCGAGATGTCCACCTCCGCGCCAGGCTCGACGAACGGGAAGTAGCTCGGCCGCAGCCGGGTGCGGATGTTCGGACCGAAGAACGCCTTCACGAACGCGTCCAGCGTCCCGCGCAGGTGCGCCATCGAGACGCCCTGCTCGACGTGCAGGCACTCCACCTGGTGGAACATGGGCGTGTGGGTGACGTCGGAGTCGCAGCGGTACACCTTGCCCGGGGTGATGACGCGGATCGGGGGCTCCTTCGCCTCCAGCATGGCGCGGATCTGCACCGGACTCGTATGCGTCCGCAGGATTCGCAAATGCGTCGAGGGAGCACCCGGGGGCGGCTCGGGGAGCGTCGCCTGGTCGAGGAAGAGCGTGTCCTGCATGTCGCGCGCGGGATGGTCGGGCGGGAAGCAGAGCTTCTCGAAGTTGTAGAAGTCCCATTCGATCTCGGGCCCGTCGGCGACGTGGAACCCGAGCCGCGCGAAGATCTCGATCAGGTCGTCCATCGCCAGCGAGACCGGATGGCGGTGCCCGATCTTCTGCGGCCGTCCGGGCAGCGTCACGTCGAGTTTCTCGCGCGACAGGTCCTTTTGCAGGGCGCGGTCGCGCACGGCGGCCCGGGCCCGCTCGAGCGCCTCCTCGATCGCCGCCTTCACCGAGTTGGCGACCTCGCCCACCTTCGGCCGCTCCTCGGCCGAGAGCTTGCCCATGCCCCGCAGCACGGCGGACAGCGAGCCTTTCTTGCCGAGATACTTGATCCGCGTCGCCTCGACATGGGCGTCGTCCGAGGCGGACGAAAGCTCCTGGTTCGCCTCCGTGAGCAGCGCTTTCAGCTCCTCGATCATCTCGTCCCTCGAAAAATCGAAGGCCGCGCCGGGTCCCGGACCCCGGCGCGGCCTTGGAAGGAACTAGCGGGTAAGGCCTACGCCGCGGCGCGCTTCGCGATCGCCGCAAAGGCCGCCGGATCGGCGAGGGCGATGTCGGCCAGCACCTTCCGGTCGAGCTCCACCTTGGCCTTGCGCAGGCCCGCGATGAGCTTCGAGTAGGAGAGGCCGGACATGCGGGCGGCGGCGTTGATCCGGACGATCCAGAGCGAGCGGAAGTCGCGGCGGCGGACCCGTCGGCTGCGTGCGGACTGCATCATCGCGCGCTCGACGGCCTCGACCGCGCGCTTGAAGCAGTTCTTCCGGCGGCCGCGGAACCCGCTCGCGAGCTTGAGGACGCGGTTGCGGCGGCGGCGGGCCTTGAAACCTCTCTTGACGCGCATTGCTCAGCTCTCCTTACTTCGGAAGCCCGTACGGGAGCGCCTTCTTGAGATGGCGCTCGTCGCGGCGCTCGAGCACTTCGCTGCCGCGCAGGTTGCGCTTGCGCTTGCGGCTCTTGCCCAGGGACAGGTTGTGGCGGCGGAAGGCCTTCCCGGCCTTGATCTTGCCCGTCCCCGTCGAGCGGAACCGCTTCACCGCGCTCCGCTTCGTCTTCAGTTTCGGCATCGAGATCGCGCCTTTTGCGTTCGGGAGCGGGCCTGATACCTCATCCCGCTCTGTCGATCAACTCTTGGGAGCCTCTGCGCGTTGTGCGGCGGGCGAAGGCGCCGCCTGCGCCCGCGGCGTCCCGTTCTGCGTAGGAGGCGCGCCGGACGGGCGGGCAGGCGCCGGAGGCCGGGGGGCGGCAGCAGCCGCGGGACGAGGAGCGGCGGGCTGCTGCGGCGCGGACCCCGAGGCAGCCTGCTGCGAGCGCTGCGACTGCAGCCAGCGAGGATTGGGCGCGAGGATCATGAACAAGAGGCGGCCTTCGAGGCGCGCCGTCTGCTCGACCACCGCGACTTCCTTGAGCTCGACGGAGATGCGGCTGAGGATGGCCTGGCCGATGTCGCGGTGGGTGATCTCGCGGCCGCGGAACATCACCGTGACCCGGGCCTTGTTTCCCTCCGCGAGGAACTCGCGGATCGCCTTCACCTTGAAGCCGTAGTCGTGCTCTTCGGTCTTGGGGCGGAACTTCACTTCCTTGAGCTTGACGATCGTCTGCTTCTTCTTCGCTTCGTTCGCCTTCTTCTTCGTCTCGTACTTGAACTTGCCGTAGTCCATGATCTTGCAGACCGGCGGTTTCGCCATCGGCGAAACCTCGACGAGGTCCAGCCCGAATTCGGCTGCCTTCGCCAGGGCCGTGTCGAGGGTCAGGACTCCGAGCTGTTCGCCTTCGGGACCGATCACACGAAGTTCACGAGCACGGATTCGGCGGTTCGTACGAGCGTCGCGGATGGCAGACTCCCAGGAAAAAGTGGATTACCGGCGAGGCACCCGCCTCCCGGAGCGTCCGAATTCCCTCGATTTGAGGCTAGAAATACCCGACCCCAGCCCGAGGTGAAGGGCTTCGGCGTAGGGTAGCGGTTGGATCCCCAGTGTCAAGAGCAGCAGGCACACAGCCGGCCGCCCCGTCGGGAACCCGTTTACAAGGATGTCACGGCCCAGGCCAGGGCGGTCATTTCCCGCGGCGGCACGTCCGCATTCCTCCGTAGATCCACGCGGTACGTCCCGCGGTGCTCGCCGGAGGATACCGAATAGAGGAGGACGTCCCCGGTTCCGTTCAGGACCACCTGGTCCATCGTCCCGGTTTCGCCCAGGGCGACGGCCGGACCGGACGGGTCCTCCGACCAGAGCAGCCCGCCGGAATTGAAGAGGAGCCGCGTTCCATCGGGCGAGAACAAGACCCGATCGGCAGCCGGACCCACGGTCCTCGCGCCGGACCCGTCGAGCTTCGCGGCGGTGAGCTTCGGCTCCTCGTTCGCCGTTCCGCCGGTGAATGCCACCCGCGAACCAGCGACCGTGAACGTCGTGCCGAGATGGGCACGGGCGCCGAGGGGCAGAGTTCCGGTGCTCCCGAGGAGCAGCAGATCTCCGGAGATGGAATCGGGATGCTGGAAGGCGAACATACGCGATCCGGAAGCGCCGATATGGGACGAGACGTCCGCCGCAAGCTCGGTCACGGCGCCGGTCTTGGGCGCATACCCGAGGAGCGAGCCCGTCCGGCCGTCGAATCCGCCCAGGAAGAGCCGGCGGACGTCGGTGCAGGTGCCGAGGTTCAAGTCGAGCACGCCGGCGGCGAGGGTGCGAACGCCCGAGCCGGCGGCGTACTCCTCGAGGAGCGTTCCGGTACGGTCCAGAAAGGCAAACCGGGACCCGAAGACGCCGCAGATGGGCGTCGCGCTCTGGCCGAGCGACTCGATGACGCCGGTATCGACATGGGCGACGCCCTCGGCCACCACGAAGTCATTCGTCGTGCCGAGCTGGATCGGAGATCCGGTCGCGCTGATCGAGGGCGCCGTCACCGGGATGGCAGCGCCCGAGACGAGGTCGACGAGCGAGTACGGACCGCGCAGTCCACCCTGACCGACGAGGGCGTGCCGTCCGTCGCCGCCGATTCCAAGGAGAAAGCCGCTCGCCGGGGCGGAGGCGAACGCCGGCGCCCCAGCACCGAACACCGCGATCAGCGGGCCAGCGGACCCGTTGATTGCGAATCCCCGATCGTCCGGCGAAGAAGTCGCATTGAAGAATCCGATCGCCGGATTCGCAAACGCGCGCGTGGCGTTCCTGCGGTCGATCACCAAGGTGCATTCCGACGACCCGCAGTTTGCCGGATCCGGCGCGCCCGCGTTCGTCGTGTAGTCGAGGATCACGCCGCGCCCCGCGGCGCTGACCGCCATCGAGATCACGCTGATATGGCTTCCGCTGCTTGGCTTCGCGGCGACCAGCGTGTCCGAAGCCCCGGTGCGGAGATCGACCGCGATGAGCTTTCCGGTGGCATCGCCCGCGTCGGGGCACGACAGCGCCGCGGCGCTTCCATCGGCGCTCGTCACGAGCGATGTGCCCGACAACGTGGCGCCGGCGCACAACGTGACCGCCGGATCGCCCTCGCCGATTCGCGCGGCGCGCAGCGCCGATCCTTCGTTCCAGGTGGCGATGCGACCCGTGAAGGCGGGCGCGGAAGTAGCGGCGCTCGCCAGATCGCGGACCCGATCGCTCGCCCACTCGTAGGTCCTGATGGTCGATCCGGTCGAGCACAGGAAGCCGAGGGGATGTCCCGTCCCGTTGAAAAGCATGGTCGGGCCGGAAACCATCAACGGGCTCGCGCAGAGCGGCGTCACCGTCCGGGTGTCGTAGCGGATGAGCGTCGAGCCGACGAAAAGGCCGGTCTGCCGGAAGTCTTCGGAGAGAAACGACGTTCCGCCCGAGGAGACGTTCGTGGCCGCATCGACGACCGTCCCTCTCACGACGTCCACGAGTTTCAGATCCATGTTGAAGGATCCCGGCGAGGTCGGGGAGCCGACGAGGAGCAGAGTGGGATCCCCGTTGATCGCCTGCACGATGCGGACGGCGGGGATCGTCGTCGTCTCGGTTCCCGTGGTGGGATCCACCTTGCGAAGGGACGACGTCGGTGAGGACGGGTTTCCCGCGTCGGGCTCCCGCAGAAACAGGTTTCCGGACGCCGCGTGCAGCGACGAGTACGGGCCCCGGGCGACCTGCAACCGGGGATTGACGAGGACGAACGATGTCGATGTCTGCGAGCAACCGGCCGGGATCGTGATCGAGAACCATCCGGGAGCGGCGGGCACCTGCGCCGCCGCCAGGACGACGGCTGAACGGCAGGTGGTGAACCCGAGCGCGAGAGCCTGCTGGTCGCCAGTCCGGAGCGCGCTCAACGTTCCGTCGACGGCGACATAGAAGGTATAGCCACCGGCGGCGAAGCCCGAGTTGCCCGCGGGCGGAGTAACAGCATCGAGGGCAGCCGTGATGAGATCGAGCCGGTAGAGCCGATCCATCTCCACGGTCGCGAATCGTTCGTTCGAATCGCGCAAGACCATCGCGCCCGCCGCGACCTTCCGGGCCGTTCCGGCGGCGAAATCGACCAGGTGGGTGGGTGAGTCGTCTCCGTGATCGAACTGCACCAGGACCTGCGAGCTGCCCACCGGCTGCGCGGTCAAGATTGGTGCCGAATCGAGCAGGACGCCGCGGCGGAGGGTCACGTCAGGCACGCCGACGTCGTTCTGCAGGATCACGACATCCGGCTGTACTACCTCCGGATAGCCGTCGTGCTCGAAGCGCAGATCGAATGCTCCCGCCGGCGCCTCGATGCGGTAGGCGCCGCTTTCATCGGTCAGCCCCTCGGCGACGACCCCGGTATCCTGCACTACCGAAACGTGGGTCCCCGAATGATCGGTCTCGCCGAGCAGGAACGCGTTGCCGTGGATGCCGTTCGCGGCGGGCTGGCCGCCGCACGCCGCGCAGACGGCCACGATCATTGCCGGAGCAAAGAAACGAGCAGACAAAGTGCCTCCCAGCTGGATGCCGATCGGTGGTAGCGCGCCGAAGCGGCTCGTGTCGAGGCGATCTTTGTCGAACTACGCGCAATCAGTGAGGAACTTGCGCCTGAAGCGCGACCTCAGAACACGGCTGCCGGACCGGTGCAGCCGCTCGTCGACGCCGTGCAGGAGGGGCCGAGATCGATCCTGTACGTTCCCCTGCGCTCACCCGTGCCGACGGAGTACACGAGGTACTGGCCGGATCCGGAGACGACGACCTTCCCCATCCTGCCGAGCTCGTCGAATGGCACGGCGGCACCCAGTGGATTTTCGCCCCAGAGGAGACCTCGAGCCTCGAAGAGGAGATGCGCTCCGTCCGGCGAGAAGGCGATGCGGTCGGCGGCTGGACCCACGGTCCTCGCACCCGAGCCGTCGAGATTTGCCACCATCAATCGCGGATCGGCATTCGCGTCGCCTCCGGTGAAGGCGACCCGCCTTCCAGCCTCGGCGAACTGTGTCTGCAGATGGGCGCGGGCCTGCAACGGGATCGCCGACGTGCCGTCGGGCGACACTCGAAGCAGATCTCCGGAGCTCGCGTCCGGGTGCTGGAAGACGAATCGGTCCTGGACCGTGCCCCCGACGCTGGTCGATACGTCGTCCACGACCTCGGTGAACGCGCCGCTATCGTTTGCGTATCGCAGGAGCGTGCCGCGTTCGCCGTCCGAGCTGGAAAGCAGCAGCATCCTGTCCGAGCAGGTGCCCATGACCGTGCGAACGCCTCCCGCGACGATACGGACGCCCGAGTCGGGCAGGTATTCCCGGAGCGTCGTTCGGCCAGGGTCCCAGAAGAGCAAGGGATTACGCACGGCATTGCAGAGCGGCTGCCATCCGCTCGGGAGCGTCTCGAGGACGCCGGTGTCGAGATGGGCGATCCCTTCGGCGACGACATAATCGCTGGTCCCGACGGGCGA
>JBJMQD010000169.1:0-2985 GCA_045802855.1 Myxococcales bacterium | reverse complement strand
AGTCGAGCATCGCCGGAATTCGTCTCGCGGCGCGAGCCACGTTGGTGCGGTTCCAGGCCTGGTCCTCCGAGAACCCAAGCTCATCCACGCAGAAGGCGAACATCGTCGGAAAGGCCATCTCGCTGTGCAATCTTCGCTCCTCGATTTCCGCTAGATGAACGAGGAGGTCCGCCTCGACGACGCAGCCGCGCCTGAGGATTTCGCGAGTGGCGGCGAGGAGCTCTACATTAGCGAGGGAATCGACAGCAGGATTGGAGTTGATCATTTTCGCTTCTTACCATCCCGATTTTGCGCCTCCTCCGGAGCCGAAGGCGCGCGTCTGCATGGAGGGTGCGAGTTCTCGGCCGCCCAACCCGCGCGCGTGCATCTGTGCCGTTCCACGGCCGTAAAGGAAGGATTTACGACCGTGAGTAGCCGGGAACGATTCGGTAGCTCCGGAATCCCTGTCAATAAGAATCGGTAGCATCTGTCAGTTGACGCATGCGGTGGTCGCGATTCGCTCGGGAACCGTCCATTGCACAACGGCGCGATGCCACCGTTCCGGGACGGGACGCGGCGCGTCAGGCGAACGTGTGAGGCTTCTGCCGGATCTATCGGCTCGCTCTGCAGGCGGCCGCGTCGTTCCGGGACGGGACGCGATGCGTCAGCGCTCGAGATGCATGCCGGCCATGGTCTAGCTCCGCGGCGATTTGCGCTTCCGCCGCGCGGCGCGCATTGCTCCGAGCCCCTTTCGAAACCAGAGATGTGACCAATCCTTTGCCCCGGGGCGAGTTCCCGGTCGAAGGACCCGACGATCCTGCCGAATCAACCTCTACACCGCCACCTTCGGCAGCTTCCGGAGCGACTCCTGCACCTTCTCGGTCGGATACTCGAAGTCCTCGAGTCGCCCCGCGAAGTAATCGTCGTACGCCGCCATGTCGACGTGGCCGTGGCCCGAGAGGTTGAAGAGGATCACCCTTTCCTTCCCCTCCTCCTTGGCCCGGATCGCCTCCTCCACCGCTCCACGGATCGCGTGCGACGACTCCGGCGCCGGGATGATCCCCTCCGCGCGCGAGAACTGCACGGCGGCCTCGAAGCAGGCGAGCTGCTGCGCGGCCCGCGCCTCGATCAGGCCCGCATGGACTAGCTGTGACACGAGCGGCGCCGCGCCGTGGTAGCGCAACCCGCCCGCGTGGATCCCGGGCGGCACGAAGTCGTGGCCGAGGGTGTACATCTTCGAGATGGGCGCCACCCCCGCGGTGTCGCCGAAGTCGAAGGCATAGACGCCCTTCGTGAGCGACGGGCAGCTCGCGGGCTCGATGGCGAGGATGCGCACGTCGCGCCCCGCCGCCTTGTCCGCCAGGAAGGGAAACGCGAGCCCCGAGAAATTCGAGCCGCCGCCGTGGCAGCCGATGACGACGTCCGGATACTCGCCCGCGAGCTTCATCTGCTCCTTGGCCTCCTGCCCGATCACGGTCTGGTGCAGGAGCACATGATTCAGCACACTTCCCAGCGCGTACTTGGCGTCGTCGTGCGTCGCCGCGTCCTCGACGGCTTCCGAGATGGCGATGCCGAGGCTTCCGGGACTGCGCGGATCCTGCTCGAGGATCTTCCTCCCCGATCCGGTCCGGTCCGAGGGCGAGGGAATCACCTCCGCGCCCCACAGGTGCATCATGCTCTTGCGGTAGGGCTTCTGCTGATAGGAGACGCGCACCATGTAGACCGTGCAGGCGAGGCCGAACATCGAGCATGCCATCGCCATCGACGAGCCCCACTGCCCCGCTCCGGTCTCGGTCGCGATCCGCCTCGTTCCCGCCTGCTTGTTGTAGAAAGCCTGCGGCACGGCGGTGTTCGGCTTGTGCGATCCGGCCGGCGAAACTCCCTCGTATTTGTAATAGATGTGCGCCGGCGTCCCGAGCGCGGCCTCCAGCCGATGCGCCCGGTGCAAGGGCGTCGGCCGCCACAACCGGTACACGTCGCGAACCTGCTCGGGGATCGCGATCCACCGCTCGGGCGACATCTCCTGCTCGAGCAGCGCTCCGGGAAAGAGCGGAAGCATGTCGGCGGGCGTCACCGGCTTGCGCGTCCCGGGATGAAGCACCGGCGCGAGCGGTCCGGGCATGTCGGGAATGATGTTGTACCAATGCGTCGGGATCTGGTTTTCGCGGAGCAGGAAACGGGTTTCCATCGCTCACCGCCGGGTTCGGGAGGAAGCGCGATTCTATCCTCTTCGTCCGGTCGTGTGATCGCCCGGCGCGCAGGCCGTCGCGGGACGTTGCTTGTACTGACATCCTTCGCTACGGTACGTACATGGTCAAGAAGCTTACCCGCACCGGCAACAGCGTCGCCCTCGTCCTCGACAAGGAGCTCCTCGAGGCGACGGGCCTCGACGCAGGTTCGACGGTCGAGGTCGCAACTGACGGGCGCGTCATCATCATCTCGCCTCCGGCCGACAAGAAGCGTTCGGCGAAGGTAGACGCGATTCTCCGCAAGCTCGACCGGCGCTATGGCGCGGTTTTCAAGAAGCTCGCCGAATGAAGGAGCCGCGCTTTCTCCTGCTCGAGGAGGTGCTCGGCATCCACGCTCACCAGATTGAGACCTACGGCGGCGCGTTCGGAGTGCGCGATGCTGGGCTGCTCCTCTCGGCCGTTGCGGCGCCGCAAGCCTCGTTCGCTGGCGAGCTGCTCCATGGGACGCTCTTCGAGATGGCCGCCGCCTACCTCTTCCACCTGGCGAAGAACCACCCGTTCATCGACGGCAACAAGCGCGCCGCGCTGGCTTCTGCGCTCGTCTTCCTCGAGCTCAACGACGTCCCCGTTGATGCCCCCGACGAGGAGCTCACGGGGATGGTCGTGCGGGTCGCGACTGGCGAGGAGTCGAAGGCCGCCGCCGCGGTGTTCCTCGAGCGGCATGCAACGCCGTCCAGATGAGTCGTCACCCCGGACGCACTCCGCGCGCGAGGGCCCGTACGCAGCGGATGGTGATCCCGCCGTCCGTCCGGAGCAC
>JBJMQD010000045.1:0-4639 GCA_045802855.1 Myxococcales bacterium | reverse complement strand
CGCGAGGTGACTCCCATGCTCCACATCGGCGTCCTTGCCCACAGCGCGGACGGCGCGGCGCTCTGCTTCCTTGAGATGATCCGGCAAAGCGCGCGCGTCGTCGGTCCGCACCTCCACCCCGAGATCACGCTTTCGATCCTGCCGATGGGCGACGTCCTCGGCGCCTGGGAACGCATGGACCTCCAGGCGATCAATCGACACCTGATGCGCACGGCCGAGCGGTTGAAGGCGGCCGGTTGCGATTTCTTCGTCTGCCCCGACAACACGGCGCACATCGCGCTCGATGCCGCGACGGAGCCCTATCCGCTCCCGGGGTTGCACATCGCCGACATCGTTGCAAAGAACGCCACGGCGGACGGCCGGAGACGGCTCGCCCTTCTCGGCACACGCTGGACCATGGAAGGCCCCGCCTATCCAGCGGCCTGCGCGCGCGCCGGACTCGAGATGCGAACTCCATCGCGCGAAGACCGGGTACGCCTCGATCGGATCATCTTCGACGAGCTATGCCAGGGGAAGCTCACCGCCGAAGCGCGAGGGGAGTTCGTCCGCGTGATCGACGGACTGAAAACCGAAGGCTGCGACGCCGTCGCGCTGAGCTGCACGGAGATTCCGCTCCTGATACCGCCCAACGACTCGCCGCTCCCGACCCTCGATTCGACGCGCCTGTTGGCCCACGAGGCCGTCCAGGTCGCGCAGGGAAAGCGCCCCCTGCCGTCGTGGCGGGGCGGCTCGAGCAAGTGACCGGCCTTCAAAACACGATCAGCCCGCGCGCGTTGGTACCGGAAGCCCCGTAGAGCGCGAGCAGTCGCGCTTGTCATCGACGCGCCGGCCACGCCAAGATGCGCCGCGACAAGTTCCCGGGAGAATCGATGTCCCTAGTACGGCTGTCACTCGTCGCGTTGCTAGGTCTCGCCGCCTGCGGCGGAAGCAACTCGTCTTCGCTCGGGGCCACCCCCGCGACCCTGGACAATTCCGCGATCGGAACCTTCGGAACCTTGGTCGCGCTCTCTGCCCGGATGGGCGCCGGCGCTCGCTTCGGTCCGTTCCTCAATCTGGTTTCACCGTCCGTGTTGCAGCAGACCGGTTGCCTCTCGGGAAATGCGACGTTCACCCTCTCGGCTACCGGAGCCGGCGGAGCGGGGCCAGTCACCGGAAATGCCAACTATGCCAGCTTCGACAATTGCTATTTCTTGCCGTTGAACGGCACCGCGACCGTTACCGGAACGCTCGCCGGCATCGCCCACGTCGACAGCTTCACGCTCGAGTTCGCCAACCTCGCCTATTCGCCGACCGGCTCGAGCCAGGTCTTCCGCGCGTCCGGGAAGATGGTCATCTCCTGGAAGCCGTCCGTACAGGGTTCCGCCGGGTACCTCATGAGGCTCGACGCTGCGGTCTCGGACGAGAACCAGAAGCCGGTCTTCCGGCTCGACGGCTTCCGCATCGATTCCGATCTCGCGGCGGGCATCGAGAACATGCTCGTCTCGGGCCGGTTGACGACGGACCGCGGATTCGTCGACGTCAGCAGCACGAACCGTCTCGAGCTTTCGGTCCCGAGCCACGGTTTCGGAAACGGCTCACTGGACATCACCGGCGCCTCTCAGGTGGCGACGCTGACGTACATCGGCGAAGGCACGTTCACGGCACAGATCCGCCCCAAGGCCTGAGGTCCCCATGCGCGTCCACGAACGGTTCTTCATCGATGGAGCCTGGGTAGCTCCTTCCGGAAGCGGCACCATCGACGTCATCGAAGCTTCGACCGAGGAGCCCGTCGGGCGGATCCCGAGCGGCGATGAAGTGGACGTAGACCGCGCCGTGCAGGCCGCGGCCCGCGCGTTCGAAGGCTGGGCGGCGACGCCGCCGGTCGAGCGGGCCCGGTTCATCGAGCGCATCAAGGAAGGCCTCGCCGCGCGCGCCGACGAGATCGCCGCCATCATCTCCGCGGAGGTGGGAACGCCGATCAGCGTGGCGAAGACGGTGCAGGCGGGGCTGCCGATCTCGGTCGCGGGCAGCTATCCCGGCGTCGTCCGCGAGTTCCTCTTCGAGCAGCGGATTGGCAACTCGCTCGTGGTGCGCGAGCCGGTCGGAGTGGTCGCCGCGATCACGCCCTGGAACTACCCGCTGCACCAGGCGATGGGAAAGGTGGCGCCGGCGCTCGCCGCCGGATGCACGGTGGTACTGAAGCCGAGCGAAGTGGCGCCGCTCAGCGCCTTCCTCCTCGCGGAAGTGGTGGAGCAGGCCGGCCTGCCGAAGGGCGTGTTCAACCTCGTGACGGGCCTCGGGCCGCCGTTTGGCGAGTTGCTGGTGAAGCACCCTCGCGTCGACATGATCTCGCTCACCGGATCGACCGCCGCGGGTCGGCGTGTGGCGGAGCTGGCGGCCGGCTCCATCAAGCGGCTCGCCCTGGAGCTGGGCGGGAAGTCCGCCGCCGTCATCCTCGACGACGCCGATTTCGACAAGGCGGTGGGCGTCTCCGTCTCGAACGCGTTCCTCAACGCCGGTCAGACCTGCTCGGCCTGGACGCGCATGCTCGTTCCCCGCAAGAAGGAGGCGCAGGCGCTGGAGATCGCGAAGCGCCAGGCGGCGAAGTTCAAGCCGGGGGATCCCCGCTCGCCGGAGACGCGGCTCGGACCGCTCGCCTCGGCCCAGCAGCGCGAACGCGTGCGCAAATACATCCGCACCGGTATCGACGAAGGCGCGCAGCTCGCGACCGGCGGTCCAGACGCTCCTGCCGGGTTGTCGAAAGGCTATTACGTGCAACCGACGATCTTCGCCGGCGTGAAGCCGTCGATGACCATCGCCCGCGAGGAGATCTTCGGCCCCGTGCTTTCCGTCCTGCCGTACGAGGACGACGACGACGCGGTCCGGATCGCGAACGATTCCATGTACGGGCTCGCCGGCGGGGTCTGGTCTTCCGACACCGCCCGCGCCGAGCGGGTCGCCCGCCGCCTGCGCACCGGGCAGGTGGACATCAACGGGGGCCGCTTCAATCCCCTCGCTCCGTTCGGCGGCTTCAAGCAATCGGGGCGCGGCCGCGAGCTGGGCAAGTTCGGGCTCGAGGAGTTCCTCGAGGTGAAGTCGATGCAGTTCTAAAAGGGCCCAAGGGTCGCGTGCGCATCGCCCTCACGCTCGTCGTTTGCGCCTGCGCTGGCTCGCGCGCCGTTCCGGAGAAGGCTTCCGCGACCGCTCCGGCGCAAGCTTCCGCGGCCGCCCCGGCGCAACCTCCCGCGACGCCCCCGGCTCCGCTCGCCTGGATCGACATGCGCGGGACCGGCACGGAGACGCTCTTCAACCGCGAAGCGACCCGCGTCGGTGAGGTAGCGGTGGGATCAGCCGATGCCCGCTTCTCCGGCAAGACGCTCGCTCTCGAGCCGGTCACCTTCGTTCCGAACAAGAAGACGGAGAGCTTCACCGGCAAGCTCACCGCTTCCGAGACGTTCGACTGCACGGTCCGCCCAGAGCGCGTCTTCCACGCCGATGGCATGCGCGTCACGCTCGAGTCCCTGCGGAAATCCCTCGACGTCCGCGCCATCGTGCCGGTCGACGTCATCGCGATTGCGGGCGGCCCGCTCTTCCTCGTCGACGTCGTCTACCTTTCCGGGAAGGCCGGAGAGACGGGCGTCGGCGAATTCAAGCTCGCCTACTTCAGCCGCGACGGGCTGTCCTTGATCTGCGTGCACGATGGGCCCGGCTACCGGGAGACGTTCGTGGGCGCCGTGTCGCTCCTCGCCGGAACCATCCGCGACGACAAGGCGAAGCCCCCGCTCACGGTAATCTTCGAGGCGCTGTCGCGGCTCCGCATCGGGCCTCGCGTCGTCGGATGGTCCCAGGTGCGCGAGTTCGAGCCGCAGGCCGACGGCTCGTACCAGAACGAGGAGTACGCCTCGATGCTCTTTCCGGGCCGCGCCCCCCCGGAGTACTTCGCTCGAGACACGGGCCGCGTCGAGCGGTTCGACTCCTCTCGCGCGCTCGCTCACGGAAGCTACGAGCTCGGCAAGGACTCGGTCTGGACGGATTGGAAGCTCCTGCCAAGGGAGAATCTCGCCTACGTCGTCGAGGGTACGGAAGGCGAGAAGCCGATGAACGGCGTCGTCCTGGGTCATCATGGGCTACGCGACATCTCTGCCGCCGCGGAGCTCGACGTGGCGAACGGGCGCACGAAGGAGCTGCTCGTCGATTTCTATACGCTGGCGAGGCCGTTGCAGATCTCCGAGCTCAAGATCGTGCGGGACGCGAAGGTCCCGCGGGGCGTCGTGTTCCAGATCAGCGGCGTCCCCGACACCTCGATCTCGCTCGACGAGGCTGGAGCTCCGCTCACGGGCATGACTCCCCTCGGTGACGGCTCGATCGCGCTCACCTTCGAGCGGATCTGGTCGTCGGGAAAGCCGCGCTGAACCGACGGCTCCATCACATTGAAATAACTCGACAACGCGGCGCAGCAATCGGGATTTTGCACGGACTCCTACCTTTGCGTGACAATCCTCACACCAAGCGGAGGTCGGTCGCATGGTGTCTCGGGTTGGTCTCGCCGCGCTCGCCTCGACGCTCGCCTGTGCTCACGCAGAGGCGCAACCGCCGGAAACAGTTCTGAAGGGTGCTTCCGCTCCCGCTCCCTCGTTCATCCAGGCGAGCGCGAAGTGCG
>JBJMQD010000037.1:0-5323 GCA_045802855.1 Myxococcales bacterium | reverse complement strand
GAAGAGCCAACAGCAGACGACCACCACCGAGACGGTCCATCCGATCTTCGCTCCCGCGTCATAGACGACGAGGAGGCCGACCGTGGCGAGGACCGCGGGAAGACCGCCAATCAACGCGAGCCGGAACACCCGCGCGTCATGTGGAACGTCTCGGCGCCGTTTACGCACCGGACGGTCCTTCGGGTTCATCCCTGCGCCTTGAGCCCGTGGTGCTGGAGTCTCCTGTAGAGCGCGCTGCGCGAGACCCCCAGCTCGCGAGCGGCGTCGGTGACGTTCCCGCCGCACCGGCCCAGGGCTTTTTGAATCAGCACCTTTTCCGCCTCGTCGAGCGTCATCGCCTCGTAGAGCTGGGCCGACTCGCGTCGCGCGGCGGGGGCGAGCACCAGGTCCTCAGCGGCGATCTGCGACTCGCGCGCCATCAGCACCGCCCGTTCTACCGCGTGCTCCAGCTCGCGGACATTTCCCGGCCAGGGATGGCGGACGAGCGCTTCCAGGGCATCGCGGGAGAAGGCGGTCACCTTCTTTCCATACCTCTGCCCCTGCAGACCGAGGAAGTGCTGGGCGAGCTGCGGGATGTCCTCGGTTCGCTCGCGCAGGGGGGGGATGTGAATCTCGACCGTGTTCAGCCGGTAGAGGAGGTCCTCGCGGAAACGGCCCTGCGAGACCTCGTCGGCGAGGCGGGCGTTGGTGGCCGCGATCACCCGCACATCGGACTTCTTCACCTTGGAAGATCCGACCGGGTTGAACTCGCCCGTCTGCAGGACGCGTAGCAGCTTCGCCTGCTGCGGGAGCGGCATGTTCCCGACCTCGTCGAGGAACAAGGTGCCGCCGTCCGCCACTTCGAACGCGCCCGCCCGGTCGCTCTTCGCGTCGGTGAAGGCGCCGCGAACGTGACCGAACAGCTCGCTCTCGAAGACGCCCTCGGAGAGGCCGCCGGCGTTGACCGGAACGAGGGGCTGCCCGGCGCGCTTGCTCGAATCGTGCAAGAAGCGCGCGATGACCTCCTTGCCGGTGCCGTGCTCGCCGGTGACGAGGACGTTGGCATCGCTTGGCCCGACCCGTTCGAGGAGCCGGAGCACGGGCTGCATCGCGGGAGAGCTGGCGAAGAGCCGCGGCGCCCCTCCTCGCAGCCGCGTGTTTTCCTCCTCGAGGCGGCGGCTCCTGCGCAGCGCCTTGCCCAGCTCGACCTGGGTGCGGAGCGTCGCGACGAGCCGCGTGTTGTCCCACGGCTTCTGTACGTAGTCGCGCGCACCCCGCCGCATCGCCTCGACTGCGCCCTCGACGCTGCCCCAGGCGGTCATGACGAGGACGGGAAGCTCGGAGTCGAGGCCGCGGATCTGCGAGAGCAGGTCGAGACCTTCCTTCCCGGAGGTCGTATCGCGGGTGTAGTTCAGATCGACGAGGGCGGCGTCGAAATCCTGCGCCCCGAGAGCGGAGAGGACCCCCGCCGGCGAGGAAGCCGCGGAGAGGTCGAACCCCTCGCGCCGGAGCAGCAGACGCAGGGCCTCGACGACGTCGGGCTGGTCGTCCGCGACCAGGACCCGGACCCGTTCCTTGACGGCCTCTGTCAACGCTCGATCCAACCGTCCCGCAGACGAACGATGCGGTTCCCGTATTCGGCGTTTTTGTCCGAATGGGTGACCTGCACGATCGTCGTCCCTTGCTCGTTGAGGGATTTGAACAGCTTCATGATCTCTTCGCCCTGGGCCGAGTGCAGGTTTCCCGTCGGCTCGTCGGCGAGGAGGAGCTGGGGCCGGGCGATCACCGCGCGGGCGATGGCGACGAGCTGCTGCTGTCCGCCGGAGAGCTGGTTCGGGTAGAGGTCCTTCTTTCCCACGATGTTGAACCGGTCGAGCGCGTCCGCCACCACCGCCTGCCGCTCGGAATGCTTCATGTCCCGGTAGGAGAGCGGCACTTCCAGGTTCTCCGCCACCGTCAGGCCGTCGAGCAGGTGGTACTGCTGGAAGACGAATCCGACGGTGCGCTTGGCGAGCTCGCCCCGTTGCTTGGGCGACATCTTCTCGACCCGCTCTCCGCACAGCTCGTACTCGCCGCTCCAGCCGGCGTCGAGCATCCCCAGGATGGCGAGGAGCGTGGACTTGCCCGCTCCCGAAGGTCCCATGATGGTGACGAAGTCCCCGCGAGGGACGTCGAGGTCGATCCGCCGCAGGACGAACACCTGTCCCGCGCCTTGCTTGAACGACTTCTCGACGTTGCGGAGGGAGATCATCAAGCCTCGCGAGCGAGGTTCTGGTCCTCGTCGACGATGCGGCCGTCGAAGAGCGTCACGGTGCGGGTGGCGAGCCGCGCGTACGCCGGATCGTGCGTCACCATGATGAGCGTGGAGCCGGCGCGGTGAAGCTCGGAGAGGAGCTTCATCACCGCCTGGCCGTTCTTCGAGTCGAGGTTGCCGGTGGGCTCGTCGGCGAGGAGGATCAGGGGATCTCCCGCCACCGCGCGGGCGACCGCGACGCGCTGCTGCTGGCCGCCGGAAAGCTGCCCCGGCATGTGCCGCGCCCGGTGCGACATGCCCACCCGTTCGAGCGCCTGCTCGACGCGCCTCTTGCGCTCGTCGGCGGCCATGCCGCGATAGGTGAGCGGCAATTCGACGTTCTCGAAGACCGTCAGGTCGCCGATCAAATTAAAGCTCTGGAAGATGAACCCGATGTGCCGGTTCCTGACGTGGGCGCGCTCCGAGGGGGTCAGGTCTTGCACCGGCCTTCCGTCGAGGTGGAAGGCGCCGCCGGTGGGCGTATCGAGCAGCCCGAGGATGGCGAGGAGCGTCGTCTTGCCCGAACCCGACGGCCCCACGATGGCGAGCCACTCGCCCTTCTGCACTTTCAGGTGCACGTCCGAGAGCGCGTGGGTCTCCACCTCGTCGGTGAGGAAGACCTTCTGGATGCCCTGCATCTCGAGCAGCGTGTGCTGCGGCGGCGGGACGAGCTTCGGGGCACTGTCGTTCTGGGAAATGGTTTCCATCTAGCGGAGCCTCACCCGATCGGCGTTGTCCCACGCCGTCATGTCGGAGAGGACGACGGCGTCGCCCTCTTGCAAACCTTCCTTGACCTCGATGGTCGAAACCGAGCTGCGGCCGAGCTTTACCTTGCCGCGGACGGCGAGATCGCTGTCCTTCAGGAGCTTGAACAGCTCCACGGTGGATTCGGGCTGCGCTCCGGCGGGCCGACCGACGTAGAGCACGTTGTTCAGCTTCTCCAGCTCGACGGTGCCCTCGACCGTCAGGTCGGGCCGGGCGCCCTTCGGGAGCTGGGCGTTGCCGAACTGCACCTCGACGAGGACCGAGCCCTGGCTGGCCGACGGCGCGATGCGCGAGACCACGCCCGGAACGACGCCGTTTCGAGTGTCGATCTCCGCTTTCTGCCCGAGCGCGACGTCCTTCGCCTGCGTCTCCGGCACGCGCAATTCCGCCTTGAGGCGCTCCGGCTTCACCACCTTGGCGAGGAGCGAGCCAGGGGTGACCCACTGCCCGAGCTCGAGCGGCAGCTCGGAGAGGACGCCGTCGTCGGGCGAGCGCACCTTCATCGAATCGACCTGCTTCTGGCGGAACGCCACCACGGCCTTGAGCCGCTCGATCTGCGCCTCCTGCGCGCGGACCTGGTCGCGGAGGCTTCCGCCCATGACGCTGAGCCGCTCGGACTCGATCTGCATCCGCTTCTGCAGCTCCTGCGCCTTGTCGAGCTGCTGCTGGAGCTCGACATCGGAGACGACTCCCTTGAGGTTCTTGATCGCGTCCGCCTTGCGACGCGCGTCCGCCTCGTCGGTGTGCAGGGTTGCGATGGTGGATTGCTGCGCGAGCTCCTGCGTCTTCAGCGTGTTGCGCAAATTGATGAGGTCGGCGCGGGCCTGGGCGAGCTGACGCTCGGCGTCGAGCGCCTGGAGCATCACGTCCGGGTTCGACAGCTCCATGAGCGTGGTCCCGGCCTCGATGCGGGCGCCCGGCCGGAGCGGCAGACGCTCGATGCGGCCAGCGGTGTCGGCGGTGATCCAGCGGATCTGCTCGGGAACGAGAGAACCGGGGCCCTTCACCTGGCGGAGCATCGAGCCGCGCTTGACCGTGTCGGTCCAGACGGAGCTGCGGTCGACGGTGGGGGCGGCGGCCTTGAGGCGCGAGAGCCCGAAGGTGATCCCGCCCACGACGAGCACCGCGGCCACGGCGAGCGCCACGTTGCGCTTCGTCTTCGGCTGCTTCTTGCGCGGGATGTCGACCACGCTGCCAGCGGGTCTGTCCGCAATCTGTTCGTTCACCTGCATCGGAGGGTGCTTCAGCGAAGATCGTGCCATCCCCCAAATCCGCGTTTTGCCAGGGATTCAGGGCGATTCGCCAGGGTTTTCGCTCCGACCGTGGGACCGCCGGATCCCAGAAACGAACACACGCGGGGCGCCCGGTTGCTGCTCTGGCGCCGCCCGGGCGGGCGCCGGGCCGGCCGCGCCTCGCATCCGCGCGGAGCGGTGTCCACGTTCCCTGCATGGCCCGAGGAATCGGAGAGAACCCGGCGCTCAGCCCTTCCCAGCACCTGCGCGAGATCGAGTATCCGACCACGCGCGACGAGATCGTCGCGACGGCGGCCGACAACGAGGCGCCGCCGGAGGTGATCAATTTCCTCAAATGCCTCCCCAAGGAGCAGTACGACTCCTACGAGGCGGCGCTGCGCGACTTCGCCGAGGCGGAGCGCAGGTTCGGGCTGTCGAACTTCGGCAGCGAGGGACAGTCGCGCGAGAACATCAACCGCGTCGACCCGACGCAGCACCCGTAGAGTAGACTGGCGTCGATGGACGCCGGCCATCTTCGCGCGTTCGCGAACCGCGACTGGCGCGCCATTGCGCGCGCGAAACGCGAGCACCAGGTCCGCCTGTTCCGCGAGCAAGGCGCGGCCGCGATGGTGCGGATCGCGCGGGAACTGTTCGCGCACGCGCGCGCGGTCAACCCGGACTGGCCTTCCGAGCGCGAGCGCGAGGCCGATCTCGCGCACCATGTCGAGCTGAAGCGGGCGCTGAGCAGCGTCAGGCGCCGATGATTGTCGACGTCCTGCGTGACCTCGCTGCCGCAATGCGCGATGTCGGCGCGGGCTGGTACCTGTTCGGCGCGCAGGCCGCGTTGCTCCACGGCGCCGCCAGGCTCACCGTGGACGTGGACGCCACCGTGTCGTGGCAACGCACCGACCTCGAACCACTTCTCGCGGCGCTGCGCTCGCATGGATTCGAAACGCGCCCGGTGCCTCGCGATTTCATCGAACGGACGCGCGTCGTCCCGCTCGTGCATGCGACGGGAATCCAGACGGATCTCGTGCTGGGCGGACCAGGTCTT
>JBJMQD010000013.1:0-6256 GCA_045802855.1 Myxococcales bacterium | reverse complement strand
ATCACGCTCGGCAATCGCCTGGCGACGGACCTCATCCCGGCGCCCGGCGTGAGCGCCTCGGATCTCGCGGACGCGACCCAGCTTGCGAGCCTCGCCGACGAGACGCCCGAGGGGCGCTCGATCGTGGTGCTGCTCAAGGAGCGGTACGGGATGCGCGGGCGCGAGACAAGGGGAGTCGCGCAGTTCATTCCCTTCAGCGCGCAGACGCGGATGAGCGGGGCCGACGTCGGTAGCCGCAGCGTGAGGAAGGGCGCGGTAGACGCGGTCTCGGAGCATGTCTTGAAGCTCGGCGGAACGGTGCCGCCCGAGGTGGTGCAGGCCGCGTGGCGCATCGGCGATTCCGGAGGCACGCCGCTCGCGGTCGCCGACGGCGCCCGCATGCTCGGGATCATCCACCTCAAGGACGTGGTGAAGGGCGGCATCGCCGAGCGATTCGCCCGGTTCCGCGCGATGGGCATCCGCACCGTGATGATCACGGGCGACAATGCGCGCACCGCCGCCGCCATCGCGAAGGAATCCGGTGTGGACGGCTTCCTCGCCGAGGCGACTCCCGAGGCGAAGATGCGCCTCATCAAGGAGGAGCAGCAGAAGGGCAAGCTCGTCGCCATGACCGGGGACGGCACGAACGACGCTCCCGCGCTCGCCCAGGCCGACGTCGGCGTGGCGATGAACACCGGTACGCAGGCGGCGAAGGAAGCGGGGAACATGGTGGACCTCGATTCCGATCCGACCAAGCTCCTCGAGGTGGTCGAGGTGGGGAAGCAGCTCCTCATGACCCGGGGAACCTTGACCACGTTCTCCATCGCCAACGACGTGGCGAAGTACTTCGCCATCCTGCCGGCGCTCTTCGTGGGCGTGTTTCCCGAGCTCGCGCCGCTCGACGTGATGAAGCTCGCCTCGCCCTACAGCGCCATCCTTTCCGCGGTGATCTTCAACGCCCTCATCATCATCTTGCTGATCCCGCTCGCGCTCCGCGGCGTGAGCTACCGGCCGCTCGGGGCCGCCGCCCTCCTCCGCCGCTCGCTCCTCGTCTACGGCGTGGGCGGCATCGTCGCTCCCTTCCTCGGAATCAAGGTCATCGACCTCATGCTGTCGGCCGCCGGGATCGGGTAGGAGACGCGCCATGATTCGGCAGGAAATCTCGATTTCGCTCCGCGCCACCGCCGTCACTCTGGTGCTCACCGGCATCCTCTATCCGGTCCTCACCACCGGGGTGGCGAACGTCCTCTTCCCCGCCCGCGCTCAGGGGAGCTTCGTCGCCGACGAGCGGGGGAAGGTGGTCGGCTCGGAGCTCATCGGACAGGCCTTCACCGGCGAGGCGTACCTCTCGCCTCGTCCTTCCGCCGCTGGCGAGAAGGGATGGGACGCGGCGGGGTCCGGCGGGTCCAACCTGGGACCGACCTCCAAGGCCTTGCGGGAGCGGGCCGCGAAGGACCTCGATCGCCTCCTGCACGACAACCCTGCCGCTCCGGGAGACGTTCCGATGGAGCTCGTCGCGACGTCGGCGAGCGGGCTCGATCCGCACGTCTCGCCCGAGGCGGCGCTCTGGCAGGCGCCGCGGATCGCGGCGGCTCGCGGGATCTCGGAAGACAGGGTGCGTTCGATCATCGAAGGCCGCGTCGAGGGCCGCGACCTGTTCGTGCTGGGCGAGCCGCGCGTGAACGTGCTCCTCGTGAACCTCGCCCTCGACCGCACCTTTGGCCGGCCGCCGCGAATCGCCGGACAGTAGGCAGATGCTTTCTCGCGCTTCCATTCGTTGGGATGATGGGGCGGTGACGGAAAAACCGACGACCCGGGTGCTCGTCGTCGACGACGAGAGGAACATCCGCAAGACGCTCGTAGTCTGTCTGCAGGGGATGGGCTGCCAGGTGACGGAGGCGGGCTCGACCGCGGCCGCGCTGGAGGCCATCGCGCGAACGCCGCACGACGTCGCTTTCGTCGACTTGCGGATCGGAAAGGAAGACGGCCTCGCGCTCCTGCCGCGGCTCCTCGCGGAGAGCCCGGAGCTCGACGTGGTGATCATCACCGCCTATGGAACGTTCGACACCGCGGTCGAGGCCATCAAGCTCGGCGCGAAGGATTATCTGCCGAAGCCGTTCACGCCGGCGCAGATCCAGCACGCCGTCGAGGCGGCGCGGGAGCGGCGGAAGGTCGCCCGGCAGGTGCTCGACCTGCAGGACCGGCTCGCCGACGCGACGCCGGAAGCCGACCTCGAGCCCCAGAGCGCCGCGATGCGCGCGGCGACCGAGGTGATCTCGCGCGCGGCGGCCCACGACGTGCCGGTTCTGCTGCGAGGCGAGAGCGGGACGGGAAAGACCATCCTCGCCCGGGCGATGCACCAGCTGAGCCCGCGCAAGGACCGTCCCTTCGCGGTGGTGAACTGCCCGTCGCTCAGCGAAGAGCTGCTCGCAAGCGAGATGTTCGGACACGCGAAGGGCGCTTTCACCGGCGCCATACGGGAGCAGGCCGGTCGCGTCGAGGCCGCCGAGGGCGGGACGCTCTTCCTCGACGAGGTGGGGGACATTCCCCCCGTGATCCAGGCGAAGCTCTTGCGCTTCTTGCAAGACAAGCAGTTCGAGCGGCTCGGCGAGACGCGGACCCGGACCGCCGACGTGCGCATCGTCGCCGCCACCAATCGGGACCTCGACGAGGCGGTCCGAAGCGGTCAATTCCGCGAGGATCTCCTGTTCCGCCTGAACGTCGTCGAGGTGACCGTGCCGCCCCTGCGCGAGCGGCGGGAGGAGATTCTTCCCCTGGCGCGCCGGTTTCTCGCCTTCTTCGCTCGCGCGGCGCGCAGGACGGTGCCGGAGCTGACGAAGGAAGCCGAGTCCGCGCTCGTCGCCTATCCCTGGCCGGGGAACGTCCGCGAGTTGCGCAATGCCATCGAGCGGGCCGTGATCCTCTCGCCCGGGCAGCGCCTCGCCCCCGAGGCCTTTCCGGGGCGGATCGCGCAGCATGCGGGCGTAAGCCCGGTGCTGGGAGGCGACTTCACGGCCGAAACGATCGAGCGGGAGCACATCCTTCGCGTCCTCTCCCGGACGAAGACGCAAGAGGAGGCGGCGCGGATCCTCGGGCTCGACGTTTCCACCCTGTGGCGCAAGAGGCGTAAGTACGAGGAGGGATGAGCGTCGCGGGGCGCGGACCGGGGAGCAAGAGAGCCGAGGACTTCCTCGAGCTGGTGGAGCGCGCCCGGCGCGGGCGGCTCAAGCTCTACGTCGGGTTCGCCGCGGGCGTCGGCAAGACGTATCGAATGCTGCAGGAGGCGCACGAGCTGCGCAGGCGGGGCGTCGACGCGGTGGTGGCGTTTGTCGAGCCGCACGGCAGGGCGGAGACCATCGCTCTCGTCGAGGGACTCGAGGTCGTCCCGCGCAGGCGCACCGACTACCGGGGCGTTCCAGTCGAGGAGATGGATCTGGAGGCGGTGCTCGCCCGCCGCCCGCAAGTGGCGGTCGTCGACGAGATTCCGCACACCAACATTCCCGGATCGCGCAACCGCAAGCGGTGGCAGGACGTGCTCGGGCTGCTCGACGCCGGCATCAACGTCATCGGCGCGCTGAACGTGCAGCACCTCGAGTCGCTGAACGGCCTCATCGAGCGGGCGACCGGCGTGGTCGTGCGCGAGACCGTGCCCGACAGCTTCCTCAAGCAGGCGGACCAGGTCGTGAACCTCGACCTGGCGGTGGAGGATCTCCAAGAAAGGCTCCAGCAAGGGAAGATCTACGCGCAGGACAAGATCCCCTGGGCCCTTTCGAACTTCTTCAAGGACGCGAACCTCGCCACGCTGCGGGAGCTGGCGCTGCGGGAAGTAGCGGAGAGCCTCGACCGCGCCGGATCGGCCCGGGCCGCTCCCCAGCACAAGATCATCGCCTCCGGCAAGGTGATGGTCTGCCTCGCCTCGAATCCGCCCCGGGCGAAGACGCTGCTGTCGAGAGGGTCGCGGACGGCGGGGCGCCTCAACACGGACTGGTGCGTCGTCTACGTGGAGACTCCCAACGAGGCGCCACACCTCATCGACGCCGAGGCGCAGAGGCACCTGCTCGCGAACATCGACAAGGCGAAGGAGCTGGGAGCGGAGGTCGTGCGCCTCAAATCGCCCGACCCCGCGGGAGCGATCCTCGACTTCGCCCGTACGCACGGCATCGCGAACATCATCGTCGGCCGCTCGCAGCAGCCCTGGTGGAAGCAGGTGCTCTCGGGGTCGGTGGTGATGCGGCTCTTGCGGGAAGGGGCGGAGTTCGACCTCCACGTGGTCGCGCTCGAGCCCACGCCCGGCGCCCCGCCCGAGCGAGGAGACGGGCTCCTGGGCGGTGCAGCGCCCGCGAATGGGCGGGGAGACCGATGACCCTGCGGGCAAAGCTGCTCGCGGCACAGGCGCCCCTCGCGCTCGTGCTCCTCCTCCTCGGCGTGGTCTCGCTCCGCACCGTGAACGACCTCGGCCGTAGCTCGCAGCGGATCCTGCAGGACAACTACCGCAGCGTCCTGGCCGCCCAGCGGATGATGGAGGCGCTGCAGCGGCTCGACAGCGCGGCGCTCTCCGCGGCAGCCGGCAAGCCGCAGCGGGCCGAAGCGGACGCGGCCCCGAGCCTGCGCGCGTTCGAGCAGGAGCTCGCCGTCCAGGAGAACAACATCACCGAGCCTGCCGAGGCGAATGCCACGCGGGAGGTGCGCGAGTCGTGGGACGACTACCGGGCGAAGTACGAGCGGTTCCGGACGCTGCCCAATGCCGACGAGGCGCGCAGGATCTACTTCGCCGAGCTGGAGCCCGCCTTCGCGCGGGCGAAGGCGGCGGCGCAGCGGATCCTGGAGATCAACCAGGACGCGATGGTGGCGAAGAGCGACGACGCGCACCGGATCGCGCAGCGCAACCGCTCGCTCTTGCTCTTCGCCACGGTGGCCGCGCTGGCGATCGGCACCATCGCGTCGGTCTCCTTGACCCGGCGGGCGCTGCGGCCGCTGCAGAAGCTCAGCCTCGCGGTGCATCGCATCGGGGAAGGTGACCTCGATGCCCGCGCGCGCCTTCCGGGGAAGGACGAGATCGCCGAGGTCGGGCACGAGCTCGACATGATGGCGGACCGGCTGCGGGAGTACCGTTCGAGCTCGCTCGGCGAGCTCCTGCAGGCGCAGCAGGCCTCGCAGGCCGCCATCGACAGCCTCCCCGATCCGGTGCTGGTCCTCTCGGTGGAGGGGCGGGTCCTGAACGTGAACCAGGCGGCGGAGACGGTCCTCCAGGTCTCCGGCGGCGGAGACCCTCTCGCGCGCATGCCGCCCGAGGTGCGCGACGCGATCGAGAAGGTGCGCGCGCACGCCGCCTCGGGGAAGGGAGCATACGCACCGCGCGGGCTCGAAGAGGCGGTCCGGGTGCGCGCCGAGGGCGGCGACCGGGCGCTGCTCCCGCGCGCGACGCCGCTCTATTCGGAGCAAGGAGGCGTCGTCGGGGCCACGATCGTGCTGCAGGACGTGACCAGGCTCTTGCGCTTCGACGAGCTGAAGAACGACCTGGTCGCCACCGTCGCCCACGAGTTCCGCACCCCGCTCACCTCGCTGCGGATGGCGATCCACATCCTCGTCGAGGGCACGGTCGGGGAGATCAACGAGCGGCAGGCGGACCTGCTCCACGCCGCGCGCGAGGATTGCGAGCGGCTCCAGGGGATCGTCGAGGACCTCCTCGATCTGTCGCGGATCCAGGCCGGCAAGGTGGAGGTCTCGCTCATGCCCGTCTCGGCGAAGTCCGTCACCGACGCGGCGGTCGCCGCCAAGGTCGAGGTGGCGCGCGAGGCGGGCGTCGATCTCGAGGAGACCCTACGGGAGCCGGTGCTTCCCGTGCTCGTCGATCCGGACCGGATCGGGCTCGTCTTCGAGAACCTGATCTCCAACGCCATCCGCCATAGCCCGAAGGGCGGGAAGATCGAGGTCCGGGTTGCGCCCGATCACGAGAAGGTCCGGTTCGAGGTGCGGGATCAGGGTCCCGGGGTCCCGCCCGAGTACCGGCACCGGATCTTCGAGAAGTTCTTCCGGGTGCCGGGGACGAAGGGAGAAGGGATCGGCCTCGGGCTCTACATCTCGCGGGAGATCGTGCTCGCGCATGGAGGCGAGATGGGCGTGGACGGCGGCGGCGGCGAGGGAAGCAGGTTCTGGTTCACCCTGCGGGTCCCGGGTCAGGCGACGGCGGACCTCCCGGACCGCGCGCCCACGCCGGCGGAGGCGTGACACACCGCGCCATGTCCCGGGACGGGTGACTGGCCTGCGTTACCCGTCC
>JBJMQD010000431.1:0-3787 GCA_045802855.1 Myxococcales bacterium | reverse complement strand
GTTCCAGTCGTTGACGTGCGAGCCGATCTCCACGCCGGCGAGGCCGAGCTGCTGGACGCACCGATCCAGCTCGCGCAGCGCCAGATCCGGCGACTGCAGCGGCAGCGTGCCCAGCCCGACGAACCGCCGCGGGTGCGCGGCGCAGAGGGAGGCGAGATGGTCGTTGAGCAGGCTGGCGAATTCGGCGCCGCGCCGCGCCTCCAGCTGGTAGGCGAAGAGAACGGGAACCGGCGAAAGCACCTGCACGCCCACGCCCGCCGCCTCGCAATCCCGGAGCCGCGCCGGCGCGTCCCAGCAGTTGCTCTCGATCTCCCGGAAGACCGTCCCGTCGTCGCGCAGCATCCGGGCCCTGCAGTCGTCCACGCGCTCGACCCGCACCGGCGCCCAGCGGGGGAGCTCCGGCGGGAGCACGTGGGTGTGGACGTCAAGGCTTCGCATGCTTGCGGCCGCACTTGCGGCAGGTCGTGCGCGCCGGGTCTCCCCAGTAGTGCTCGAAGACTGGCGGAAGCTGCTGCACGATGTCCGTGAGGTGGAACGACTCGCGGTAGAGCTCGCTTCCGCAGCCGTCGCAAACCCAGAGGAACGTGTCCTGTTCGGAGGGCAGCCGCCGCCGCTCGATCACCAGGCCGACCGTATTCGCGGGTCGCTGCGGCGAGTGCGGCGTATTCGGCGGCAGCAGGAAGATCTCCCCCTGCCGGATGGGGACGTCGACGCGCTTTCCCTCCTGCAGCGTGCGCAGCACGATGTCGCCTTCCACCTGGTAGAAGAATTCCTCGCCTTCGTTGACATGGTAGTCCGTGCGCGCGTTCGGCCCGCCCACGACCGTCACCATGAAGTCGCGGTCGCCTTCCCAGATCTGCGCGTTGCCGACGGGCGGCTTGAGCAGGTGGCGGTGCTCGTCGATCCATTTGCGAAAGTTGAGCGGCGCGAGCTCCATGGTTCACTCCACGGTGGCGATGCACTTCAGCTCGATGGCGATGGGGGTGGGCAGGCGGGTGACCTCCACCGTCGTGCGGCAGGGCGGATCGTTCGCGAAGTATTCCGCCCAGAGGCGGTTGTACGTCGCGAAGTCGCCCTTCATGTCCGTGAGGAAGACCGTGACGTCGACGAGCCTTTCCCAGCTGGAGCCCGACTCCTCGAGGATGGCGCGGACGTTGTCGAAGACGGCGCGGCACTGCGCCTCGATGTCGTGGGAGGCGACCGAGCCATCGGACGCGAGCCGGACGCCGGGGATCTCCTTCGAGCCCTTCTTGCGCGGGCCGATGCCGGAGAGGAAAAGGAGGTTCCCCACCTTGCGCGCGTGGGGGAAGTGCCCGATCGCGTCCGGCGCTCGTGTGGCGACGATTCCGGCGGTCATAGCTTCACGCAGACGTTCTTCGGCTCGGAGAAGAAGCGGAGCGCGTCGAGGCCGCCCTCGCGGCCCATCCCGGACTCCTTCATGCCGCCGAACGGGGTGCGCAGATCGCGGATGAGCCAGCAGTTGACCCACACGACTCCGCTGTGGAGCTGCGCCGCGACCCGATGGGCGCGGCTCAGGTCGCGCGTCCAGAGCGAGGCGGAGAGCCCGTAGCGGGTCGAGTTGGCGAGCGCGACGGCATCTTCTTCGCGGTCGAACGGAATGAGCGTCGCCACCGGGCCGAAGATCTCCTCCTGGTTCGTGCGGGCGTCCGCCGCGAGCCCCTCGATGAGGGTCGGTTCGACGAACCACCCGCCCTTGCACCGGCCCTCGAGGCGCGCGACGCGCCCGCCGCAGAGGATCTTCCCGCCTTCGCCGCGGGCGGCCTCGATGGCGCTCGTCACCTTGTCGAAGTGCTGCCGCGATACGAGCGCGCCCTGCTCGGTCTTCGGATCGAGCGGGTCGCCCAGGCGCAGCGCCTTCGCCTTGGCGACCAGCCGCTCCTTGAAGGTGCCGTAGATGGTGCGCTCGACGAGGATGCGCGATCCGCAGAGGCAGATCTGCCCTTGGTTCTGGAAAGCGGCGCGCGTCGCGCCGTCGAGGGCCTTGTCGAGGTCGGCGTCGGCGAAGTCCTGGTTCGGGTTCTTGCCGCCGAGCTCGAGCGCGCACCGGGCGAAGCGCTTCGCCGTCTCCACCGCGATCTCGCGCCCGACGCGCGTGGATCCGGTGAAGCTCAGGGCCTTGATTCCAGGATTCGACACCAGGGCGCTGCCCGCTTTCGGCCCGAGGCCCTGGACGAGATTCAGCACACCCGCGGGGAGGCCGGCCTCGTTGCAAATCTCTCCGAGCAGATGTGCGGTGGCCGGCGTCACTTCCGAAGGCTTGGCGACGACGGTGTTCCCCGCCGCGAGCGCGGGCGCGACCTTCCAGCTGAGAAGATAGAGGGGCAGGTTCCAGGGGGAGATGCAGCCGACCACCCCGATCGGTTGCCGCAGCGTGTAGTTGAGGATCGTGTCGCCCGCCGCGTGCGCTTCCGTGGACGACTGCGTCGCGGCGTCGGCGAAGAACTCGAAGTTCAGCGCCGCTCGCGGGATCTCCAGCTCGCTCGCGAGCGTGATGGGCTTGCCGCAGTCGATCGACTCGGCGCGGGCGAGCCTGTCTTTGTCCCGCTCGATGAGACGGGCGATGTTGCGCAGGCGGCGCGACCTTTCCTGCGCCGGGAGCGCGGACCAGGCGGGAAATGCCCGCTCGGCGGCGAGGACGGCGGCCTGCACGTCGCGAGCGTCGCTCGAGGCGACTTTCCCGTACGGCGCGCCTGTCGCGGGATCGTAGTTGTCGAGCCATTCCCCGCTCTGCGCGGGAAGGTGCCGGCCGTCGATGAAATTGAGCGAGTCCATGCACGATTTCTGTACACGGCGCCCGCGCCGCCGTCGAGATGCGACGGCGTCACGTGCTAGCCTCCCGTCATGCTCGACGATGCGACCTGCCACGCGCTCGCCGGTGAGCTGGACGGGGCCCGACGATCCTGCCAGCCGATCGAGTCGCTCACGGCGCGGAACCCGGCAATCGAGCTTGCCGACGCGTACCGGGTGATGCGCGCGGGGATCGGGCTGCGCGTCGCGCGGGGCGAGGCGGTGTGCGGGTACAAGATGGGGTTCACCTCGCAGGCGAAACGCTCGCAGATGGGACTCGGCGATCCGATCTACGGCGTGCTCACCGAGCACATGCGCGTCGAGAATACCTTCCGCGTCTCGCGCTGCATCCATCCTCGCGCCGAGGCGGAGATCGCGTTCGTCATCGGACGGGAGATCCGCGACCCGGTCGATCGCGCGGAGGCGCTCGAGTGCATCGCCTACGTGCTCGCCGCGATCGAGATCCTCGACTCGCGCTACCGGGACTTCAAGCTGTTCTCGCTTCCGGACGTGGTCGCGGACAATTCGAGCGCGTCGCACTTCGCCATCTCGGAGGACGCTCGCGCGCCGGGCGGGCTCGATTTGCGGACGTTGAAGATGCGGCTCCTCTTCGACGGCGAGCCGCGCGCCGAGGCGGAGTCGAGCGCGATCTCGGGCGATCCGGTGGAGTCGCTCGTGCAGCTCTCGAAGATGCTGTGCGAGCAGGGAGAGGAGATCCCGGTGGGGAGCCTCATCCTGAGCGGGGCGGCGACCGCGGCGTTTCCGATCGCTGCAGCGGTCACCGTGCGGTTGGAGGTCACCGGCCTTGCGCCGGTTTCGTTCCGGTGCCTGGAGTAGCTCCGCGCGCACTCGTTCCGGAAGAAGCTCGCTGGTCTCCGTTGGCGATGTTCGACGGCCATGTGGGCCCGGCACCGCGTCACAGCCTCGTAAAGTGCGCTCGATAACCTGATCCACGGACCGGGGGTGGTTCCAGGTATTC
>JBJMQD010000426.1:0-8750 GCA_045802855.1 Myxococcales bacterium | reverse complement strand
AGGACGTGCGCGAGCTCGACGATCTCAATGACGACTTCGTCGACTTCGCCAAGGCGTCGATCGACGTGAAGGTGCTGCCGCTCTCGGATCTGGACGCCCCGAAAGCCGCGGGCCCGCGCGCGTATTACTACGGCGGGCATTCGCACACGCACCTCTGGTTCTGGAACAGCTACGGTTGGTACACTCCTCGCCCCACCGCTCGCCTTCCGGAACCCTCGATGCGCGCAACGGTACCGGCACCGCCAGCCAACGTCTCGCGGGGAGCCGCGTACCGCGCGGTGCAGCGGCCCACCATCTTCTCCTCCCGTACCCTCGGGGCCGGCAGCGGGGTCGGAAAGCAGCGTCCTTCGGGATTCGGCCGCGTGTCGGTGCGGGCGTCGGCGTCGAGCGGGAAGATCACCAGCGTGAACAAAGGCCGGAGCGGGTCCTTCGGCCGTGCCGGCGGACGGTCGAGCAGCTAGTGCCGCGACCTTTGCACTAGGGGGTGCCATGTCGAAGACCTTCTTCGGCATCCAGGTGGTGGTGAAGAACTTCGTGAGCGATCCGCTGCGAAAGGAGCTGCACGAGATCATCGCGCGCTCGGACGCCGAGCAGTCGCTGGTCGAGAAGCGGGCCTTCTGGAAGAGGGTCACCGCGGTGCTGAACGAGGCCCTGCCCGCGTTCGAGTACGGGTACTGGGACCTCATCCGCGGCGGGTCCGCGGAGGAGGAGTTCGAGTCCTGGTCGAGCGAGATCGAAGGGAGCCTCGCCACCGAGAAGGAGGAGCTGGGGACGGCGCCCGACGAGATCAGCCGCATCTCCGCGGAGAAGCGCTACATCGTGGTCACCCTCGTCTTCCTCGTCGAAGGCGGGAGCAACAGCGACGCGACGCTCGCGGAACGGTGCGACGTTCCCGAATCCGAGTACTGGACGCGCCTCACTCTCGGCCGCCTGATCGGGACGATCCCGCTCCTCAACTTCGCGAACGTCGACGCGGACGCCGTCTATCTCGCTCCGGGAAGCGAGGAAGACGGATTCTCCCTGGAAGACCTCCACGGAGGCGGATACGAGTATCTGAAGATGCTGCTTTAACCGGCGGCGCGGATGGTCGCGGCAACGTCGCCCTTGACCAGCTCCGTCGCCGCCTCGATGTCGACCGGCCTGGAGAACAGGAAGCCCTGGCCGAAGTTGCAGCCCATCCGGTGGAGCGCGCCCGCCTGGGCCTCGGTCTCCACGCCTTCGGCGACCACCTCGACGCCGAGATTACGGCCGAGGAGCAGGATGGTCTCGACGATGCGGCGATTCTTGTCGTCCGACCCCATCGTGTGGATGAAGCTGCCGTCGATCTTCAGGAGGTCGATGGGCAGCCGGTGCAGGTAGCTGAGCGAGCTGTACCCGGTCCCGAAATCGTCGATGCAGAGCGAGACGCCGCGCTGGCGCAGCCGCGTCAGGCACTTCATCGCGGTGGCGGCGTTCTCGACCAGGACGCTCTCGGTGATTTCGAGGCGCAACGTTCGCGGGTCGAGACCCGTCACGTGCAGGGTCTCTTCGATCTGCTCGACCAGATCCGGCTGCAGCACCTGCTGTCCGGAGAGGTTGACCGAGATCGAAAGCGGCGGAAGCTGCGGGTGTGCCGCCTGCAACTTGCGGATCTGCGTGCAGGCCTCGTGCAGCACCCAGCGGCCGAGCGGCCCGATGACGCCGGTCTCCTCGGCCAGGGGGATGAACTCGGCCGGTGAGACGTTGCCGCGCTTCTGGTGGTGCCAGCGCGCGAGCGCCTCGAACCCGACGATCTTGCCCGACTGGAGCGCGACGATCGGCTGGTACTGGACCCGCAATTCGCCCCGCTCGATCGCGCGGCGAAGATCGTTCTCGAGCTGCAGGACCGCGACGGCGTGATCGTGCATCGTGGCATCGAACACCGCGTGCTTGGCGCGGCCGGCTCCCTTGGCCCGGTACATCGCCGTGTCGGCGTCGCGCAACAGTTCCTCGGGCCGCATCGGCAGCTGCCCGCAGGCGAGCGCGATGCCGATCGAGGCGGAGGTGAACACCTCCTGGCCTTCGATCTGGAACGGCGCCGCCAGCTCCCGCTGGATGCGTTCGGCGACATGGGCGGCGTCCTTCGCGTCGTCCACACCTTCGGCGAGGATGGCGAACTCGTCGCCGCCGAGACGCGCGACGGTATCGCCTGCGCGCCGGGTCCGCTCGAGGCGCCTGCAGATCTGGACGAGCAGCGTGTCGCCCGCGCGGTGGCCGAGAGAGTCGTTGACCACCTTGAACCGGTCGAGGTCGAGGAAGAGGACGGCGAAGCCCGTCCGGCCCCGGCGCTGCGAGCGATCGAGGGCCATTCCCAGCCGCTCCATGAAGAGCGCGCGGTTCGGCAACCCGGTGAGCGAATCGTAGAAGGCCGCGTGCCAGAGCTTTTCCTCGGCGCGCAGCCGTTCGGTGACGTCGACGCAGACCGCGAGCCGCGCCGTGCGGCCGCTCAGGTCGATGGCGTGCGAGGTGACTTCGACGTCGATCACGTCGCCGTTCGCCTTGCGGTGGCGGCAGATGCCGAGGGCCGCCGGATCCGGAGGCGTCTTCGCCTCGTTCTCGGCGGGTGCCGGATCGACGGGGAGGAGATCGGTCGTGCTCATCCGCAGGAACTGCTCGCGGCTGTATCCGTAGCGGTGCACCGCGGCATCGTTGACGGCGAGGAACCGGAGGCTACCGGCGTCGAACACCCACATCGCTTGCGGGCTCGCGTCGAACAGCAGCCGATACCGCTCCTCGCTCGTGCGCAGCGCCTCGAGGACGCGGATGCGATCGGTCACGTCGCGGATCGACATCCACAGGGCGCGCTTGCCCCGGTACTCGACCGGGCCGGCGGTGATCTCCACGACGATCTCGCGCCCGTCCTTGCGGCGGTGCCGCGATTCGTACACGCCTCCGACTCCGCCCGCGGCCTCGTCGAGGCGCTCGCGGTCGACGGGGACGCTCCCGAACAGCCGGCCGACGTAGCTGCCGAGGAGCTCGGCCCGCTGGTAGGCATACAGGTGGCAGGCGTGGCGATTCGCGTCGACGATGGTCCCGTCCTTCGGATCGAGGATCAGGATGGCGTCGTGGGCGTGCTCGAAGAGGGCGCGATACTCGCGCTCGCTGCGGCGCAGCTCGTCCTCGGCGGGCTTGCGCTGGAGGATGCGGCCGAGCTCGAGGCAGACCATGCCGATCACTTCGAGCAGCTCGCGCTGCGGCTGCCCTTCGCGATCGCAGAAGAACTCGAGCACCGCGAAGATGCTCTTGCCGACGAGCACCGGGAAAGCGAAGGTGGCGCGGGTTCCCTTGGGGCCGGTCGCGCTCTCCGGACCTTCCGCGAACGCGGTCCACATCGGGCTGCCGCGTTCCAGCACCTGGGCCGCGAGCCCGGCCTCGCGCGACGCGCGCCGCGTCTGGGCGAACACGCGGTACGTGGGAAGCCGCTCGGGATCCTCGAGGTGCCAGAAGGTGCGGTTCGCCAGATCGCCCGCGTCCGCCGAGAACTGCAGGCGGCCGGCCTGCCAGCCGGTGTGGGCGCAGATCCGCGCGAGCGCAGCCCGGAGGGCGTCCTCGACCGTGGGCGCCTCGTCGGCGGCCTCGGTGATCGCCTGCAACAACCGGATGCGCTGGTCAGGCGTGTCCACCCCGGCAGGCGGGACGGATTTTTCCGGAGTTGTACCTGACATCGCTGACGGAGAAGTATCCGGGAGCGATACGGGATCCGGCAAGGCGTGAATGCTGTCGAAACGTGCGTCCCGCTACGTCGTCAGGCGACCCACTCCTCGAACGCCAGAGCGGGGGCGAGCGCCTCCTGCATTTCGTGCAGCTCCTCCGCCTCGCGAGGCTCGACGACTAGCGCCGACTCGGCCGTCTCGAGCGCCTCGCGCACCAGCGCGTGATTCAGGGCATGCCCGCTCTTCACGGCCACGAAATGGCCGATGACGGGCATCCCTAGAAGGGCGAGATCGCCGACCGCGTCGAGGATCTTATGGCGGACGAACTCGTCCGCGAAACGGAGGCCGTCGGGGTTGAGGATGTGGAAATCGTCCACCACCACCGCGTTTTCCAGAGAGCCGCCTCGCGCCAGGCCCGCGGCGTGGAGCTTCTCCACGTCTCTCTTGAAGCCAAAGGTGCGCGCCCTCGCGATCTCCTTCTGGAACGAGCGCTCCGAGACGACGAGGTCGTAGCGCTGGTCGCTGATCAGCGGGTGCTGGAAGTCGATGGTGTAGGTGATCCGGAAGGTGCGCGAAGGGAGCAGCTTCGCGCTCTTGTCGCCGTCGCCCACGGCGATGGGCTTGCGGACGAGGAGGAATCTGCGGGTCGTGCGCTGCTGCTCGTGGATGCCCGCGTCGTGGATGAGCTGCACGAAAGGAGCGCTCGAGCCGTCGAGGATCGGCACCTCCGGACCTTCCACCTCGACGAAAGCGTTGTCGATTCCGCAGCCGGAAAGCGCGGCGAGGACGTGCTCGATGGTGCCGATGCGGACCCCGGCATGGCCGAGGGACGTATTGAGCCTCGTGTCGACGACGTTTTCCGCCAGCGCGGGGATCTCCACGCCGTCCCTCGAGAACACGATTCCCGTGTACGGAGGGGCCGGGGCGAGCGTGAGGCGTACCTTGGCGCCCGAATGGAGTCCGATCCCGTCGATCGACGCGCGCTGCCGGAAGGTACGCTGGCGGAAAGGATGGAGGTCCATCATTTCGTGTCGGCCCTCGGAAGGTGCGACAGGAGCGGCGAACCTGGGGATCTTCACCAGAGCAAACTCCATGCCCGAGCCGGGCGTCGACCAGGACGAACGACTAAAACTCTCCACCACGGCGGGCACTTGGAACCCCCGACCGGGCAGGCGGACGAAAGCGAACCTTCCCCCCTTGCCTGCGCCACTTCCTCCGCGACCGCGACACTGATGTCGTGCCGCGCCGACCCTCTACCCGCACCGGCCGCCTCACGCAAGCAAAGCTCCTCGCGCTGATGCCGATTTCCCGGTCCCGCTGGTTGCGACAGGATCCGCGCGCATCCGCATCTACAAGAGCGATCCCTGGGCGCTCGCGGGAGCCTTCCGCCCCAGATGCTCGAACGCGCGCGCGGTCGCCGCCCGTCCTCGCGGGGTGCGGACGATGTATCCCTCCGTCATGAGGTATGGCTCGTAGACGTCTTCGAGCGTGTCCGACTGTTCTCCGACCGCGGTGGCCAGCGTGTCGAGACCGACAGGGCCTCCGGCGAACTTGTCGATCAGGGTGAGGAGGATCTTGCGATCCATCGGATCGAGACCGGCGGCGTCGACCTCGAGTCGCGAGAGCGCGCGGTCCGCGGATTCGCGGAAGACGCGGCCGTCGCCCTCGACCTCGGCGAAATCGCGCACGCGGCGCAGCAACCGATTGGCGATGCGGGGAGTGCCGCGGGCGCGTCTGGCGATTTCCTTCGCACCGCCTTCGTCGATCCGGACGCCGAGCTTGCCAGCCGAGCGGCGGACGATTTCTTGAAGGTCGCTTGCCGGGTAATAGTCGAGACGGCTGACGATCCCGAACCGGTCTCGCAACGGACCCGTGAGAAGCCCGGTGCGGGTGGTGGCGCCGATCAGGGTGAATCGCTTGAGCGGGAGCTTGATCGCGCGCGCGCCGGCGCCGTCCCCGATGACGATGTCGAAGGTGTACGTCTCCATCGCCGGATAGAGGTTCTCCTCGATGGCCGGGTTGAGGCGATGGATCTCGTCGATGAAGAGGACGTCGCCGTCGGAGAGGTTGGTCAGGATCCCGGCGAGGTCGCCCTTGCGCTCGAGGGCCGGACCGCTCGTGACGTGGATCTGCGCACCCATCTCGTTCGCGATCACGTGGGCCAAGGAGGTCTTGCCGAGCCCTGGCGGACCGCAGAACAGGAGGTGATCGAGCGGTTCCTTGCGCGCCTTCGCTGCCTGGGCGAAGACCCGCAGGTTGTCGACCAGCGCCCGCTGGCCGACGACCTCCGCGAAGGTGCGCGGGCGCAGGGCCACATCGAAGCGGACATCGTCCCCGAGGGGCGCTGCGTCCATTTCGCGGCGCTCGGCGGAATCAGCCATTGGCGGCGGACCGTACCATGGACCCCTGTCGCCGGTTTCGCGGGCGTCGGGTTTCACGGGGCTCCGGCGATGAGCCGCAATGCCTCGCGGAGCTGGTCCTCGACGGGAGCCGATACCCCGAGGGTGCGCCGCACGGCGTCCGCGGTGCGCTCGGCGGCGGAGGGCTTGTAGCCGAGGTTGACGAGCGCGCTGATCAAAGCGCCGCCTCCGGAAAGCTGGATCGGGATGGGCGCGGGTTGCCCTCGGGCGGCGATGCCTGCCTCCTTCAGCTTGTCCTTGAGCTCGACGACGAGCCGCTCGGCGGTCTTCTTTCCCACCCCCGGAATCCGCGTGAGCCGTGCGATTTCGCCTTCCATGATCGCCCCGGCAAGCTCTGCCGCGGGCATTCCCGAAAGCACGTGGAGCGCGAGCTTCGGACCGACGCCGCTCACGCCCACGAGCAGATGGAAGAGCCGCTCCTCGTCCTCGGTGGCGAAGCCATACAGCTGGAGCGCGTCCTCGCGGACGTGGGTATGCGTTCGCAGCTCGAGCCGCTCGCCCGCGGACGGCAACCGGGACATCGATTGCAGCGACAGGTGCACGAGATATCCGACTCCGCCCACGTCGACGATCACGGTATCGGCCGCTTTCTCCAGCAAGACGCCCGAAAGCCGCGCGATCACCGCGAACCCCGCAAGAGGCGCGCGAAGGAACGTCGCGGGTCCCGGTGGACGGTCGTACCGGCGAGCTGCGCGGGGTCGCGAGCGCGGAGGATGCCGCAGAGCGCGGCCGCCAGCGCGTCGGTGGCATCGGCGCGGCCGCCGACGTCGATCCCCAGGAGCGCGCAGACCATTCGCGCGACCTGGTCCTTCTCCGCCCTGCCCGTTCCCGTCACCGCCTGCTTGATGACCGCGGGAGCGAAGCTCTTCACCTTCGCTCCGGACTGCGCAGCGGCGAGCAGGGCAACTCCACGAGCCTGGCCGAGGACGAAGGCAGATCGCGCATTGCGGGCATGGAACACGTCCTCGATGGCAACGACCTCCGGATGGTGCCGCGCGAGCGTCGCGGAAAGCTCGGCGTGGAGCGCCGCGAGCCGCGATTCGATGGCTCCGGCGTCCGCGAGCGCGATCACCCCGCAATCGAGATAACGGACGCGCCCTCCTCCCGCGTCCTCCACGACGCCGAATCCGCAGTACCTGGACCCCGGGTCGATCCCGAGAACTTTCAGGTCCCCTCCCGCAGTTGAATCACACTCTCGATTCCAGCGCCGCGACCGTGCTGTCGTCGAACTCGGCGTTCGTATACACGTGCTGCACGTCGTCGTTCTCTTCTAGATTGTCGACGAGACGTACGACCTTCTCCGCCGCGTCGCCAGTCACCTCGACGGTGGTCTTCGGCAAGTAGACCATCTTGGGGGCGCCCAGCGGCAACTTCTTCTCCAGCGCCTTGTAGGCGGCGAGCAGCGCCGGGATTTCGGTGCGCACCTCGAACCCGCCCTCCTCGTCCGAGACGACGTCGTCCGCGCCGGCGTCGAGGGCGAGCTCCATGACCTGGTCTTCCGTGGAACCGGCCTTCACGGGGATGATCCCCTTGCGCTCGAACTGGAACGCGACGGCGCCGGAGGCAGCGAGGCTGCCGCCGCTCCTGGCGAAGATCGCGCGCACGTCGCCGGCGGTCCGGTTCTTGTTGTCCGTGAGCACCTCGCAAACGATGGCGACGCCGCCCGGCCCGTATCCCTCGTAGACCATCTCCTCGTACGCCACTCCCTCGAGCTCGCCGGTGCCCTTCTTGACCGCGCGCTGGATGGTCTCGTTGGGCATGTTCGCCTCGCGAGCGGCGAGGAGGGCCGACCGCAACCGGGCGTTGTGCTCGGGGTCCCCTCCGCCGTTGCGAGCGGCGACGGTGACCTCGCGGATGAGCTTGGTGAAGAGCACCCCCTTGGTGGCGCCCATCGCCTCCTTCTTGCGCTTGATCTTCGTCCACCTGTTATGGCCCGACATGACGACTCCTGGTTTCGCACCCTGCTAGCACGCGCTAGACAGAGCCGGCAACGTCAGGGACTTCCTCCCGGCGACCCGCCGGCTTGCCCACAGTTCCAATCCGAAGCTCCCGCGAGCTCGAAGCTCGTCCCTGACGGACAAGAAGTCGTGCTTCCGGGAAAGAGCGAAAGCGTAACCCCGTTCTCGGTCGACAAGAGGATGGGCGGCGGCGAGGCGTCGGACAGTCCCCGCCCGAGCAGGCGCTGCGTCGAGGCGCGAAGTACCAGCGTCCCCGCCGGCAGCGAGTACCGCAAGGGGTCGAACGAGGCGCCGACGGCGAGCGCCCGAGCGCCGGCAGCCAATGCCACCGGCTCCGGCGGAAGCGAGCCGACGACGTGCCTCGGCGTGCCGTCGGGACCCGTCAGGGTGAGGCCCGAAAGGTCGACCGGGGCACGCCCATTGTTCCAGAGCTCCACGTATTCGCCGTCGCTGCGAGGCGCTGCTCCAGGAGGAGAAGCCATCACTTCCGAGATCACGACGGTAGGAAGCGGAGAGAGCGTGGTCACCCGTTGGGAACCGGAGACCGTCGCGTGACCTTCGTCGTCGTCCAGGTCAATGTGAATGGAATAGTCGGTAGCTGGAGCGAGGCTCTCGAGGTGCACGGTCGCTTTGCACGCCGCGGCGACCGGGGGGGCGCACGGGTCCGGCGCGCAGGTGGTCTCCGCGAACCCTTGGGGACA
>JBJMQD010000362.1:0-15133 GCA_045802855.1 Myxococcales bacterium | reverse complement strand
GGAGATCGACCTGCGATCCGGGCAGGAACGCCTTCACCCCGATGTCGACGGAGAGGCCGCCCTTGACGCGGCCGACGATGGTTCCTTCGACGAGCTCGTCGCGCTCGCACGCGGCGGAGATCTCGTCCCAGATGCGCATCTTGTCGGCCTTCTCCTTGGAGAGGACGACCATCCCGGTATCGTTCTCCCGGGACTCGAGCAGCACGTCGACCCTGTCGCCGACCTTGACGTTGGGCTTGCCCTCGACGAGACCGAACTCCTGGATGGGGACCTGGCCTTCGCTCTTGTAGCCGATGTCGACGACCGCGTAGTCCTTGGTGACCTGGACCACGGTGCCCTTGACGATCTCGTTTTCCTTGAGCTCGCCCTTGCCGTCTCCTCGGCCCTTGAAGCTCTCTTCGAGGAGGGAAGCGAAATCTTCTTCGTCGATGTTGCCGGTGGCGTTCTGGTAATCAGTAGTGCCGGTGGAAGGATTGGCCATGAACTCTTCAGCTCTCGATTCTTTTCACTGCAAGCCCCCTGGAAATGGGAAAGGCCGTCTACCCCGGGGAGCTGAGGCAGCCGGCGAATGATCGCAGGCGCGGCAGAGCGCGGCCGACCCTACGCAAGAGGCTAAAGCGTGTCAACCTGGGGCGTCCATTCAAGCGGCCACCCGCTCGCGGACCGCGCGGAAGCAGCGTTCCACTACTTCGTCGAGGTCCAGGCCCGTGGTATCGACGATGATTGCGTCGGGCGCGGGTTTCAAAGGCGCGATGGCGCGCTCGCTGTCATTCCTGTCACGTCGCATCTGGTCGTTCAACACATCGGAAAGCTCGACTTCATGGCCTTTTCCGGCCAGCTCGGCGTGGCGGCGGCGCGCCCGCGCCTCGTCCGACGCCGTGAGAAAGAACTTTACCGTGGCGTCGGGAAAAACGACGGTTCCGATATCGCGGCCTTCCAGAACGGCGCCCCGCTGCGTCGCTCGCCCCAGGTTGCGCTGGAGCCCGAGAAGGCGCGCGCGCACCACCGGTCGCGCGGAGACCACGCTCGCGCCCCGGCTCATCTCGGGCGTACGGATCGCGGCGGTGATCTCCTCGCCGCCGAGGGACACCTCGTCGTGCTCGCCGAATGCGATGGGGAGCCCGGGCTCGAGGAGGCGCGTCAGCCCCGCGTCGTCGTCCCAGGCAATGCCGGCCCTCTGGGCCGCGAGCGCCACGGCGCGGTAGATCGCGCCCGTGTCGACCATTGCGTAACCGAGCCGGCGGGCGAGCTTGCGAGCGACCGTGCTCTTGCCCGCCCCCGCAGGGCCGTCGATGGCGATAATCGCCGGCACGCGGCCGAGATATCCTACGCCGGGCGGCGGTTCAACGCTGCCAGCCGGCGAGAAGGCAAAGCCGGACAGCCGCCGTTACCGCGACGGCCGCGGGAAGCCACGGAAAGGCACGCGGGGCGCGATCCGTCTCGGGGAGTTGCTCTTCGTCCTCGCCGTCTCGAGGCCGCGGCGCGGACCCGATTCTGCCGACCAGGACGGGCACAGCCAGCGGCCGGCTCCGCAACAGCATCGCGAACAGCATCCCGAACGCGAGCACCCATCCCGCCGCCAGCGCTTGATCCATGGTGCGCGCAAGCTGGGGATTCTGCCCGCGAGACGGCTAGTGCCGGAGGGCGCCTGGGCCGGCGGCCGCATTCCGGGACGTACGGAGGGCTGGCAGGCGAGCGGGCGCCTCGTGTAGAAGAGCGCGGCTCGCGCTGGACGCGCGAAGGAGGCAGCGGATGCGGGTGTGCATCGCGGTACTGCTCGTTTCGGCGGCTGCTCTCGCGCAGCAGCAGGATCTCTCGAAGGTGGAGGTGAAGGCCACCCACGTCGCGGGCAGCGTCTACATGCTGCAAGGAAGCGGCGGGAACATCGCCGCCAGCGTCGGCGAGGACGGCATCGTCCTGGTCGACGCCGAATTCGCCCCGCTCGTGCCGAAGATCAAGTCGGCGCTGGCGAAGATCTCGCCGAAGCCCGTTCGCTTCCTCATCAACACCCACTGGCACTTCGACCACGTGGGCGGGAACGCCGGTATGGCCGACACCGCCGCCATCCTCGCCCACGAGAACGTACGCAAGCGGATGATGGCGGGCGCGAGCATGCCCTCGCTCAACTTGAAGATCGATCCCGCCGAACCGCGGGCGCTGCCCATCCTGACGTTCCAGGAAGGCGTGAGCATCTGGCTGAACGGCGAGCCGGTCCGCGCTCTGCACGTCCACCCCGGCCACACCGACGGCGACACGGTCGTGTTCTTCACCAAGAGCAACGTCGTCCATCTGGGCGACGACTTCGTCACCTATGGGTTCCCTTTCGTCGACCTCAATTCCGGCGGAAGCGTGCGCGGCATGGTGGCCGCGCTCGACGAGTTGATTCCGCAGATTCCCGCGGACGCGAAGATCATCCCCGGACACGGCCCCGTCTCCACTGTCGCGGACGTGAAGAAGTTTCGCGGAACGCTCGACGAGATCGTGGCTCTCGTGGCGAAGAACTTGAAGGCGGGAAAGACCGTCGAAGAGATGCAGAAGGAGAAGCTCCTCGCCCCCTACGCGGCCTGGGACGGCGGGTTCCTCAAGGCGGACCAGTTCCTCGCCACGGTGGTGAAGGACCTGCAAACGGGGCCCGCCGGCGCGACGGCGGCCTCCGGCACTCCCCGCTAGCCGCGATCCTGCGGCCAGCGTCTCGCGGTTTCCGTTTCCTGCTGTACGGGCTGCGGCTCGGTGATCGGGCCGATCTTGCGGAACTTGTCGTACCGGTCCTGCACGACGTGGTCGGGCGACAGGTCGCGCAGCTCGCGCAGATGCTTGCGGATGGCCGCGCGCAGATTCGCGGTCGTCGCCTCCCAGTCGCGGTGCGCACCGCCGGGGGCCTCCTCGACGAGCTCGTCGACGATACCGTGATCGAACGCGTCGTGAGCGGTGAGCTTCAACGCTTCCGCCGCCTTCTCGCCCTTCTTCGCGTCGCGGTAGAGGATGGCGGCGCAGGATTCCGGGCTGATCACCGAGTACCAGCTGTACTGGAGCATGAGCAGCCGGTTGCAGACCCCGACGGCGAGCGCGCCGCCCGACCCTCCCTCGCCGATCACGATCGAGATGACCGGAACGCGCAGCGCCGCCATCTCCTCGAGACAGGCGGCGATCGCCTCCGCCTGGCCGCGCTCCTCCGCGTCGATTCCCGGATACGCGCCGGGCGTGTCGATGAAAGCGATGACAGGTCTGTCGAAGCGTTCGGCGAGCTTCATCAGGCGGAGCGCCTTGCGATAGCCTTCCGGCCGCGGCATCCCGAAGCTGCGCAGCAGGTTCTCCTTGGTCGAGCGGCCCTTCTGCTGCCCGAGGATCATCACCGGCTCACCGTCGAACCGGGCGAGGCCCCCGACCAGGGCGGGGTCGTCGGCGAAGGCCCGATCGCCGTGCAGTTCCACCCAGTCGGTGAAGAGCCGCTGGACGTAATCGAGCATGTAGGGCCGGTTCGGATGGCGCGAGAGCTGCACCACCTGCCAGCGCGACAGCTCGGTGAAGATCTCCTGCGTGAGCTTCGCGCAGCGGCGCTCGAGGCGGCGGATCTCGCCGTCGAGCGAGGCGCCGTCCCCCTCGCCCACGCCGATGGCGGCCTGCCGTTTCAGCTCGGAGAGCTTCGCCTCCAATTCGAGCAGCGGCTTCTCGAAATCGAGCGCGAATGTGCTCATCCCGGGCGACCCTCGTACCACCGCAGGGCCCGATCGCAAAGTCCGGTAACGTCGATCGGCCAGGCGAGCGGAGGGCCGGCGTCCCTGCGAAACCAGGTCCCCTGCCGTTTCGCGTACCGTCGAGTACGGGCGCTGACGCGGTCCTCGGCTTCCGCGACGGCGAAGGAGCCGCGCAGCGCGGCCGCCATTTCGCCATAGCCGATGATCTTCAGGGCGCGCGCCGCGGCCGGAACCTGCTCGATGCGAGCGAGAAGGCTGCGCGTCTCGCGCTCGAGCGCTCCCGAGCGGAACAGCTCGCGCGTGCGGATGGCGATCCGATCCCACAGCACCTCGCGCGGAGGCGAGACATGCAGGACGAGCGGCGCGTACCGCTCCTCCGCGAAGCGGTGCCTGCGCTGCAGCTCGGAGAGCCGGCTCCCGGTGAGCGCGTGCACTTCCAGCGCGCGCTCGATGCGGACGCGATCGGTAGGGCGGATCGCCTGCGCCGCCTCCGGATCGACGCGCGCGAGCCGCTCGTGCAAGCCCGCGACGCCGACTCTTGCCTCGTCACGCCGGAGCGCCGCGCGGAACTCCTCCGACCTGCCTGGAGCGGCGAGCAGCCCGCGCAAGAGCGCGCGGATCCAGAGCCCGGTCCCGCCTGCGACGATGACTCGTTTTCCCCGCCGCGAGATATCGGCGATCGCCGCGTCGGCGAGCTTCACGAACGCCGCGGCGTCGAGTTGCTCTTCCGGATCCGCGAAGTCGAGGAGGTGGTGGGGCGCGCGCGCCTGCTCTTCCGCCGTCGGCTTGGCGGTGGCCGCGTCGAGGCCGCGATAGCACTGCTGCGAATCCGCCGAGACGACTTCGGCGAGGAGCTTCTCCGACAGCTCGCAGGCGAGGCGCGTCTTGCCCGCGGCGGTCGGGCCGACCACCACCACGATCCGCTCGTTCATGGAATGGCCAGGCGGGTCGCGGCGACGATGCGCAGTCCGTCCCCGCGCTGTTCGGCGTCTTCCACCTCGACCAGATCGCCGCGGCGTAAAGCGTCGAAACGAGCGTTCGCGGGCGAGGCATCGCGATCGAGGCGCACGAGCGGGAGGCGCCCGTCGTCACTGCAGACCCAGAGCCGCTTCTTGCCCTTCTCCGGCGGCGCGACGCCGACGACGCGCCAGACTCCGCGCCGCGGTTCGGCCGCCTCGCGCGCGAGGACGAGCGGCGCGTAGGAGAGGGCCTCGTCTGCGCGCAACCCGGTCGCATTGGCAAGCTGCGTTACGTGCGGAGGCGGCTCCCAATGTTCGCAGGCGGTGCACCAATCCCGCGGCGAGGCGAGCGCCGGGCACGGCCTCTGCGTCAGGCAGGGCGCGACCGCGCGAAAACCTCTCGAAAGCGCACGATCGCGGAAGGCGAGGAGCGCGCGTCCGGTTTCCCGGAGGGCCGGCTCGAGCAGGAGGACGTGACCGCCCGGGGCGAGGGGCAACGTGGTGACAAGTCCGTCCCGATCCGGCTGGGGGATCTCGGAGAGGACGTTCGCGAGCACGACCACGTCGAAAGGACCGCCCGCGGACTTCGGCACCGAAGCGTCGCCGCGCAGCGTCCGCAGCGGCGCGGCACCGGCGAGGGAACGAGCCTCGGACAGAGCGGCCTCGCTCGCATCGAGCGCCACCGCCTCGCCGCCGAGCGCGTCGAGGAGCGCGAGCGCCGCCGGCGCCGGTCCGGCGCCCACGTCGAGGATCCGGGGACCGCGCGGAAGATCCGGGACGAGCCGCAGCACGGAGTTTACCTTGGCGTACGTCTGCGGCCACCACCACAACAGATACGCTCCGAGATGGGCGCGCTCGCCGTACGTCGCGACATTCGCAAGGTCGCGGCGTCCCACCAGGCCTTCGTGGAGCGCCGCGACGGCCGTCGCCGCGCGCCCGATCTCCGCGGCGGCGAGCCGATCGGGAGGTCCACCCGGAAGTCCGAGGAGCGCTCGCGCCCTCGCGAGGAGCGCGGGAATGCGGGAGGCGAGGTCCATCGACGGGAGAATAACCTGCCCGATCAGATGATCCCGAGCATCCGCAGGGCCAGCGCAAAATCATCGGGTAGCGGCGCCTCGCACGCGATCCTCACACCCGTGACCGGATGCGGAAACGCGAGAGTCGCCGCGTGCAGGGCCTGCCGCCCGAGCGCCTGCGCGGCGACGCGAGCCGGATCGTCTCGCAAAAGACGCGCTTCCCGGCGGACACCCCCGTACAGGACGTCGCCGAGGAGCGGCCATCCGGCGTCGGAGAGGTGCGCGCGGATCTGGTGCGTGCGCCCCGTGTGCAACTCGACGTCCAGCAGCGCGACCGAGGCGGCACGGCCGAGAACGTGGAACGAGGTCACGGCCCGGCGGCCTTCCCGGACCTTCGAGGAGAACCGCTTTCGATCCACTGGATGTCGTCCAAAGAATGTATCGAGCGTCTGCTCCGCTGGCGGATTGCCGTGCACCAGCGCGCGGTAGTGCTTCTCCACGTTCCTGCTCTTGAAGCTCGCCTGCAGGCCGCGCAGCGCCGGTTCGGTCTTCGCCACCACCAGGCACCCGCTCGTGTCCTTGTCGAGGCGATGGACGATGCCGGGCCGCTCCTCGCCTCCGATCCCGGCTAGCCCGCGCACTTTTGCGAGGAGCCCGTGCACCACCGTTCCGGAAGTCACGCCCGCGCCAGGATGCACCACGATCCCGGCCGGCTTGTCGATGACGAGCAGGTGGTCGTCCTCGTACAAGGTGGGGAGCGGAATGTCCTCGGCGACCAGCTTGGACTTGCGCGGGGCGGGAATGCGGACCTCGATGCGCCACCCGTCCTTCGCCCGCAGCGACGCCTTCGCGAAGGCTCCCGCGACGGCGACATTGCCTTCCTCGATCAGCGCCTGGATCCGGGATCGCGACAGTTGCGGCAGCCGCGCGGCGAGAAGCTGATCGAGCCGCTTGCCCGCCTCGCCGGGCTCGACGTCGAGGAGGACGACCCCGGTCACCAGATCTTCGACTTGATGGTCCCTTTGCGCGCGAGGATCACGTCGACGAGGGCCCGCTCGTAGAAGTTGGTCGACGCCATGAGCTTCGGATCGACCCGGCTCGCGTAATGAGCGCGGCCTTCCTGGATCTCGTCGGCGAGCACGGTGAAGAAGGTGTCGTTCTCGATCCCTTCCTTGATCTTCGCCTCGTTGTAGAGGGACAGGTCGGAAGCGATCGCCCGCGCCAGCCGATTCGCCGCCTCCGGGGTGTCGATCATGGCAGCCATCGGTTCAATCTACTCGGTCGTGAGCTCGACGTTCCAGTACGCGAGGTCGGCGGTGCTCAGGAAGGGCAGCCACTGCTGGTAGAAGCGGCCCGTCCGGGGTGGACCGCGGAAGAACGGCGTCCAGCGCGGCCGGGCAGGCGGCCGCAGGAGCTTCATGTGCGCCTCGTCGGGCGTGCGGCCTCCCTTCTTGAGATTGCAGGGGACACACGAGCAGACGACGTTCTCCCAGGTGGTGAGCCCGCCGCGGCTGCGCGGGACCACGTGGTCGAGGTTCAGCTCGGCCCGGGGCGGGGTGCGGCCACAGTACTGGCAGGTATTGCGGTCTCGCGCGTAGATGTTGAGGCGCGAGAAGCGGACCTTCGCGCGCGGCAAGTGATCGTAGGCCTGCAGCAGGATGACCCGAGGCACGCGCAGCCGCCGCGAGGAGGTGCCGATGGACTCGTCATGTACCGCGACCGCGAGCTCGGCCCAGCTTTCGAAATCGAACGTCTGGTACTGCTCGTCGACGGCCTTCGCGGCCCCGCGATACAGGAGGATGATGGCGCGGCGCACGCTCGTCACGTGCACCGGCTGGTACAGGCGGTTCAGGACCAGCACGCTCGTCGAGAGCAATCACACCTCCGTCTGCGGGTCGTAGTCCTCCGGGGTCCCCTGCCGTGCGCCTCCGCGACCGGCGACGTCGGCGGCCGGTACCTCCTGCCCGCTTCCACCAAGTTTAGCGCCGCTTCGGCCGTCTTCCACCCGTCCCTCCTGGCCTAGGGCCTTGTGCCACGCCTGGGTCACCGCCGAGGCGGCAAGCGACAGCTCGGTATCGCGGAGGCAACGAACGTCCAATACCGTACGTTCGTCGCGCAGGAGGGCGACCACGGGAGGCTGGCCTTGCCGCAGCGCGGAAAGGAGCCGCTCGCCCGCGGGAATCGCGACTCCTGCCCCCGGCAGCCGCGACAGCGGCACGGATCCGCCGCCGACCCGGCCCTCGCTTTCCACGACCGTGCACGGAACGCCGGCCTCGCCGAGCAGGAGCGCGAGCCTCGTCGCCCGTTGGTTCAGCGCCTGCGGCGCCGCGCCCATCGCGGCCTGGGCGGGAAGCTCGTCCGCCCTGCCCTGGCGATACAGTTGCAGCGTTCCTTCCAGCGCCGCGATCAGCATCCGGTCGGCACGGAGTGCCCGCGACAGGGGATGCACCTTGCACCGCTCGACGAGGTCTCGCCGGCCGAGGAGGATCCCCGCCTGCGGTCCGCCGAGGAGCTTGTCCCCGCTGATCAGGACGAGGTCGCTTCCTTCCCGCAGCGAGCGCGCCGCCGTCATCTCCTCGGGGAGCCCAGGGGGAAGCCGCAAAGCGCCGCTCCCGAGATCGTGCAGGAGCGGGACTCCCCGCTCGCGAGCGAGCGTGGAAAGCTCGGCGACCTCGGGCTCCTCGGTGAAGCCGACCAGCGCGAAGTTCGAGCGGTGCACGCGCAGGATGAGCCCGCGCGCACCCTGCGGGAGGGCGTCGAGCGCTCTCGCGTAGTCGGCGATCCTGGTCCGGTTCGTCGTACCGACCTCGACGAGCCGGCATCCGGACTGCGAAAGGATCTCGGGAACCCGGAAGCCTCCGCCGATCTCCACCAGCTCGCCCCGGCTCACGATCGCGGCGCCGCCGGATCCGAGAGCCGCGAGGGCGAGGAGCGTCGCCCCCGCGCAGTTGTTCACCGCGTGCGCTGCCTCCGCGCCGAACAGCTCGCAGAGGAGCGGCTCGACCGCGGCGCTGCGATGACCGCGCCGGCCCGTGCGCAGATCGATCTCCAGATTCGAATATCCGGAGGCGACTTCGACGACTCGCGCAAGGGCCTCCTCGTGGAGCGGCGCCCTGCCGAGATTCGTATGGAGCACGACGCCGGTGGCGTTGAGGACGCGCACGAGCCGGGGCGCCGTCTCGCGCCGCGCCCGCTCGAGAACGTCACCGTCCGGTACCAGCTCGCCTGACGCCGAGTCGCCGGCGAGGATCCGCTCCCGCGCGGCCGCGATCGCTTGCCGCGCGGCCACCTTCGCCACGGACCTTCCTACCCGGCCGGCCAGCTCGCGTACGGCGGGCCTGGCCAGGACTTCGTCGACGCTGGGCAACTCGCGCAAGCGAGGTCTGCCATCCTCCATGGACGGAGGAAGTTAACGAAATGTGGCGATTGGCGCTAGTTATGCGCGCAGCCCTACGAAGGCGAGGACCGCGCCAGCCTGAAGCGGCGGCTCTCCCGTTTCGGCCCCGCCAGTTGCTGCAACACCTGCGGCCCTCGCGCCTTCCCGTCGCCGTAGAGGTACTGGTAGGCGGCGAAGCTGCGCAGGCAGCGCTTCACGTACCCGCGCGTTTCGTCGAGGGGAATCTCTTCGACGAACACGTCGAGCGGAAGCGTCCCGCGCTTGGAAAGCCACGACGACACTGCACCGGGACCGGCGTTGTACGAGGCATACGCGAGCGCCGGGTGCTGGAAGCGCGCGTACAGCTCGCCGAGATAAGTGCCGCCAATCCGAATGCTCACGTCGGGCTCGTAGAGCTTCGAGGGCGAGAACCCGTGCAGCTTCAGCTTCCGCGCGACATCGCGCGCCGTGGCGGGCATCACCTGGGTGAGCCCAAGCGCCCCGGTGGGCGACAGCGCGCGCGGATCGAGGGCGCTCTCCTCGCGCATCAGGGCCTGCAAGAGGTCCGGAGGGATCGCCGCCGTCTTCGACGTCTTCGCGATCTGGTCGCGGAAGGCGAGCGGATAGGCGAGGCCGGCGGCGCGCAGCGCGAGCGGCTCGGAAGTCCGGCGGAGAAGGCCGCGCAGCTCGATGCGGACGATGGCGTGGGCGTTGCGCAGATCGCCGGCCCGGGCCGAGAGATCGGCGAGCAGGATCAGCGCCTCTTCGCCTGCGGCGGGAGAAGAGCGCTGGGGAGCGCGCTCGACGGCGAGCAGCTCCCGCGACGCTTCCTGCTTGCGCCCGAGCCTGATGAGCTCGACGGCGGCGAGGAAATGGGGATCCCGCGCCATCGGGCCGGCGTGCAGCGGACCGTGCGCGTGCAGCGCGGAAGCGACTTCCTTCGTCTCCGCCTCGTCGATCGAGCGCAGGCGCGCAGGATCGAGCTCGGAGAGCCGGCCGCGGGCGAGGAGCCCGTGATACGTGAGCGGTCTGCCCTCGACCAGCCAGACGAGATCGGCGCGAGCGGCCTCGCGGGCAGCCGCGCGACCCGCTTCGGTATCCGTCGGATCGGCCTCGACCAGCGCCCGGGCGCGCCAGTAGCGGGCGCGCTCCTCTTCGGCGCCGTCAGGATCGGGATGCGCGGCGAGCTGATCGAGGTAGATGAGACCCTTTCTCGCGTTTCCCTCGGCGAAATGGGACCAGAAGAGCCGGAAGAGCGCCTCGCTGCGCAGGTCGCTGTCGAGATGGTGATCGACGATGTCCTCGAGCAGCGCGCGCTCGCCGGCGAAGTCGCCACCGCGGCGCCGCACCGTTGCCTGCGAGAAGACCGCGTCGTCGGCGAGGGTCGATTGCGGGAAGTTGCGATGCAGCGCTTCCCAGAGCGGCGCCGCCTCGGGGAGGCTCAGGATCGTGTCGATCTGCGCCAGGAGGTACAGGGCGCGGGCGCGCACGTCCGGGTCGGCGCACCGCAGAACGACGGGCGCGAGGACGGACTTCGACTTGAGGTACTCGCGCTCCTTGCGCAGCGCGCGCCCCTGCACGAGCTTGGCCCGGCAGGCGAGGCCGTCGGCCGGATCGGGCGGGATGCGGGCGATGTCTTCCGGTGTGGGCTCGTGCTGCACGGGCATGCCCGCCGGGGCGAACAGCGCGAGCGCCGCCTGGAGGAGCGCCGCCGGAGTCTGATCGCCCGGGCATCCTCCCGCGCACAGCGAAGGCAGGTTCAGCTTCGAGATCTGATCGAGCGCCTCGCGGTTGCGATGCGCCTCGAGCAGCACTTCCGCGCGGCGGATCAGGCGACCCGTGGCGATCGGCTCGCCCGGACCGAGACGTGCCTCGCGTTGCCGGGCGCTTTCCGCGGCTGCGGAGAGGGGACGATCGACCCAGGCGGAACGGTAATGGGCGCGAGCGGCGTCCTTGTCTCCGGCGGCGAGCTGAGCATCGCCGGCGGTGAGATGAGCGGCTGCCACGTCTCCGCGAAGGTCGCCTGCCAGGATCGGACGGACGATCTCCTCGACGGCGGCGGCGGTGGCGGCACCCGGGACGCGCAGCTTCATCACCTGACGCGCGCGCTCGAGCATGGCCTGGTCGGCGTCGACGTAGCGGGCCGAGACCTGTCCCAGGAGCCGTTCGGCCGCGGCGCCGTCCTTCAAGTCGACGGCGCAGAGGCCGGCGAGGTGGACGGCGCGATCCGCGAGCGGCCCGCCGAGAAGCGCAAGTTCTTCGAAGGCGCGCTTGGCCTGCGCGGACTGTCCGGAAGCGCGAAGGGCGAAGGCGCGCAACCATTTCGCAGGGACGGTCTGGGGCTTCGCCGGGATCAACTTGAGCGCTTGCGCGCCACGGCCCGCCTCCACCTCCGCGGCCGCCTGCTTCAGCGGACCTGCGGCGAAATAGGGGGCGAGCTCGGCGTCGCCAAACGCCGGACCGCGGACGAGCGCCTCTTCGAGGTTGTCCTGGCTCGGGTCGGGAACGTCGGCGCGTGCGGCAATGCCGCACACGAGGAGGGCGGAAACGAGGAGTAACGGGGCTTGGAGGCGCATCGCGGGCGTAGGGAACTGTGTCATCCGGGTCCACGCCCGGCAACTTCCAGAACCCCGCGACCCAGCCGAACAATTCCGGGACTCAACACCCCGTACCCGCGTGTTACGCTCGGACCGATGGACGCGAGGATCCAGAGCGCACTCTTGGCCGGGATCGTGTCGCTGGCGCTCGCGCTCGCGATGCTCCTGCGGCGCAACCGGACCCGTCTCTGGACCGCGTTCGCGTTCCTCAACCTCTCGCTCTTCCTCTACCAGCTCGGCGACTTCCTTCTCGGCGTCCTCGCCTACAAGGCGGTCTGGCCCTACCGGGTGACGCTCGCGGCGGCAGGCTTCATCCCTGCCGCGATGCTCGAGTTCCTGGTCGCGTTCCAGGGCGACACGGGGGGCCGAGCGGTCGCCTTGCGACGGCTCGCGGTCAGCGCCTCGGCGCTGATGGTCGCGATCGCGCTCTCTCCGCTCGCGCCGCTTCCCTGGGTCCGGGTCACCGCCGCGACGGTCATCTTCCTCTTGATGACAGCGGCGGTCTCGCTCCTCTACGCCCGCATGCGCAGGGCCGCGAGCCGGACCGAGCGCCAGCGGCTGTTCTACCTCTGGGTCGGGGCGGCGCTCTGCGTCGGGCTCACGTTCGGAGAGCTGCTCATCCGCATCGCCGGGTGGCCGCCTCCGCCCTTCGCCAACGTGGCGATGACGATCTACCTGTATTTCCTCTCGCAGACGATCCAGCGGCACCGGCTCCTCGATCTCAACGAGCTGCTCGGGAAGATCGTCGTCCTCGCCAGCGTGGGCCTCGTCCTCGCCGCCATCTACGGCCTTCTCGTCCGCTGGACGGGAGGACAGAGCACCGGTCTCTTCCTCTTCAACACGCTCGTCGCCTCCTTCGTGATCCTGATTCTCTTCGAGCCGCTCAAGGCGAAGGTGGAGGAGCGCGTCCTCGCCTTCTTCTTCGCGGAGCGATTCCAGCTCGTCCAGGCCATGCAGGCGCTGCGGCAGCGGGTCGCGAGCGTCGTCGACGTCCGCCAGCTCGGCCAGGTCGTGCTCGACTCGTTCTACGAGACGCGAAGGGTCACCCACGCTTCGCTGTATCTCCTCGCCGACGACGGCCTCGGGTACCGGCGGCTCGACTACCGCGGTCCCGCGCCGGCTCCGTATCTCGATGCCGCCACCGCGCGGGCGCTCGTGCAGAGCGCGCAGGGTGGACAGAAAGCCCAGCTCGTCGAGCTGGTCGAGCGCCGCCTCGCGGAGCTGCAGAAGCTTCTCCCGGACGAAGAAGGCGGCCACGCGCCGGCCGAGAGCGATCCGCAGAGCGCCGCGCTCGCCGAGGAGCGGACCCGGCTTTCCGAGCTCGGCGCCGCCATGGCCGCGATGCGCGCCGGGGTCGCGATTCCGCTCATGGCCGGCCAGGGCGTGGTCGGTTTCCTCTGCCTCCTCGACGATCGCGTCCCCGAGGCGTTCGCTTCCGACGAGCTGCAGGCCATGCTCCAGGTGGCGGAGCAGGCCGCAATCACCATCGAGAACAGCCGCCTCTACGAAAAGATGAAGGAGCGCGACCGGCTCGCCGCGCTCGGCGAGATGGCCGCCGGCCTCGCCCACGAGATCCGCAATCCGCTCGGCGCCATCAAGGGCGCGGCGCAGTACCTCGACCCCGGCACGCTGCGCGGCGGAGACGCGGAGATCCTCCAGATCATCGTCGAGGAGGTGAACCGCCTCGACGGCGTCGTCACCCAGTTCCTCGACTACTCGCGCCCGTTCCCGGAGCGCGCCTCCGACAAGTTCACGCGCAGCGATCTGAACGACGTCATCTCGCGCACCATGAAGCTCGTCGAGCCTTCGCTTCCCGCGAACGTGCGGGTGGAGCTCGATCTCGAGCCGCAGCTGCCCCTCGTCCTCGCCGACGCCGAGCAGCTGAAGCAGGTCTTCATGAACCTGGCGCTGAACGCCGTCCAGGCGATGCCGGACGGAGGGCGCCTCGCGGTGCGTACGCGCCGCCCGCAGAACCCGCTCGAGCTTTCCGACGCCTCGCCCCGCTACACGGCGGACATGGTGGAGGTCCGCTTCGCCGACACCGGAGCCGGAATCCCCGAAGACGCGAAGGACCGCATCTTCATCCCCTTCTACACGACGAAGACGAAGGGAACGGGCCTAGGCCTCGCCATCTCGCAACGCCTCGTGAAGGGGCACGGCGGGACGATCGAGGTGCAGAGCCGCCTCGGGGAAGGCACCCAGTTCATCCTCCGCTTCCCCTCGGCGGCGGCGGTCGAATCAGCCGGACGCTTGGGGCTTTCGACGACGCCCCTCGGCGTGCCGGCGCTCGTCGCCGATCGCACGGACCGCGAGCGCGAGGAATCGACAGCGGCTCCGCTGCGCGTCGGGTCTTCGTAGTCGTGCGCTAGTCGCGCTCCACGACGAACCACCCGCGCTCCGGAGCCATCGCCGAAAGCGGCGAGCCGGAACGAGGCGCGACGACGACGCCGATTCGCGCGGCCGAGAGCAGCGCCGCATCGCCCTGGGCGGAATCGCCGCACGCGATGACCGGCAAGCTCCAGCCGCGTCTTTCCAGAGCGGCCACCTTCCCCGCGGCGTAGGTCACGGGTTCAATCGCCTTGTCGGTGAAGCGGCCGTCGGTCACCTCGACCTCGATTCCCGTGCAATGGCTCGCGGGAATCCGCAACGCCTTGGCGGCGGCGAGGACCACGGAAAGGGGACTTGCCGAAACGATGACGGTCTTCAGGCGTTGCCGATCGCAAAGCGCACGCAATTCGTTCACTTGCGGAATCAATCGCGGCGGGACCCATTCGCGCGCGAACCGCTCGGCTTCGCCCTGCACCTCGTCGACGCGCAAACCTGCCTGTAGCTGCGCCGCGAACACGTAGCCGCTCCGTCTGTCCTCGTCTACCCGCCGCTCGTACTCCGCGTAAGGGTCGCGTCCGTCCGGAAGCTTCACCCAGCCGATGCACACGAGGTGCCGCAAGAACGCTTCGCCGACGTCTTCGCGCCAGAGCGTGCCGTCCGCGTCGAAGGCGGCGATACCGCCAGGATCGCAGCCGCGCACCGCCTCGACCAGCGCGGCGGGGAGGGTCATTTCGTCTCGTTGCAGGTCTTGAGCGCCTTCGACAGGCCGTCGTGCTGCTCGCGCTTCGCCTGCGCCCGGACGGCGGAGCAGCCGCCATGCAGGGCGAGGACATCCGCGGCGGTGCGGCGGACGTTCGGGCTTGCCGCGTTCTTCAGGATGGGCTGCAACTCCTGCTGCACCCGTTGGTTCGGCAGCAGCCGTCCGACGCCGCCCATTGCCGCGATCCGCACCGTGCTCGGCTGTTTCTCGTCTTTGGCCATCTCCACCATGAGGTCCGGCGCGGTGAGCGATCCGATCGTCGCGATTCCGTTGAGCGCCCTCGCGCGCCTGCTCGGGAACTGCTGCGGGTCGCGCACGATCTTCTCCAACTCGGGCAGGGCGGCGGGACCGAGCTGCTTCCACATCGCCGGCGTGACAGGCCGCTCGAACGAGCCGAGATAC
>JBJMQD010000317.1:0-15812 GCA_045802855.1 Myxococcales bacterium | reverse complement strand
ACTTCTCGGTTGCGGCGAGCCCCGCTAGCGTGACGAGCACGCCGGGGACCGACGCCGCGAGCACATTGACTATCACACCGTCCGGGGCCTTCAGCGGAACTGTTTCGCTGTCGGTCTCGGGGAACCCGGCCGGCTCCACCGCCACGGTCGACCCCCCGAGCGTGACAGTCGGGCCCGCGGCGGCGAGCGCGACGCTGACCCTTTCGCCGGGCACCGCGCCGCCCGGGACGTATTCGATCACCATCACTGCGGTGAGCGACACCCTCACCCACGTCGCGACCGTCAGCTACTTCATCGCGCCGCCGCCTCCTCCACCTCCGCCGCCTCCTCCTCCGGGCGCCATCGTCTTCCACGGCGCGACCACGAGGAGCTATGCGTCTGGAGCATCGAGCACGCTCACCGTCGCGATTCCGACGGGCGCGGTCCCGGGCGACGTGCTGATCGCGTCGGTCGGCTTCGGCAACACCGGTGCTACCGTGCAGCCGACGATCACCACGCCCGCCGGCTGGACCTTGCTCCAGCGCGTCAACCACGGCACCGTCGATGCGCTGGCCGTCTTCTCGCATGTCCACGCCACCGGAGACCTGGCGCCGACGTGGAGGACGAGCACGGGCGTCGGCGGTGCGTTGTCGATCTCGGCCTATTCGGGCGTGTCGACAGTGAGGCCCGTGGACGTGAGCGCGGTGCGGGACGCGGGCAACAGCGCTTCGACCTACCCGGCTCCCGGTCTCGTCACTACCGCCGCGAACGAGCTCGTCGTCGTAAACTTCTACGCGCACTCCCTCTCGGGAGCCGCGACGGCGTGGACGGTGCCGTCGGCGCTCGAGCAGCGGACCAACGTCAACAATGCCGGGAGCCGGTCGATGACGACGGCGGACGCGCTGCAGCCGGCGGCAGGAGCTTCCTCCGCGTTCACGGCCACTGCGTCGGTAACGCAGGCGTACGCGGTGGCGTGCGCCTTCGCGCTCACGCCGGGATAGCGCCGCACCCCAGCCGCATCGGCGGCGCGAGCCGTTGAGAAACCTAAGCGGTTAGGTTACCTTGCCACCATCATGAACGCGCGGGAATTGAGCCGCCGTGGCGGGCGGAGCAGGAGCGAAGCGAAGCGCGCGGCGGTTCGCCGCAATGGCTTGCGGGGCGGCAGGCCGCGCGACATCGAGCGGTTTGCCCAGCGAGTTCGCGAGTTGCAAGAGCAGCTTGGCCCTGAGTTGCCCGGAATCGATCCGGATGACCTCAACCTGATCATCGACTGCTTGCTGCGGCCCGTTACCCAGCGGAAGTTGTTCGTCTACCCATTGAAGGGAGGCGGCTACGCCTTTTAGCTTCGACGCCGCCTTTCTTGCGACGGTTGCGAGGGCTTTGCGTGAGGTGCACCTGGCCGGTGTGGTCGTCGGCAACGTCGCGGCCATCCTGAACGACGCGCCGATGCTTACCAGGGACGTCGATATTTTCGTCGGTGACAAGCCACGAGTGCGCAAGAAGATGGACGCGCTCGCGAAAGCGCTTGCGGGCGCTGCTCCGCAGCCCATCCTGGAGAAGCCAGGCGCACGCGGGCGGCCTGGGGCCTTCGATGGCGTGCGCATCACGACTCAGGTGGTTCCGGTCGACGTGTTGTTCCGGCTCGCCGGGGAGATGAGTTTCGATGACGTCCGCGCCCGAGCAAAGACATTCGACTTTGGCGGCGAGGCCCTGGCGGTTGCATCGCTGGAGGACGTGATCCGCTCCAAAGAGGCCGCCGATCGAAAGAAGGACCGTGCCGCGCTGCCCATCCTGCGCGATACGCTGGCCGTCAAGAAGAAGCTCGACCTCTTCGAGCGCAACCGCAAGAAGGAATGACGTACCCGCCCACGACGGCGTACGCCTGCCGATCGAGAGTGGGACGGAGAAGTGCCCCCAGCCTGACTCGAACAGGCGGCCTACGGTTTAGGAAACCGTCGCTCTATCCACCTGAGCTATGGGGGCGGTTCCTTGGTTTCGGTAGCAGCAGGCGAAATCCGGGTCAACAGATCCTAGAACGCGATGAGGGCGTCGACCTCGGCGCCCCGCAACTTGTCGCGGCCCCGCAGGGCGACCAGCTCGACGACGAAGAGATATGCGCCGACGGTCCCGCCCTCCTTGCGCACGAGCTCGCCGGCCGCGGCGGCGGTGCCGCCCGTGGCGAGGAGATCGTCGATGATCGCCACCCTCTCACCCGGCTTCACCGCGTCGACGTGGGCCTCGAGGATGCCCGTCCCGTACTCGAGGGCGTACTGCACCCGCTCCGTCTTGTACGGGAGCTTCCCGAGCTTGCGGACCGGGGCGACGGCGAGACCGAGCCTGTCGGCGAGCGGAGCGCCGAAGAGGAAGCCGCGCGACTCGATGGCGACGATGCGCTGGAATCCTTTTCCCTGCAGGCGCGCGGTGAGCTCGTCGATGACGGCTCGATATGCCGCCGCGTCGCCAAGCACCGGGGTGAGGTCCTTGAAGACGATCCCGGGCTGGGGGAAATCGGGAACGTCGCGAACCAGCGCGCGGACCTGCTCGAGAGCGGTAGCCATGCGCGCCCTTTTCGCACGACGCGCAACGGAACGGGAGCGCAGGGCAGAAAAAAGGCCGCCGGTCCCAAGGGGGGTATGGGACCGACGGCCTGGGATTCCCGGTCACCCAGGACATCCGACTGAAGTACTAGCAACCGGGCGGCCGCGATGCAACAAAAAGAGCCCTGCGCGCGGTAAATTGCAACGATAAGGCACCACCCCATGCCACATCGGACCCTCCACGGCACCCTCGCGCAGGCGTCCTAGCGTAAGAAATGCAACGGATCGCGTGGGCGCGTACCGATCCGGACCTCGAAGTGGAGATGGGGACCGGTCGCATTGCCACTGCGCCCTACGCGGGCGATGCGCTGGCCACGCGCGACCGGGTCGCCCGCGGCGACGAGGTTCTCGGCGTTGTGCGCGTAGATCGTGACGAGGCCGCCGTCGTGTCCGACGAGGACGAGGTTCCCGTAGCCGCGCTGGAACCCGGCGAAGAGCACCTTTCCGGACTGCGCGGCGAGAACGGGCGTTCCCTCCGGCGCGGCGAGATCGATCCCTTCGTGTTGCTCGGTGTCGCGCATCCCGAACGCGGACACGAGCACGCCGTGCACTGGCCAGGCGAGCGGCGCGCCGTGCGCCGCGGGGTCGAGCGGACCCGTTCCCGCTCGCGGAATCTGCGAGGGCTGCGCCCGGCGGGGACGCGGTTCGACCTTCGCTTCTGCGGGCATCTCGATGGTCCGCTCGGCCCTGGGAACGAAGACGAGCGACCCCGCCGCGACCTGCGCAGGATCGGCGATCCCGTTCTCGATGCGGATCTCGTCCGCGCTGACGCCGTAGGCCCGCCCGATGGCGAAGAGGGTCTCGCCCTTGCGCACCTGGTGGAAGACACCGCGATGGATGTCGTGCGTGCGCTCCGCCTGTTCCGGCGGATCGAGTTGCGGCGGCCGCTGCTGTGCCGGCCGCGCCGACGCACAAGCGAAGGCGAGCATCAGGCAGGCGGCGCAAGACCGGGCAGCTCCCACCCGTTCAGCTCCTCGACGAGGGCGTGGAGGGTGAGGTCGAGATGGAGCGGCGTGACGGAGATGAGCCTGCGGTCGAAGACCGCGTCGCAATCGCTTCCCGGCACGTTCTCGTGGGACTGCTCGTCACCGCCGATCCAGTAGTACGCGCGTCCGCGGGGGTCCATTTTCTCGACGACGGCGGCGGAATAGGTCCGCCTGCCGATGCGGGTGATCGCCACTCCGGCCGGCTGGCCCTCCGGGACGTTGACGTTGAGGAGCGTCCCGGGCGGAAGGCGCCGCTTCCCCAGCTCGGTGGCGAGGACGCTCGCGAACTTCGCGGCAGGCTCGAAGTCTGCGTGGCCGCGGGTGGCGAGGCTCACCGCGAAAGACGGCACACCCATCATGGCGCCCTCCATCGCCCCGGCCACGGTGCCCGAATAGAGGATGTCCATCGCCAGGTTCGGGCCGCGGTTGATGCCGCTCGCGACGATGTCGGGCCTGCCCTCCCGCAAGAGATGGTTGACCCCGACGTACACGGCGTCGGTGGGAGTGCCGTCGACGGAGTAGCGCTTGATGGGGCCCCACGGCGGAAGCTCTTCGATGCGCAAAGGCCGATGGAGCGAGATGCTGTGGCTCGAGGCGCTTTGCTCGCGATCGGGGGCACACACCAGGACGTCGCCGAGCGGGAGGAGCGCCTCAGCCAGGGCACGCAGCCCGGGGGCCTCGATTCCGTCGTCGTTGCTGACCAGGATCCGCACGCACTGCGCTGTACCCGCACATCGCCGCGGTCGCAACCGGAGAACGCGAGGAGGTGATCTTGCGGGAACACTCCGCGCGCTCCGTAGCTCAGCGCTTGTGCTGCGCGCGGTATTCGTCGCGCAGCTTGATCACCTCGTCGAACATCTCGACCGGGACCACTTTCCCGCGGATGACTGTGTTCGCCTGCTCGGCGACCTTGTGCCACTCCGAGACGTCGGCAGGCTCGACGACGTTGAGGCCCCTCTTCTTCATCTGCTCGATGGACTCGTCGTTCTGCTTGCGGACGTCCTTGCGGGTCCGCTCGCCGTACTCCTCGCCGAGCGCGAGCAGCTTCTTGCGGAGGGCTTCGGGAATCTTCTGCCAGGTGTCGCGCTTCACCACGGTGGCGCCGGTCAAGAAGCCCCAGTGCATGTTGAGCATGTTGCCCGCCTTCTCGAAGATGTGGGTGGTGAACGCGTAGAGGGGCGGCTGCGCGATGATGTTCACCATCCCCGACGAGAGCGACGGAATGAGGTCCGTCGAGCTGAGCACCACGGGACGGAAGCCCGCTTTCTTCCAGGCCGCTTCCGCGTCGGGATCGCCGTTCCAGGTGAAGACCTTGCCCTGGGCGAAATCGGCGGGCGTCCGGTACGGCTTGGTCGAGAAGAAGTAGACGAAGCCGACTTCGCTCCACTGCAGGACGACGTAGTTCTTGCTCTCGATCGCCTTGTCGAGCTTGGGGCGGATCTTCTCGTGGATGTAGTCGTACTCCTCGTACGAATCGATCATGAAGGGCACGTCCTCGACCTGGGGCTCGTTCGCGATCTCGTGCATGCCCACGGCGGTGATGGACGCCGCCTGGAGCTGCCCGATGGCCATCTTGCGGATCATCTCGCCTTCGCCGCCCTGCGTGCCGCCCGCGTAGATCTTCAGCTCCACCTGCCCGCCCGACTCCTGCGAGAACTTCTGCGCCATCTCCTGGAGCTGCAGGTGCCAGGTGGACCCTTGCGGCGCGAGCGTCCCGAGCTTGATGCGGACGGGCGCGGCCCGAGCGGCGCCCGCTCCGAGGGACACGCAGAGGACGGCGAGGGCTGCGAAGCGGCTTTGCATGCGGTTTCCTCGATCAGTCGGAAAGGATGTCGCTTTCGTGCGCGAGCAGGAACTTCGCGCGGCGGCGGGCGAGCATGTTGGCGAGACGATCCTCACGGGCCTCCGGCTTGTCGACGTCGAAGTCCACGGCTTCCTTCAAAAGCGACTCGAACAGCTTGCGGTCCTGGCCTGGTCCGGCAACCGCCTCGGCGAAAGTGACCAGGGCGGAGATCTTCTTTCCCTTCTGCAGCTCGCGGGCGCGATCGAAATGGGCCCGCTGCTTTTCCGGGGTCGTCCCTTCCGGGCGGGCGGGATCGATCTGCAGCGCGAATTCTTGGAGGGCTCCTTCCCCGTACGTCTCGTCCAGGGAGAGCGCCCGATCGAGCATCGCGGCCACGGCCGGGACGTCGCCCACCAGGTCCATGTCCTGCTTGCGGAGCGAGATGGCGGCGCCCCAGGCGGCGAAGGTCCAGTAGAGCATCGGGACGTCGTCCTTGTTCAGGCGCGCGAGGGCGGCCGAGCGGGCCTGCTCGGTCCCGCGCAGCTCCTCGATCTTGATTCCGCGCGTCATGCGCAGACCGTCGAGGCCGTAATCGCGGGCCCGCAGATAGAGGCGGGCGGCGCGGTCCTGCTCCTCCTTGGCCCGGGCGAGGTCCTTCTCCGCCAGCTCGTCGGCGGGAAGCTGCACCCAGCCGTAGGCGTACTGGGTGAACCCGCGCGCCATCCCGAGACGCAGGCCCGCATGGTCCGGGAGAGAGTCGGCGAGCTGCTCCATTGTCTTGAGAGCGAAGGGAACGGCGTCGCCCACCAGCTCCGGATCGTCGTCCCGCGCGAAGGCTCCGCCCTTGCTTTCCGAGGAGAGCGCGTCGGCGACGTTGCGCAGCGCATAGGTCTTCGGCGAGCAGGCGGCAAGTGCGAGCAGGAGGGCGACGCAGACGGGGCGCAAGGTGGCGGCAAGTGATATGGAGCGGCGCACCGATGTCAACCGTGAAGGAGGAGCGGGCTTCGCCCGCGACGGGCGAAGGCCGCAGGCCGGAGCAGACGGCGGAAAGTCGACTGCCGACCCCGGTATCGACGGAGCCGCTCCCCAGCGCGGCCCACGAGAAGATCGGCGAGCGGCCAGGCGGCACCGCGGTTGAGAAGGGGCTGCTCGTCGTCATCGTGCTGGCGATGATCCTGCTGCCCACGCTCGAGGCGCTCCTGCGCCGCGCCATCGGCGTCGGGGTGCCGGATGCGATGCCGTACACGCAGCACCTGACGCTCTGGGTCGGGTTCGTCGGCGCCATGCTCGCCACCGCGACGGAGCGGCATCTCGCGCTCAGCACCGTCGAGCTCTTGCCCGACCGTTGGCAGAAGCACGCGCGCGGGTACGTACACGTCATCTCGGCGCTGATCACTGCCGTGCTCGCCTATGCCGCGGTGGTGCTCGTCCTCGCCGATCGCGGGCGCGACGACATGCTCGCAGGCGACATCCCGGAATGGTGGTTCGAGGTCATCATGCCGATCGGCTTCGCCGTCATGGCGTACCGCTCGGGGGCGATGGCCCCGACCCGGCGCTGGCGGATCGCGGCCTGGGTCGCGGCGGCGGCGGTCATCCCTTTCGTCCTTTCGCGGATTCTCGCGCTGAAGGGCCATGGTTTCTTGCCCGTTCTCGACGGGCCGACGCTGGTGCGCGGTCATCCGGGGCTCGTGTCGTGGCCCGGGTCCCTGGTGCTGCTCGGGGCGTTCCTCCTCGGGGCGCCGGTGTTCATCGCGATGGCGGGATTCGCGCTCCTGCTCTTCTTCCTCGCGGGTACCCCGGTTGCGGCGGTGCCCGCCGAAACCTTCCGTCTCGTCATCCAGCCCACCCTCCCCGCCATCCCGCTCCTCACCGTCGCCGGCTACGTGCTGGCGGAAGGAGGAGCCTCGCAGCGGCTGGTGCGCGCGGCGCAGGCCGTCTTCGGGTGGATGCCCGGGGGTCTCGCCATCGTGGCGGCGTCCGTCTGCGCGCTCTTCACCACCTTCACCGGGGCGAGCGGGGTCACCATCCTCGCCCTCGGCGGGATCATCTTCCCGGCGCTCATTCGTGAGGGCTATCCGGAGGGCTTCTCGCTTGGCCTGGTGACCGCGTCGGGAAGCCTGGGGCTCCTCTTCCCCCCTTCCCTGCCGGTGATCCTCTATGGCGTCGTCGCCAACGTGGGGATCGATCACTTGTATCTCGGCGGCCTGGTTCCCGGCGTGCTGATGATCGTGCTCGTGGCGATGTACGGCGTCCTGGTCGGGGTGAAGAGCCACGCCCCGCGGATACCGTTCGACGCGAAGGATGCCGCGAAGGCGCTCTGGGGATCGAAGTGGGACATCGGCCTTCCGCTCCTCATCGTGGTCGCTGTGGCGAGCGGATTCGCCACCATCGTCGAGGCGGCGGCGCTCGGGGCGGCGTATGCGATCGTGGTCGAGCTTCTGGTGTTTCGCGACGTGCATCCGTTCCGCGATCTGCCCCGGGTGCTCGTGCACGCTTCCACCCTGGTCGGGAGCGTCGTCATCCTGCTCGGGGTCGCGCTCGGGTTCACGAGCTACCTCGTCGACGCGGAGATCCCGACGCGGCTCCTCGCCTGGGTGCAGGCGCACATCCACTCGCAGTGGGAGTTCCTGCTGGCGCTGAACGTTCTCCTGCTCGTGCTGGGAAGCGTGCTGGAGATCTATTCGGCGATCGTGGTGCTCGCGCCGCTCGTGGCGCCGCTCGGCGTCGCCTTCGGAGTCGACCCGGTGCACCTCGGCGTGGTCTTCCTCGCCAACCTCGAGCTCGGCTTCCTCTTCCCGCCGATGGGGCTCAACCTGTTCCTCTCGGCGAGCCGGTTCGACAAGCCCTTGCCGTACCTCTATCGCAAGGCATTGCCGTTCCTGATCATCATGGCGATAGGCGTGCTGCTCATCACCTACGTCCCCGCCATCACGACGGGCGTAGTGGCGCTACGGCACAAATAGCTAACGCCCCGTTGTCCGCTGCTCGATGGGCACGTAGTGCATCTGCGTCGGGCCCATGTAGATCTGCCGCGGGCGACCGATCTTGGTGCTCGGGTCCTCGATCATCTCCTTCCAGTGCGCGATCCAGCCAGGAAGGCGTCCGAGGGCGAAGAGCACGGTGAACATCTGCGTCGGGATGCCGAGGGAGCGGTAGATGATGCCCGAGTAGAAGTCGACGTTCGGGTACAGCTTGCGCTCGACGAAGTAGGGATCCCGCAGCGCCGTCTCCTCCAGCTCCTTGGCGATGTCGAGCATCGGATCGTGGATGCCGAGCTTGGCGAGAAGCTCGTCGCAGGCGCGCTTGATGATCTTCGCCCTGGGGTCGAAGTTCTTGTAGACGCGGTGGCCGAAGCCCATCAGGCGCAGGCCCGCCTTCTTGTCCTTCACCTGGTCGATGAACTGCTTGGCGGTGAGCCCGCGCTCGATGATGTCCTCGAGCATCTCGACCACTTCCTGGTTCGCGCCGCCGTGGAGCGGTCCCCAGAGCGCGCAGATGCCCGCGCTGATCGAGGCGAAGAGATTGGTATGCGCGCTGCCGACGATGCGGACGGTGCTGGTCGAGCAGTTCTGCTCGTGATCGGCGTGGAGGATGAGGAGCAGGTTCAGCGCCCGCACCGCCACCTCGTTGATCTTGTAGGGCTCGGCGGGGACGGCGAACATCATGTGCAGGAAGTTCGCGCAGTACTCGAGGTCGTTGCGCGGGTAGACGAACGGGTGCCCGATGTTCTTCTTGTAGGAGAACGCCGCGATGGTGGGCAGCTTTCCCATCAACCGCGCGATGGTGATGTCGCGGTACTGGTCGTCCTTCGCGTTCAGCGCGTACGGGTAGAAGGAGCTGAGCGAGGTGACCATGGCGCTGAGGATCGCCATCGGGTGCGCGGTGATCGGATACCCGTCGAAGAACCTCCGCATGTCCTCGTGGATCATGGAGTGGCGGGTGAGGAGCCCTCGGAAGCCGTCGAGCTCCGGGCGGGTCGGGAGGTTGCCGTAGATGAGCAGGTAGGCCGTCTCGACGAAGCTGCTCCTCTCGCCGAGCTCCTCGATGGGGATTCCGCGGTAGCGCAGGATCCCCTTCTCGCCATCCAGATAGGTGACCGAGCTGACGGTCGAGGCCGTGTTCATGAAGGCCGGGTCGAGCGTCACCACGCCGGTCTTGCTGCGCAGGTTCGTGATGTCGATCCCGCGCTCGTTCTCCGTCCCTACGACAACCGGAAACTCGAGATCGTGTCCTCCGATGTGGATTCGTGCGCTTTCTGCCACAGCCTCTCCTCGGTCCTACGGGACGGGCGACCCCTGCCTTTCGCGCGGGGCTGCGAAAGAGTCAAGCCCGGTTGTGCTTCGGACAAGTCTGTCGCCCCCCCGGCGCATCCGCCACCCGATCCTCGGAAGGAGTCGGATGCTCAGTCGGAAACGAGGCGCGCGAGCAGCCGCAGGAGGTCGGACGGCGTCGCGCAGTAGTGCGCCGGCCCCGCCTTCTGAAGCGTTTCCGGGTCTCCGAATCCCCATCCCACCGCGCAGACACGGACGCGTGCCGCCGCTCCGGTCGCGATATCGACCGTGTGATCGCCGACATACAGCGTCCGCGCAGGATCTTCGCCGAGCTTTGCGCAGAGGCCGAGGAGGCCCGCCGGGTCGGGCTTCTTCGGCGCCTCGTCGCCGCCGACGACACCGTGGAACTTGTCGAGGAGACCGAGTCCCTGGAGGATCTGCCGGGCAAAGTCTCCGGGTTTGTTGGTGAGCACGGCGCGCGACGCGGGCGGCGCCTCGAGCAGTTCCGTGATTCCAGGGTAGGCTCTCGTCTTGCGCAAGAGCCGGCGCGAATATTCGTCGCGCCACGATTCGATGGCCTCGGGAAACCGGTGCTCGTTCGCGGCGCCCAGCGAACGCCGGACGAGGCGTTCGGCGCCTTCGCCGACGAAGCTCCAGATCTCGCGCTCGTCGCGCTCGGGAAGGCGGAGCGTCCGGAGCATGGCGTTGACGGAGTCGGACAGGTCGCCGCGCGAATCGACCAGCGTTCCGTCCAGATCGTAGATGACGGCCGTCACCATGGGCACCTGTTTAACCCGCGCCTCGCGCGATCGGGGCGCCTTCTTTATGTTCCAGCGCGTGCAGCGGACGATCCTGGAAGATCCGGAGCAGCGCGCCCCGCTGGAGGAACGCGTGGCGGCGGCGCGGGCGCTCGGCGAATCCGATCCGCGCATCGGCGCCTTCGTCCGGATCGAGGCGGGATCGTTCTTGCGCGGGACCGACCCGCCCGACGGCGAGCCCAACGAGCAGCCGCAGGTCCGGGCTCATACGGACGCGTACGAAATCGCCGTCGCGCCCGTGACGGTGACGGAATTCGCGCAGTTCGTCGCGCGCGGGTACGCGGAGCGATCCGTCTGGAGCGACGCCGGATGGGAATGGCGGACGCGGACCGGAGCCGTGCGCCCGAGATTCTGGGACGATCCGGACTGGAGCGCGTATCTCGGGCCCAACCAGCCCGTGGTGGGCGTCAGCTGGTACGAGGCCGAAGCATTTGCCCGGTTCGCCTCGGCGAGGCTGCCGACGGAGGCCGAATGGGAGCGGGCCGCGCGCGGCGCGGACGGCCGGCGGTACCCCTGGGGAGACGAATGGGACCCCGCCCGCGCCCACCATCGCGGCGGCGCCCGGCACACGCTGCCGATCGGCTGCTTCCCGGCGGGCCTGAGCCCGCACGGCCTCTGGGACTGCGCCGGGAACGTCTGGGAGTGGGTCGAGGATCGTTTCACCGATGCCGGCCTGCGAGCGGCCCGGGGCGGCGGCTGGAACGCCCACCCGCCGCAATTGCGCTGCGCCCACCGGAACGCGTGGCCCGAGGCGGCGCAGTTCTCGAACATCGGGTTCCGGCTGGCGCGGTAGGGCAACATTCCACCAGGCAAATCGCACGCTTTGACGCTTGCCCTGCGGACCTGGATGCGGCAGCTTCGGCTCCCTCATGTTCGCCTACGCCACCAGCGAGCGCTTCGCCCACCTCGACCACAGGGATCGGGATCGTCTGGAGGCGATCGCCAAGCTCGCGGAGTTCGTCCCCGGGCAAGAAATCCTTGCCGCCGGGCATCCGAACGATTCCATCTGCCTGGTCGTCTCCGGGCTCGTCGAAGTGACCGCGAAGACCCGCCGCGGCGAAGTGGTGATCTGCCAGATCCGCCCGGGAGACCTCTTCGGCGAGGTCGAGGCGTTCGCCACGCTTCCCGAGGGCGTCCGGTACGTGGCGCGGGAGAAGACCATCGTTCGCGCCGTGCCGAAGAACCCGCTGCGCCACGAGGTGCTCGCCCATCGCAACCTGGCGGTCGGCCTGCTTCACGCCTACAGCCGGTCGATCAGCGAGAAGCTCCGCGCGGCAACGGAGGTGGCGCTGAAACCGGACGCTTCCGCCGAGAGCCGGGCGGCCGTGCTCGCCGACGCGGGCGAGCGCTCGCCCCACGTGAGCGAGGACGAGGCGGCGTGGCTTTCGATGCTCGGGCACGAGCTTGCCGTCGCACCGGGCAAGGTGGTGATCGAGGAAGGCGAGACGACGCGCAGCTTCTTCCTCATCGCCGAAGGCGAGCTCGATGTGCGCAAGAAGGTCGCGGACGGCAAGGAGCGAACGCTCGCGCGCCTCGGTCCGAGGGATCTCTTCGGCTTCATGTCGTTCGTCGACGCGAGGCCGCGGTCGGCCTCGGTGATCGCGGCGACCGCCGCGGACGTCGTGCAGCTCGACCGCGACGCGCTCGACAAGGCGACCCATCTGAACTTCACGGTCGGGTTCAAGTTCCTGGGAACGCTCTGCGGAGTGCTGGGGCGGACCTACGGCGAGATGGTCCGGCAGCTGATCGCCACGTCTTGAATCGGCTTACTTCCTGGGCTCCAGCGCGCAGGTGACGCTCGCCGAGCGGGTGAGATCGTTCGCGATCGCGGAGAGCACGGTCTTGGTGAGCGGTGAATCGCTGTCGCCCGCGAAAAGGCCCGTCACCCGGCCGAGGCTGTTCTCGGTCACCACCACCAGGCGGGTCGATACCTGCGCCTCATAGGTCGAGGGATCCTCGGACTCGCCCAGCGAAAGCACGATGCGCTCGAGAGGGATGTGCTCCGGGTCGGACACGGGCCGGCCGTCGAGCTCGAGAACGCCCCGCTCCGCCGACCACGACAGCGGCAGCTCACGCGTGCCCTTCGACACGACCCGGCCGAACCAGAGGTGGCGGCGGCGGACCACCGTCGCCTCGACGGTGAGCCGCCCCGAGAGGCCCAGCTTGACGAGGCGGAGCAGGTCGCGGTCGAGAAGATGGTGCACGGTCGCGTCGACGAGCGCGCGGGTCCCGGCGAGGACCGCCCTGCACGCCGCCTCCTGCGCCTGCGCCGCTCCGGCGAGGAAGAGGAGCGCGAGCGCGAGCCGGCGCTGGTCGAGCAGGATGCGCCAGAGAAGCCTCATAGCGGCACCGCAAAGAGGATGCGGAAGTCAGGCAGCGCCTTGGCGCGGGAGTCGAGGCGCCAGGCGGCTTCCATGCGGGTGCTCCCCTCGGCGAAGGAGAAGCTCGCGCCTGCGGACGTCTTGGGATCCAGCCAGTTTCCAGTCTGGCGGACGGATCCCGCGTCGAAGAAGACGCCGAAATGGCGGCCCTCGTACGAAAGCGTGCCGAGGAGCGAAGCGTCGCCGCGGAACTCCTTGAAGTCGTATCCGCGCAGCGCGGTCCAGCCGCCGAGGCCCTCCTGCTTCTGGAGCGGTAGCCCGTGCCCGAAGCCCGCGCGGGCGCGCAGCGTGAGGGTGCTTTCCGGCCCGGTCTCGAGGACGAGGAAGCTGTCGCTCACGACCTTGGTGAAGTGGAAGATGCCCCCGAGCGACGGGTCGGCGATCTCGACCGTATCGAGGCTGCGGATGCCCACGACGCCCGGTTCCACCGGGAGGAGCGAAGTCTCGGAGTTGCGCCACATCGATCCCACCCGATGGAGCGGGACCTTCTCGCTCCGGTACTCGACGCGGAGGAGCACCGATCCGATCTCGCCGCTGTCGGCCGGGGCGGACCCGTAGAGCGGCTCGTCCTTGTTGAAGAGGGTCCACACGCCGGGCGGCGCGGGCAGCGGATCGTACTGGTCCCGGCGGTACTCCGCGCCGAGGGTCAGCATGTCGAAGAGGTGCGTGGTGAGGATCGCCGCGTATCCGCTGCGCCGGTAGTACTCGCGGTCGGCGCGGTTGATGAGGGCGGAGTACAGGTACGAGTCGACGTTGGAGATTCGCCAGCGATCGCTCGTGTCGGTGAGGGTGTGGATCTGCCCGCCGAGCTCGGCGATGGCCAGAGCGGGAATCCGCAGGCGCGCTCCGATCAGCCAATCGACCTTCTCCTGCGCGCCCAGGCGCTCGAGGAAGGTCCCCTCCGCATCGTGCCGGCTGGATCTTTTAGTGTTGATGTTCACGGCGCCGTCGAGAAGCAGGTGGACGCGGTCTTTCGGATCGTAGACCGTCGCGGTGACGGCGAGGCCGGGCGCGAAGCCCGTGACGGGCGTGTGGCGGAGGATCTCGATCCACTGCACGTCCCCTCGCGAGCGCTCGGCGCGGAGGTAGACGATGAGCTTGTCGCCGTCGAATCCATACCAGGAGCCAGTGGACCGCTCGCGGTGCTTGCGGCGCGGGCGGGGGCGCTCGTCCTCGTCTTCCGCTCCGATCGGCTGCTGCCGCGCCTCGGAGCGGAACTCTTTGCCACCGTCGGGGAGCGCGTCGATGCGAATCTCCGTGGAAGTGCTACGGCGCCTGCTGCTCTTTCGATCGGCGCGGAGGAATGGCCAGCGCCGCTCGACGCGCTCGAGGCCGCTCGACAGCTCGCCGGTGGAGAACACGTCGCCGCGGACGAGCCCGAGCTCCAGGGTCACGTCGCGGGCGAGGCCAGCGTCGAGGCCGCGGACTTCCACGCCGGAAAGCCGTCCCTCGTCGACGTCGATCTGCAGGATGCCCGACGGGCTCAGGTTCCCTTCCAGCCGCGCGAGCGGGTAGCCGCGGCCCCGCAGGTAACCGGCGACGCGATCGAGCGCCCCGCGAAGGCCCTTCCAGAGGATCCCGGGCTTCGGTTCGCCGTCCTCGACGCGGGCGAAGAAGTCGCGCGACGGCAGCGCTTCGGGGCAGGAAGCCGGGTCGGCCTCTTTCCTGTCGCGGCGGCTCCGCTCGATGTCCCAGGAGGAAGGCGTCTCGAGGAGCCGATCGAGAACGTCCTCGCTGCGGAATTCGGAGAGGCCGCGCAGGCGCACGGTCCTGACCGATTCGTTCTCGCTGAGCGCAAGCTCGATGCCTTCGGAATCGAGCGACGGAACGATGGCGGCGAACAGTCCCGTCGTGTGCAGCCGGACGACGAGGGCGATCACCTCGTCGCGGGGAATCGGATCGACCGGTCTGCCTCCGACGGTCTTCCAGACGGAGTCCTCGTCGAGCGATCGCAAGCCGGAGAGGCGAACGGTGACGGGTTCCTGGACGGAACGGAGCGCCTGCGCCTCGTCGTCGGAGAGCTTCCGTGTGCACGTCTCGTGTACCGGTTCCTCGGCGGACCGGTGGGTACGGCGCGCTGCGGCGGGGCTCGAGAAGAGCAGGATCGCGGGGAAGAGGAAGAAGAAGCTCGGACGCATCGGACCCTCCGATGCCCTCCTCCAGCACTTCGCGGGCCACGACGACGAGCGGCGCAAGCTCGCGCAATCGCGAGGCTCGCATCCAGCGCGTCGATGTCGCCGCGACATCGGGGATGTACCCGCTACATCGGATCGTCGGCAACATCGACGCCGAGGGTCTTGATACGGCGGTACAGGTTTCCGCGATCGACCTTGAGCAGGCGCGCGGCCGCGGCGACGTTTCCCCCGCTCCGATCCAGCGCTTCGCGCAGGATCTTCCGCTCCGCCTCGTCGCACAGCTCGCGGTAGGAAAGCGTGCCGATGCCGGCCACGGTTCCGGAGGCCTTCGCCGCCGGGGCGAGCAGCGCGGTCGCGTCCGCGTCGACGGTGATCGGTCCCGGGTCGTTCAGCAGATGCAGCCGCTCGGCGAAGTTGCGTAGCTCGCGCACGTTGCCCGGCCAGGGATGGGCGCGGAGGGCTTGCTCGCCTTCCGCGGTGAGCGCGAGCTTCGGTCCGCGGAGGTCGGCGACGAAAGCGCGGAGAAGCGGCACGATGTCCTCGGGACGCTGCCGCAGCGGCGCGATCCGGAGCGGGAAGACGGCGAGCCGGTAATACAGATCTTCCCGGAAGCTGCCTTCCTGGGATGCCTTGCGCAGATCGCGGTTCGTCGCGGCAAGGACGCGCACGTCGATGGCGATCGGCAGAGAGCCACCGAGGCGGGTGACTTCCCGCTCCTCGAGGACGCGGAGGAGCTTCGCCTGGAACCCGGGCGGCAGCTCGCCGACCTCGTCGAGGAAGACCGTGCCGCCCGCGGCGCCCTCGAGGAGGCCGGGCTTCATCTTGTCGGCGCCCGTGAAGGCGCCCTTCTCGTGGCCGAAGA